>DASYGP010000171.1:0-3222 GCA_035999615.1 Mycobacteriales bacterium
GACGGCCAGAACCAGGACGGCCAGAACCGCCGAAACACGCTGCATGGCAGGGACTTTAGCTTAGAGCCGCGTCCCGCCGACCAGACCCGGGTACCAGGCCATGCTGCGGACGTCGACCCAGCCGCCGCTGTGGTTCGCGTCGATCATGTTGCCGTTGCCGACATAGATGCCGTCGTGGCCGATGCCGCCACCCTCATCGAAGAACACGATGTCGCCGGGCTGCAAGTCGGCCGGCGCGATGTGCGTGCCGTATCCGTACTGCGCACCGGCGCTGTGCGGCAGGCTGATGCCGGCCTGCGAGAAGGCCCACATCACCAGCCCGGAACAGTCGTACGCGTCGGGGCCGGCGGCGCCGTAGGAGTACGGCTTGCCGCGCTGGGAGTAGGCCGCGGCCAGCACCGTGCCGGCCACGTTCGAGGACGCGGCGTGACTCGGCGGCGCCTGCTGCGCCGGAGCAGGTGCCGGGCCCTGCTGCGGGGCGGCCGCCTGCGCCGGGGCGGGTGCCGCGTCGACGCGGGCGACCCCTCTCGTTGCCGCCGGGGGGGCGGCGACAGCGATCCGGATCGCCCGCGCCGCGGCGGCCGCGTCGCGCTGGGCCTGGGCAGCCGCCGCCTGTGCGGCGGCGCGCTGCGCGGCGAGCTGCGCCTCAAGCTTGCGGCGTGCCTCGACCTGCAGCCGGTTCAGCACCTGCTGCTGGGCGGTGATCAGCGCGTCTACCTGGCTCTTGGCCGCGGTCAGCTGGCGCTGCCGGTCCTGCGCGAGCGCAACCTTCGCGGTGGCCACCTGCTGCAGCGCCTGCAGCTGCACCTCACCGGCCTGCAGCGCCGTCGTCCGGGCCGACCGCAGCCTGGCCACCGCACCGAGGTTGCCCATCCGGTCGAGCAACACCGTCGCATCGCCGCCGGCGAGCATCCCGGTGATCGGGTCGGTTGCCGTGCCGATGTAGGCGTTCCGCGCGAACAGCGAGGCCTGCACCCGGACGGCGTTTACGGCGGCGGCCTTGCGGGCCACCGTCAGCTGCGCCGCGGCGGCCTGCCGCTGCGCGGCGACCAGCTGCAGCCGGCCCTCGTTGAACGCCTCCACCGCCACGTCCTGCCGGGCCTGCAGCGCGGTGAGCTGCACCTGCGCCTCGGCGACGGTCAACGGCGGAGAGGCCTCACCCACACCGCTGGCCACCAGGCTCAACGGGAGGGCCACCGCGAAGACTGCGGCAACCAGGCGGACCGAACGGGCGGCAGCACGGCGGGTCGCCATGGAGGGCGGCTCTCCTTTTCTCCCTCGACCGCCTACCGGGTTAGCTGACGGGTTCGGGCGGGAAGTTGGCCCTACGGCCACCACGACGGCGGCCGATTCACCCCGCGGACCTGGGTCCCCGGTCCGGCCCCGACCCCGCGAAGGGTCGTTACCGATTCGGCGGTGCCATGCCACCGGGGCCCGGACGGGTCCCGTCGAGCAACACAGCGCCGCCGACCTTAGCCCAAACCGAACCTTGTCGTGACTCATCCGTAACCCGTCGGCGGGTTTAACGCCAAATGCCCGGCTCTGCCCCGGGGTTGCTCAGCCGGACAGGCGGCGCCGGCCGCGAGGCCACGCTGGCAGGATGGCGGCATGGCCCGCCTCCGCCCCGACCACCCGCCGCGCCCGCTGGTGCTGGCCGGCACGCCACTGCCGGTCGTCGGCCGGCTGCGGGCCTACGCCTGCGGGATCACCCCGTACGACGTCACCCACCTGGGCCACGCGGCCACCTACCTGTGGACCGACGCTGCCGTCCGGGTGCTCAGCGCCGAGGGCACCCGCGTCGTGCTGGCCCGCAACATCACCGACGTCGACGAGGCGCTGTTTGCGGAGGCCGGCCGCCGCGGCGAGCACTACGACCGGCTGGCCGCGCTGCAGAAATTCTCCTTCGACCGGACGATGACCGCCCTCGGCGTGCGCCCGCCGGATCACGAGCCGTCGGCCCGCAAGCACATCGACCGGGTGATCGAGCTGGCGGTGGCGCTGCTCGCGAACGGGCAGGCGTACGAGGTCAAGGGAAGTGTCTACGCCCGCACCGCGGGGGCTGCCGCCGGGCTGGAGCCCGCGCGGGCGCTGGAACTGGCCGCCGAATATGGCGATGAACCGACCGACCCGCGTAAGCAGGAGCCGCTGGATGTGGCCGTCTGGCGGGCCGTGCCGGCCGCCGACGAAGGAGGCGGCCCCAGCGTTCCGGCCGCCGACGAAGGAGGCGGCCCCCGAGTGGCAGCCGCCGACGAAGGAGGCGGCCCGAGGACGCAGTCCGGGGACGAGGGAGGGCGGCCGGCGTGGCCCAGCCCCTGGGGGCCCGGCCGGCCAGGATGGCACGCCGAATGCGCCGCGATGGTGCTGGACACCTTCGGCGGCGGCGTCGACCTGCACACCGGCGGCGCCGACCTGGCCTTCCCCCACCACGCCTGCGAGGCGATGCTCGCCGAGGCAGCGGTCGGCGTACGGCCGTTCGCCCGGGCCTGGCTGCGCGCCGGCACCGTCGCCCTGGACGGCGCGAAAATGGCGAAGTCCAGCGGCAACCTGGTGCTCGTGGACGACTTACTCAAGACGCACAGCCCCGCCGCGGTCCGATTGCTCTGCCTGAACCGCCGCTGGGCCGACGGCTGGAACTTCACCACTGCGGAGCTGGACGCCGCCGCCGGGATCCTCGACAGCCTGTATGCGGCCGCAGCGCGGACCGGTCACGGCGGCCCGGGCGGCGCCGACGCCGACGAGGTTCAGCGCGCGCTGTTGGCCGACCTCGACGTGCCGCGCGCCATCGAGGTGGCGCTGGCCACCGGCGGAGCGGGCGCCCGCCATCTGCTGGACGTACTCGCCCTTGGTTAGGCTGGCCGCGCCGACGAAGGAGACCCTGCCGTGCATCCCAGCCACTCGCCAGCCCACGCAGTTCCCGGCGCTCCCGGGCCGGTCGATGCGGTGACCGGCGTCGCTACCGGCGAACTGGTCACCGACGTTCTCGCCGGCCGGGCCGCCCTCGATGCTCTCGACGAGGGCATTCGCGAACTGCTGCGCAACCGCGTCGTGGTGTCCAAGCAGGTTCAGGCGCTGCGCCGGGGCACCGGTGAGCCGGGCATCCAGCACGCGCGCGAGAACCAGGTCATCGGCCGGTACGTCGACGCCCTCGGCGACCCTGGCGCGGACATCGCCCTCGCCATCCTGCAGCTCTGCCGGGGCCGGCTCGGCTGACACGCACTCCCC
>DASYGP010000036.1:0-5168 GCA_035999615.1 Mycobacteriales bacterium
AACGGCAGCACCGCTTCCTTCACCGAGATGTGGCTGTCCAGCGGCAGGTCCGCGCCGTCGCCGGAGGCCGGCAGCAGTCCTTCAGTGCGCAGCGCGGCGATCGAGGCGCCGAGCATCACCCGGGCGGCCGCCTTGGCCAGCGGCACGGCGGTGGCCTTCGAGACGAACGGCACCGTACGGCTGGCCCGGGGATTGGCCTCCAGCACGTACAGCACGTCACCGGCCAACGCGTATTGCACATTCAGCAGGCCGCGAACCCCGACGCCGCGGGCGATCGCCTCGGTGGAGCTGCGGATCCGGGCGATGTCGGCGCGGCCCAAGGTGATCGGCGGCAGCGCGCAGGCCGAGTCCCCGGAGTGGATCCCGGCCTCCTCGATGTGCTCCATCACCCCGCCGAGATAGAGCTCGGTCCCGTCGAACAGCGCGTCCACGTCGATTTCGATGGCGTCGTCGAGGAACCGGTCGACCAGCACCGGGTGCTCGGGGCTGATCTGGGTGGCCCGGCCGATGTAGCCGGCGAGCATGTCGTCGCCGTAAACAATCTCCATCCCCCGGCCGCCCAGGACGTAGGAGGGCCGGACCAGCACCGGGTAGCCGATGTCCGCCGCGATCGCCTGCGCCTCTGGGAACGACGTGGCCATCCCGTGCCGCGGGGCCGGCAGCCCGGCCCGGGCCAGCACCTGGCCGAACGCGCCGCGTTCCTCGGCGAGGTGGATCGCCTCCGGGCTGGTCCCGACGATCGGCACGCCGGCGTCGGCGAGGGCCTGCGCGATGCGCAGCGGGGTCTGCCCGCCCAGCTGCACGACCACCCCGACGACGGTGCCGGACTGCTGCTCGGCGTGCACGACTTCCAGCACGTCCTCCACGGTGAGCGGCTCGAAGTAAAGCCGGTCGGAGGTGTCGTAGTCGGTGGAGACGGTCTCCGGATTGCAGTTGATCATTACGGTTTCGTAGCCCGCGTCGTGCAGCGCGAACGAGGCGTGCACACAGGCGTAGTCGAACTCGATGCCCTGCCCGATCCGGTTCGGCCCGGAACCCAGGATCAGCACCTTGGGCTTATCGCTGGGCGCGACTTCGGTTTCCTCGTCGTAGGTCGAGTAGTGATAGGGGGTGCGGGCCTCGAATTCGGCGGCGCAGGTGTCGACGGTCTTGTACACCGGCCGGATCCCCGCCGCGTGCCGGGCGGCGCGTACCTCGGCTTCCGAAACGCCGGTCACCGCGCCGATCTGCGCGTCGGACAGACCGTGGCGTTTGGCCCGCCGCAGGCTGGCCGGGTCCAGGGTGGTGCTGTCGGCGACGTTGCGGATCACGGCGAGCTGTTCAAGAAACCAAGGATCGATACGGGTGGCCTCGTGCAGCTGCGCGGTGCTGGCGCCGGCCCGCAACGCGGCAAAAACGGTCAGCAGCCGGCCATCGCGGGGCAGCGCGGCCTGCGCCAGCAGCCGGGCCAGGTCCCCGGGGTCGCCCGCGACGGGCAGCCCGGCCGGGCTCTGCTCCAGGGAACGCAGCACCTTGCCCAGCGCCTCGGTGAAGTTCCGGCCGATCGCCATCGCCTCGCCGACCGACTTCATCGTCGTGGTCAGTTCGGGGTCCGCGCCGGGGAACTTCTCGAAGGCGAACCGCGGGGCCTTGACCACCACGTAGTCCAGCGCCGGCTCGAACGCCGCCGGGGTGCAGCCGGTGATGTCGTTGGTGATCTCATCGAGGGTGTAGCCGATGGCCAGCTTCGCGGCGATCTTCGCGATCGGGAAGCCGGTCGCCTTGGATGCCAGCGCGGAGGACCGGGACACCCGCGGGTTCATCTCGATGACCACCAGCCGGCCGTCGGCCGGGTCGATCGCGAACTGGATGTTGCAGCCGCCGGTGTCGACGCCGACCGCGCGTAGCACCGCGATGCCGACATCGCGCAGGTGCTGGTATTCCCGGTCGGTCAGGGTCATCGCCGGCGCGACGGTGATCGAGTCGCCGGTGTGCACGCCCATCGGGTCGAGGTTCTCGATCGAGCAGACCACGACGACGTTGTCGTTGCGGTCCCGCATCAGCTCGAGTTCGAATTCCTTCCAGCCGAGCACGCTTTCTTCCAGCAGCACCTCGGCGGTCGGGGACAGCGCCAGCCCGGTGCCGGCGATCCGGCGGAGCATCGCCTCGTCGTGCGCGATCCCGGAGCCGGCGCCCCCCATGGTGAAGCTCGGCCGGACGACCACCGGGTAGCCGAGTTCGGTTGCGGCGCTGAGACATTCGTCCATCCCGTGGCAGATCAGGCTGCGCGCCGACTCGGCCCCCACCGAGGCGACGATCTGCTTGAACCGGGCCCGGTCCTCCCCCGCCTGGATCGCGTCGATGTCGGCGCCGATGAGTTCCACGCCGTATTTCTCCAGCACCCCCCGCTCGTGCAGTGCCACCGCGGTGTTCAGCGCGGTCTGCCCGCCGAGGGTGGCCAGCAGCGCGTCCGGGCGTTCCCGGGCGATGACCTGCTCCACGACCTCGGGGGTGATCGGCTCGATGTAGGTGGCGTCGGCGAACTCCGGGTCGGTCATGATCGTCGCCGGGTTGGAGTTGACCAGGCTGACCCGCAGCCCTTCGGCGCGCAGTACCCGGCAGGCCTGGGTGCCGGAGTAGTCGAATTCGCAGGCCTGCCCGATCACGATCGGGCCGGAGCCGATGACCAGCACGCTGGTGATGTCGCTGCGCCGCGGCATCAGACCCCCGCCCCCACCGGGCGGCCGCCGGCCGCCATCAGATCGGTGAACCGGTCGAACAGGTACGCGGCGTCGTGCGGGCCGCCCGCGGCCTCCGGGTGGTACTGCACGCTGAACGCCGGCGCGTCCAGGCAGGCGAGGCCCTCCACCACCTGATCGTTGAGGTTGACGTGGCTGACCACGACCCGGCCGTAGGGGCTGTCACTGGGCCCGTCCAGCGGCGCGTCCACCGCGAAACCGTGGTTGTGCGCGGTGACCTCCACCTTGCCGGTGCCGCGGTCCTGCACCGGCTGGTTGATGCCGCGGTGCCCGAAGCGCAGCTTGTAGGTGGGAAAACCCAGTGCCCGGCCGAGGATCTGGTTGCCGAAACAGATCCCGAACACCGGCACGCCGGCGTCCAGCACGCCGCGCAGCGCGGCGACTGGGCCGTCGGCGGTGGCCGGGTCGCCCGGGCCGTTGGAGAAGAACACCCCGTCTGGGCGGCCGGCGAGGATCTGCTCGGCGGTGGACCGGGCCGGCAGCACCTGCACTTCGACGCCGCGTTCGGCCAGGCGTATCGGGGTCATCCGCTTGATTCCGAGGTCGACCGCGGCGACGGTGAACCGCCGGGTCCCGACCGCCGGCACCACGTAGCTGGCCGGGGTGCTGACCTCCCCGCACAGGTCGGCGCCCTGCATGCCGGGGGCGGCTAACACCCTGTCCCGCAGCGCATCCGCGTCGGTTTCCAGACTGGAGATGCCGCAGCGCATCGCGCCGCGTTCGCGCAGGTGCCGGGTCATCGCCCGGGTGTCGACGCCGCTGATCCCGACGATGCCCTGCGCGCTGAGCGCGTCCTGCAGCCGGCCGGTGGACCGCCAGGAGGAGGCGATCGGGGAGGGATCGCGCACGACGTAGCCGGCGACCCAGATCCGGCTGGACTCGGGGTCGGCCTCGTTCACTCCGGTGTTGCCGATGTGCGGCGAGGTCTGGATCACCACCTGCCGGTGGTAGCTGGGGTCGGTGAGCGTCTCCTGGTAGCCGGTCATCCCGGTGGCGAAGACCGCCTCGCCGAACGTCTCCCCGCGCGCGCCGTATGCCTCGCCGCGAAAGACCCGGCCGTCTTCTAAGGCGAGCAGTGCGGGCACCGGCGCAGTGTCCTCCCCGCTCATGTGAGCTTCCCGTCGAGGACTGTCGGCCGGCCGCGCAGGAAGGTGGCCAGCACCCGGCCGGGCAGCTCCCGACCCTCGAACGGGGTGTTGTGCGCCTTGGAGGCCAGCTGCCGGCCGTCCACCGTCCAGGTCGCGGCCGGATCCACCAGGCACAGGTTCGCCGGCTCGCCGGCGGCCAGCGGCCGGCCGTGGCCGGTCAGCCGGCCGATCCGGGCCGGGGCGTGCGACATCCGGTCGGCGAGCTGCGCCCAGCTGAGCAGCCCCAGCGACCAGAGCACGGGCAGCGCGGTCTGAAGCCCGAGCATGCCCGGTCGGGCCGCGGCCCACTCGGTTTCCTTGTCCTCCACCGCGTGCGGCGCGTGGTCGGTGGCGACGCAGTCGATGGTGCCGTCGGCGAGCGCCTCGCGCAGCGCGGCCACGTCTTCGGCGGTGCGCAGCGGCGGGTTGACCTTGAACACCGGGTCGTAGGAGGTGGCGAGAGTGTCGGTGAGCAGCAGGTGATGCGGGGTGACCTCGGCGGTGACCTGCACCCCGCGGCCCTTCGCCCACCGGATCAGCTCCACGCTGCCCGCCGTCGACACGTGGCAGATGTGCAGCCGGGACCCGACATGCCCGGCCAGCAGGCAGTCCCGGGCGATGATCGCTTCCTCGGCGGCGGCCGGCCAGCCGGTCAACCCGAGCCGGGCGGACACCACGCCCTCGTGCATCTGGGCGCCTTCGGTCAGCCGTGGTTCCTCCGCGTGCTGGGCGATCACCCCGTCGAAGGCCTTGACGTATTCCAGCGCCCGGCGCATCAGCACCGCGTCGGAGACGCAGACGCCGTCGTCGGAGAACACCCGGACCCGGGCCGCGGATTCGGCCATCGCGCCGAGCTCGGCGAGCTGCCGGCCGGCCAGCCCGAGGGTGACCGCGCCGACCGGGGCGACGTCGCAGTGCCCGGCGCTGCGGCCGAGGTGGAAGACCTGCTCGACGACGCCGGCGGTGTCGGCGACCGGGTCGGTGTTCGCCATTGCGTGCACCGCGGTGTAGCCGCCGAGCGCGGCGGCGGCGGTGCCGGTCTCGACGGTTTCGGCGTCCTCCCGGCCGGGTTCGCGCAGGTGGGTGTGCAGGTCGACCAGGCCAGGCAGCGCGACCAGACCGTCGGCCTCGATCAGGTCCCCGCCGGTCAGCGTTCCGGCCGGACCGATCTCGGCAATGACCCCGTCGCGCAGCAGCAGGTCCTGCGGTGCGCCGCCGAGCAGGGACGCCCCGCGCAGCAGCCAGCCACTCATGCGGCGTCCTGGGTGCCGGCGAGCAGCAGGTAGAGCACGGCCATCCGGAC
>DASYGP010000050.1:0-16104 GCA_035999615.1 Mycobacteriales bacterium
AGCGGGCCCTTTCAGGAGGACAGCGTATGACCACCCGATCCCGTACCACCGCAGGAGTGCTGCTGGCACTCGCCTTTGCGGCGACCGCCTGTAGCACCAAGGCGACGACAGTCAGTTCATCCGGTGGCGCCAGCTCGAACGGGATCAAGGTTGGTCCGGGCGTGACGAGCGACACGATCAACCTCGGTGTGCTCACCGACGAGTCGGGTGTCTTCGCGGCGCTCGGCACCACCGTGACGCAGGGAAACCAGCTCGCGGTCGATGAGATCAACGCGGCGGGTGGGGTTTGCGGGCACAAGATCAACCTTGTGGTGAAGGACACCGGATACGACGTCCAGAAGGCCGTGAGCGAATACGCACAGGAGGCGCCGAACATCGCCGGCATCCTGCAGGTGATCGGGTCTCCGGCCACGACGGCACTCCTGCCGACGATCAAGACCGACCACATGGTGTCGGCTACCGCCACCTGGGCGTCCTCGCTGCTCACCAATCCCGATATTCAAATCTCCGGTGCGACCTACGACATCGAGATGATCAACGGGATTTCGTACCTCGTCGACCAAGGCAAGATCCATAAGGGCGACAAGATCGGCCACATCTACTTCGAAGGCGCGTACGGCGCGAACGGTCTTGCGGGGTCCGAATATGCCGCGAGCAAGCTGGGTCTGAGCGTCGTCAAGGAACAGGTCAAGGCGACCGAGACCGACATGACCAGCGCCGTCCAGGCGCTCAAGCAGGCCGGCGTGAAAGCGATCATGCTGACTGTGGCGCCGAAGCAACTCGCCAGCGCGGCGGGTGTCGCAGCGTCCATCGGGCTGGATGTGCCGATCTTGGGCAACAACCCGGTGTTCAGCCCACTCCTGCTCAAGAGTGCGGCCGGTCCGGCGCTGGAGAAGAACTTCTACCTGTCGGCCTCATCCGCGCCGCTGTCCTCCAGCAACCCGGCGGTCGTCAAGGTGCTGGCCGCCTACAAGGCCAAGTACCCGAACGGCAGCCCGAACGCGGGCGTGACCTATGGCTACGGCGTTGGCAAGATCTACGAGCAGACCTTGAAGGCAGCCTGCGCCGCCAAGGACCTGAGTCGTCTCGGAATCGAGAAGGCTTTCCACACGCTGAGCAACGTGGACACGAACGGCATCATCGCGCCCCTGGACTACAGCAAGCTGGGCCAGATTCCGGGCCGGCAGACCTACATCATCCGGGCCAGCACGGCGAACCTCGCCATCGACGGACTGAGGGTCGAAAAGGGCTTGTTCGAGTCCGACATCGCCAAGGGATACACCCCCGCAGCCACCGGCTGAGCGCGAGGACAGACGGTCCCGGCGGGGCATGGCGCACCAGCTGCCCCGCCGGGACCGGCTTTTCCGACGACCGGCCAGCGGTCCACGACAGGAGGCACCGTGATCCCCGAAGGCACCGTGCTCCCGGAAGGCACCGTGCTGCCGGAGGGCGCGGTGCTTCCGAAAAGCGCTGAGCTGGCCGGCCGCCGGGCGCTGGTGACCGGCGCCGCAAGTGGCATCGGCGCGGCGTGCGCAAGGCGCCTCGCCCGCGCCGGGGCACAGGTGACGGTGCTGGACATCGACGCGTCCGGCGCCGAGCAGGTCGCGCGAGAAATCGGCGGCGCCGCCCTGATCCTCGACCTGTCCTTGCCGGGACCTGTGCCCGTCCTCGACGTCGACATCCTGGTGAACAACGCCGGAATTCAGCATCTGTCGCCGGTGGAGGACTTCCCGGCGGAGGCCTTCGAGCACATCATCAAGCTGATGCTGGTGGCACCCTTCGAGCTCATCAAGGCGGTGCTCCCCGGGATGTATGCCCGCGGCTGGGGGCGGATCGTCAACATCTCGTCCATCCACGGACGGCAGGCATCCCCGTTCAAAGCCGCCTACGTGGCGGCGAAGCACGGACTGGAGGGCCTGTCCAAGGTGACCGCTCTCGAAGGCGGCGCGAAGGGCGTCACCTCGAACTGCATCGCGCCCGGATACGTGCGCACCCCCCTGGTGGACCGGCAGGTTGCAGCGCAGGCGGAACTGCATGGCATCCCCGCGGACGAGGTGATCGCGCAGATCATGCTGTCGGGTGCCGCCATCAAACGGTTCGTCGAACCCGACGAGGTAGCCGAACTCGCCGCGTATCTCTGCACCCCCGCCGCCGCGCTCATCAGCGGTTCGTCCCTGGTGATCGACGGCGGCACCACGGCCGGCTAACGGCATGCGGCCGGCCGTATCGCGAGGATGAGGACAGCATGAGCTCGGTGCACCGGCGGGAGTTCGCCGAACGCCAACACGCCATCCGCCGTGACCTCGGCGTCCCAGGGCTGCTGACACTTCTCGCCGAGGAAGCGCCGGAATCGGCTTACGCGGAATGGTTAGCGACCTATGCCGAGCGCACCGGTGCCGACCTGTCGGCGGACGCTGTAGAGGCCTACGAGCTCGCCCGGCAAATTCGGGATGCCACGGAACGCCGCAAGGGCCGGGAGAGTGCCTTGGCCGCGTTGTACGCGACGGCCGGGGACCTGTCGTCCCTGCGCGACACCGACAAGGTCCTCAAGGCCATCGTGCGCCGAGCCCGGCAGCTGCTGCGCAGCGATGTGGCCTACCTGACCCTGCTCGATGAGGACGGCGGGGATACCTCCATGCGGGTGGCCGAGGGGATGACCACCCATGCCCTCACCGCGATGCGGCTGCCGCATGGTTCGGGCGTGAGCGGTCTCGTCGCCAAGACAGGGGAGCCGTTCTGGACCGTCGATTACCTGCAGGACGGGCGCATCATCCATGTCATCGACAGCCTGGTCGCCGAGGAAGGCCTGGCCGGCATCCTCGGGGTGCCCCTGCTGCTGGCCGGCGAGGTGATCGGCGTCCTGTTCGCCGCGGACCGCGCCCCACGCAGCTTCGCCCCGGAGGAGGTCGCGCTCCTGTCATCGTTGGGAAACCACGCCGCGATCGCGCTGAACAACGCTCGCCTGTTCGAGCAGTCCCGGCAGGTGGTCGGCGAACTCACCGCGGCGCATGCCGCGGTTAAGGCGCAGGCGGACATGGTCGAGCGGTCCGCCACCGTCCATCAGCGGTTGGCCGACCTGGTGCTGCAGGGGTCGGACATGACCAGCGTGGTGGCCGCGCTGGCCGAGGTCCTCGACGCGGACCTGCTGGTCTTGGGGCCCGATGGGCAGGAGCTGGCCAGCTCCGCCGGGGCCGGTCGCACGTTGCGCGTGCATCTGCGCCCGGATGAAGACCGGCTGCGCGGCGCGGGGGGACCGAAAACCGGTTCCTGGGAGAGCAGCCGGCAGCGGGCCTTCAGCCTCGGTCGCACGGTGCGTTTCCATCCTTCCCCGGCCGGAACCCCGGTGTGGGTGACGCCGATCATCGCGGGGGCGGAGCACATCGCGGTGATGCTCTCGACCCGATCCAGGGCTTTCGACGACGCCGAGCTACGCACCCTCGAACGGGCGGCGCAGGTGACGGCCCTACTGCTGTTGACCCGCCGGTCGGTGGCCGCCGCCGAGCAGCGGGTGCGCGGTGAGCTGCTCGACGACCTGCTCAGCTCCTATCCGGTCGATGAGGCCGCCCTGACCCGGCGAGCGCAGCTTCTCGGCGTCGACCTGAGCCGATCCCATGCCGTGGTCACGGCCCGACCGGTGGACCCGGGGCGACGCACCCAGGTTCTGGACGCGGCCAACGCGGTCAGCGGCGATCTGGGTGGCGTGGCCGGCGAGCACGACGGTAGCGTCGTCTGCCTCATCCCCGACCTGCCCGCGGACCAAGCGGCCAGCCGGGTCATCGCCCGGCTTGATCAACTCGGGGCGCGGGCCACCGTGGGCGCGGCCGGACCCCGGCACGGGGTCGCGCAGCTGAAGGCCGCACACCGCGACGCGGCCCGCTGCGAACGGATCTTGCTGGCGCTCGGCCGGGTCGGCGGCCGGGCGACACCCGCGGAGCTGGGACTTTACGGGTTGCTGTTCAGCGGGGCCAGCCGCGACCAGATCGATGAGTTCATCCACACGCGGCTCGGTCCGGTCCTGGGCTACGACGCCCAGCACGACACCCGTCTGGTGACCACGCTGCAGGTGTATTTCGACTGCAACGGCAATCTGGTCCGGACCGCCGCGGCGCTCTACCTGCACGTCAACACGTTGCGTCAGCGGCTGACCCGGATCGGCGACCTGCTGGGCCCGACCTGGCGCGAGGAGGGGCAGCTGGAGCTGCACGTCGCCGTCAAGATTCACGAAATTGTCGAGGCGCTCTGACATAGGGCCCTCGCGCCAGGCGATCACGGCCCGGCCGCTTCCCTCAGCGCCCGAATCGGCCTACCGTCGAGCCACCGACCACCGGGGCGCAGGAGCACCGCGGAGAACTGTTCCCACCAGTCCGCGCCAGCTCGATCCGAGGAGTCACGTATGTCCAGCAAGAACAAGGGCGGCCGCGAGGTCCGAAAGCCCAAGCAGGAGAAGAAGACCACGACGACCGAACCCACGGCGGTGGTGTCATCGGCACTCAAGCGTCCTGGAGCAAAGGCCGCCCACTAGCCCAGCGGCTGGGACAGACTGCCTAGGTGGCGATCGCGCGTCGGCGGCTGATGCAGGGCCTGCTGGCGGCGGGGCTGGTCGGGGGCTGCAGTGACAGATCGCCGCGGAGGTCCGCGGGCACCGCCCAGCCGGCCAGCGCCACGCCATCGGGCCGGCCGGCGCCGTCGGGTCTGGCGCCGAGCACTCCCGCGGTCCCGAACTGGGCGGCGCTGCATGGCAAGCTGGCTGGTCGGCTGCTGCGCACCGGTGACGCCGGTTACGACACCCGGCGGCTGCTGTTCAATCGCCGGTTCGACGCGGCCGCCAGACCCGCGGCGATCGCGGTCGTGGCGGGGCCGGACGACGTGCGGGCGGCGGTGCGCTTCGCGGCCGACAACCGGCTGCCCCTGCACGTCCGCGCCGGGGGCCATTCCTATACGGGCGCCTCCACCGGCGACGGCCTCGTTGTCGATCTGCGCCAGCTGTCGGCGATCTCGGTGAACCCGAACACCGCCACCATCGGTGCCGGGGCCGGGTTGCTCGACGTGTACGCCGCCCTCGCCGGCCACGGGGTCAGCGTCCCGGCCGGCTCGTGCCCCACGGTGGGCCTCGCCGGGCTGGCGCTGGGCGGCGGGATGGGGGTGGTCGGCCGCCGGTATGGCCTGACCTGTGACCGGCTGGCCGCGGCGCAGGTCGTGCTGGCCGACGGCCGCCTGCTCACCGCCGACCCGTCCAGCGAACCGGACCTGTTCTGGGCGCTGCGCGGCGGGGGCGGCAGCTTCGGCGTCGTGACCAGCCTCACGCTGCGCACCCACCCCACCCGCAGCCTGGCGATTTTCAGCCTCGACTGGCCATGGCCCATGGCGGCCCACGTCGTCGACGGCTGGCAGCGGTGGGCTCCCGCGCAGGGCGACGCCCTGTGGTCGACGTGCCACCTGTTGGCCACGACCGAAGGGACACCTTCCGCGTCGATCGGGGGGTGTTACGTCGGCCCGAGCGCCGATCTTGGCCCGGCCCTGGCGATGCTCACTGCCTCGGTGGGCTCCCCGCCACGAGGACGGTCGGTGCGCGACAGTGACTATCTCGCGGCCATGTTTGTGGAAGCCGGCTGCTCCGGGCAGCCCGCGGCCGCCTGCCAGGTGGGGGACTACGGGCGCGGGGGCAGCCTGCCGCGGGACGCGTTCGTCGCCGCCTCCGACTTTTTCACCGGGCCGATCCCGCTCAGCGCGCTCGAGGCGCTGGCCGGTGCGGTCGAACGGCGTCAGACGGATCGGTCGCTGGACGTAGGCGGGGTGGGCTTTGACAGTTGGGGCGGCGCCGTCAGCCAGCTCCATCCCGCCGATACCGCGTTCGTGCATCGCGACGCGCTCTTCGGCGCTCAGTACACCGCCTCCTGGGCGCGGCAGGCCGGCAACGGTCCGCAGGCCGCGAACCAGGCCTCGCTGCGCAGCGTGCAGGCGCCGCTGCACCCGTACGCCACCGGCGCCGCCTACCAGAACTACGCAGACCCGAGCCTGGCCGACCCGCAGACCGCCTACTACGGAGCCAACCTGGCCCGGTTGCAGCTGGTCAAGCGGCGATACGACCCGGATGACCTGTTTCACCTCCCGCAAGGTGTCAGGATCGGTTAGCTGCCCGGCTGGACCTTCCCGTCGCCGTTCGAAGGGAGCTGAGCACCGTCCTGATTGCCTCCGGGCTGTCCCCTGCGCGGCGGCGGCTGCTATTCGGCACCGCCGCGGCGCTGCTGGCGGTGCTCCTCGCCGGGGTGACCTTGGCCCTGCGGCCGGGCGCCGCACCGGCCGCCGTTCCGCAGGGACAACCTGGACCCGTCCTGCTCATTCCCGGTTACGGCGGCGACACCTCGAGCCTGTCCGTGCTGGCCGCGCGACTCGCCGCGGCCGGACGGAGGGTCACCGTGGTGCCGCTGCCGGGCGACGGTACCGGCGATCTGAACGCGCAGGCGCAGGCCCTGGCGGCGGCCGTCCGGGCCGCTCAGGGCAGCGCCCCGTCGGTCGATCTGGTGGGCTACTCGGCCGGCGGGGTGGTGGCCCGCCTCTATGTCCGCAGCTACGGCGGGGCCGGCCACGTCCGGCGGGTCGTCAGCCTCGGCTCGCCGCAGCACGGCGCCGTGCTGGCCGCCTCCGCCGACGCGCTGGTCCCGGGCGCCTGCGTGGACGCCTGCGCGCAGCTGCTGCCCGGAAGTGCGCTGCTCCGGGCGCTGAACCGTGGCGATGAGACCCCGGCGGGGCCGTTGTGGATGTCGGTGTGGACCGAGCAGGACCAGACCGTGCGCCCACCGGACTCGGCCCGCCTCGCCGGGGCGCTGAACGTGGATCTGCAGCAGGCCTGCCCGGGCGCGCAGGTCTCCCACGGGGGCCTGCCGCGCGACCCGCTGGTCATCGGGCTGGTGCTGTCGGCGCTCGGGCCGGCGGCGCCGGCGGCGCCCCGGGATTGCCCGGCCCTGCGGGCCGCCGGCGGCGGCTAGGCGGTGATGTCCCGGGTGGTGAAGTTGGCCCAGGCTGCGGCCAGGAAAACTGCGACGTACACGGCCTGCAGCGCGATCCCGCGCTCGACGTCGCGCCACAGGATCGGGTCCCGGAACAGGTCGATGAACGCCAGCCAGTATTTCGTCGGCAGGTAGGGCTGGATGGAGCGGGCCGCGTCCAGGGCCTGCAGGACCCCGCTCCCGATCAGCACCGCGATCGCGCCGAGCGAGGCGGCCAGCGGCGAGTCGGTGACGGTGGACAGAAACAGCGCCACCGCAGCAACGCCCAGCATGCTCCAGCCGACGTAGAGCATCGCCCCCACGGTGCGCAGCACCGACGCCTGGGTTTTGAGGTCCCCGGTGCCCGAGACGGTGGCGATCGCGTGCTGGCCGAACAGGGCCACACCCACGACGTAGGAGGTCGCGGCCACGACCACCACCGCGAGCAGTGTGTAGGCCATCACGGCGACGAGCTTGGCGATCAGCAGCCGGGTCCGACCGACCGGGCGGACCAGCAGGTAGCGCAACGTGCCGCCGGCCGCCTCGCCGGCGATGGCCTCGCCGGCGATGGTGGCGACCGCGATCGGCAGAAAGATCGGCAGCACGATCGCCAGGGCGGCCGCCGGGAACAGCGCGCCGTTGTTCAGCACCTCGGCCAGGAAGGCCGTGCCCTGACCGGGCCGGGGGGAGACGTCGGTGCCGTGCAGGAACAGCGCGACGACCGTGGGGAGCAGCACCAGCAACAAGATGCTCACCCAGGTCCGGGGCCGTCGCACCAACTGGTGCAGTTCCACGATGATCACGAGGCGTCCTGCTCCCCGCCGGCCAGGTCGTACCGGTCCGACGACGGCCCGGTCAGGTGCAGCACCATGTCCTCGAGGCTGCGGCGTTCGGCCTGCAAGGACTGCACCCGTAACCCTGCCGTCACGAGTCGGGCGTTCAGCGCCGCGGTGTCGTCGGCAGCGACCAGTAGTTGATCACCGTAGCTGTCCACGACGGCGGCGCCGAGCAGGGCTCTGGCCGCGGCGGTATCCGGGGTCCGCACCACGACGCGTCCGGTCGGCTTGCGTAGTTCGGCCAGTGAACCGTGAAAGGCCAGCCGGCCGCGATCCAGCACGGCAACGTCGGTGCAGAACGCTTCCACCTCGGTGAGCAGGTGACTGGAGAGCACGACCGTCGTGCCGGCGGCATTCACGGCCAGCAGCAGCGCCCGCAACTCGTGGATTCCCTGCGGGTCCAGGCCGTTCGTGGGTTCGTCCAGCAACAGCAGTTCGGGGTCGCGCAGCAGGGCGGCGGCCAGCCCGAGCCGCTGCCGCATGCCGAGCGAGTAGCCCTTGACCCGCCGCCGGCCGACCCCGGCCAGGCCCACGGTGGAAAGGCTCTGTTCCACCCGCCGGGAACGATCCCGGCGGCTGCCCCCCGGGCCGGCGGCGTCCATCAGCCGCAGGTTCGCCCGACCCGACAGGTGCTCGTAGGCGCCGGGGCCCTCGACCAGGGCGCCGACCCGAGGGAGTACCCGCGCGGAGCGTTGGGGAACGCGTTCGCCCAGCACCTCGATCTGGCCGGACGTGGCGTGCACGAGGCCCAGCAGCAGCCGTACCAAGGTCGTTTTTCCAGAACCGTTCGGTCCCAGCAGGCCCAGCCGCGCGCCGGTCGCGACCTGAAGATCGACCCGGTCCACGGCCGTGACGGCGCCGAAGCGTTTGACCAGGGTGGTCGTGCGGATCGCCCACGCCCCGTCCGTCGTGCTCACGCCTGACCCACCCGGAACTGGGCGACCAGATCGAGGTAGGCGCTTTGCACCGTGGCGGCCGGGAGCGTGCCGGCCAGCAGGATGTCGCTGTTTCGGGTGCTCACCAGCAGGGCGGTGATCAGCGGGGTGCTGATCGAAAGGGCCCGCGCCTGCGGCATGCCGGGCAGGTGCACCGGGGTCGCCCTGCCCTTCAGCGCGGCGGCGAAATGATCGGCGTCGTCGTTCGACAACGTCGCGACCGCGAGCAGGCCCAGCGCGTCACCGTAGGTCGCGACCCCCGCCTGCCCGGGAAAGGCCTCCGTGGCAGGCAGTCCGGCGAGCTGCCGAGGGTACGGCACCCGGAACAGCCGCCCGAGCAGGCCCTGCAGGTCGGCGGCGCTCACCTGCTGGACGAAGGCGTCCAGCGGCGGGGAGAACGTCGTGGTGGTGGCGGCCGGAACACCGAAGGAGATGTCCAGGAAGGCGCTGGAGATCGTCGGGTGCGATTCGCCGCGCGCGGTGATCTGAACCTGCAGCGGGACCCCGGTGCGGTTGTCGGCCCACACATCGACGTGATCCACCGTGCTGAGGTGGCCCGGTACCAGCCGCACGCCTTGCGCGTCCCGGCCGGCAATCACATGCGTCGGTAGCCGCGAAAGCTGCGCGGAGCCCGCCGCGCCGGCTAACCGGCGCCCCAACGTGCTGGGCAGCAGGTCGGCCGCCCGCGGGACCCGCACCGGCGGCTCCCCATCCACGGCTGTCGCCCGGCGCCGCTGGGAGTCCCACACCCAGGTGCCGGACGGGAAGCCATAGGTGTCCGTTTCCCCGAGCGGGTCGATGACATCCACCCGCCATTGGCTGGCGGAGGTCCACCACGCCCGCATCCGGGTCGTGTCACCGAGCAGGGACGGCAGGTTCCCCAACTGGGTGGCATCGGGGATGGCCACAGTGCCGTGGGATTCGGCGTATCCGCTGAACCCCACAGGTCCCGACGCGCGGATCCGCGCGATCAAGGCGGCAGCGTTTTCGGCCGTCACACCCGGCGAGGGCAGGTAGCGGGCCAGCGCGGGCAGGCTGCCCAGGGCGACCAGGGTGACCGCCACCACAGTCCACCTGGTCAGCACGGCTGCGCGGGGGGCCCTCACCTGCTGACGGTAACCCGGCCTGCCGCAACCGGCGCAGGGTCGGCTGTTCCGCGCTGCCGGGAGGCACCAGCAAGCGGCGCTCCGGCGCATCCCCGGGGCCTGCTTCGGCGCGTCCGGCGCGTGGCAACGACAGGAAAGCCGCCAGGATGAGAGGTTAGCGACCATGCGCGCGCTGTGTGTGACCCCAGGACAGTTGTCCACCGCCACCGTTGAGGAGCGCCCTGAGCCGGCGGCCGCCGACGGGTCCGTCCTGGTGGAGGGCCTATTGATGGGGGTGTGCGGCACCGACGTCGAGATCGCTCGGGAGGGATACGGCGAGCCGCCGCCGGGCGCCACCACGCTGGTGCTGGGCCACGAGTCCCTCGGCCGGGTGGTGGAGGCGCCGGGCACCTCCGGGTTCTCCGCGGGCGACCTGGTGGCCGGAGTCGTGCGGCGCCCGGACCCGGTTCCCTGCCCGTGGTGCGCCGCCGGGGAGTGGGACATGTGCGCGAACGGTCGATACGTCGAGCGCGGGATCAAGCAGCGGGACGGCTATGGCGCCACCCGTTGGCGGGCCGAACCGGGCTTCCTGATCCCGATCGCCGCCGCGCTCGGGGACTGCGGTGTCCTGCTCGAACCCACCTCGGTCGTCGCCAAGGCCTGGGAGCAGGTCGAACGGATCGGGCACCGCGCCACCTACGCGCCGCGCACCGCGCTGGTCACCGGCGCCGGCCCGATCGGGCTGCTGGCCGCCATGATCGGTGTGCAGCGGGGGCTGCAGGTGCACGTCCTGGACCGGGTCGAGGGAGGGCGCAAGCCGCAACTCGTTGCCGACCTCGGCGCGACCTACCACCACACCGGCGTGGCCGGCCTGGGGTTCGCGCCGGATGTGGTGATCGAGGCGACCGGCTACGGCCCGCTGATCGTCGAATTGCTGCAGCACCTGGCGCCGAACGGCATCATGGCGCTGGCCGGCATCATGTCCGCCGACGACGCGATCCCGGTGCCGATGGATCTGTTGAACAAGCAACTCGTGCTCGGCAACGGTGTCGTCTTCGGTTCGGTGAACGCGGCCCACCGGCACTATGAGCAGGCCGCCGAGGCGCTCGCCTCCGCAGACCTGCCCTGGCTGGAACGCCTCATCACCCGCCGCGTCCCGCTGGAGCACTGGACCGATGCGCTGAACAAGAACGATGACGACGTCAAGGTGGTCATCGACCTGCAGGCCTAGACGGCCAGGTCAGTAGGCCCGGCCGAACAACACGCGGGTGCCGTACGCGGACGGGCTCCCGCACCGCACGCACGGCCCTTCCTCGGCCGCACCCCCGAGCGGGACGCACCGCGGGGTGGCCGAGGTCTCGGCCTTGATGTCGTTTTCGCAGGCGGGCTCGCCGCAATGCAGCACCGAGACCCAGCCGGTGGCGACGCCCGCGACGAACTGCGCCCAGTCGTCGGCGGGTCTGGTGTGCCCGTCCCGGAACGACAGCGCCCGGTCGTAGATCGCCTGCTGCATCTCCTCCAGCAGCCCGGGCAGCCGCACGGCCAGTTCGGCGAGCGGGATCTGCTCCTTGCCGCCGCCGAGCCGGGACGCGTACGTCGCGACACCGGCGGCGAGGTCCCGCGGACCGATCTCCAGCCGGATCGGGACGCCCTTGAGCTCCCAGTCATGAAACTTGAAACCGGGGGAGGCGTCCCGGGCATCCAGATGCACCCGCACCCCGGCCTGGACCAGCTCGGCGGCGATCCCGGCGGCCCGCTCGAGGACCTCGCCTTGCCCGTCCCCTCGCCCGATCGGCACGATGACGACCTGGTAGGGCGCGAGCCGAGGCGGCAGGATCAGCCCCTTGTCATCGCCGTGCGCCATGATCACCGCGCCGATCATCCGGGTGGACATGCCCCAGGACGTGGTGTGGCAGTGCGTGAGTTGCCCATCGGCGCCGGTGTAGCTGATGTCGAAGGCCTCGGCGAAGTTGGTGCCCATGTAGTGGCTGGTCCCGGCCTGCAGCGCCCGTCCGTCGCGCATCATCCCTTCGATGGAGAAGGTCTGCACCGCGCCGGCGAACCGCTCACCCGCCGTCTTCTCACCCGGGATCACCGGGATCGCGGCGATGTCCCGGGCCACTTCGGTGTAGAAGTCCAGGGCCGTCATCATCTCGGCGACCGCCTCCGGCCGGTCCGCGTGCGCCGTGTGGCCCTCCTGCCACAGGAACTCGGTGGTGCGCAGGAACAGCCGCGGCCGCAGCTCCCAGCGGACCACATTCGCCCACTGGTTGAGCAGGAGCGGCAGATCCCGGTAGCTGGAGATCCACTTGGCCATCGACCGGCCGATGATCGTCTCGGAGGTGGGCCGGACGATCAGCGGCTCCTCCAGTTCCTTGCCGCCGGCTTGCGTGACGACGGCCAGTTCGGGGGCGAACCCCTCCACGTGGTCGGCTTCGCGGCGCAGGTCGGACTCGGGGATGAACAGCGGGAAGTAGGCGTTGTCATGCCCGGTCGCCTTGATCCGCGCATCCAGCTCGGCCTGGAGCAGCTCCCAGATCCGGTACCCGTACGGCCGGATGATCATCGTGCCCTTGACCGGACCGCGGTCGGCGAGCTCAGCCTTGATGACCAGCTCGTTGTACCAAGCGGAGAAGTCTTCGGATTGCGGGGTCACGCCCTTGTCGGCCACAGCGCTGAGGTTACCGGCGACCCGGCCGGGGCCCCACGGATTAGCGGCGGAGCACGAGATCGGCGACCAGCGCCGTCCAGCCGGTCTGGTGGCTGGCGCCCAACCCGGCGCCGCTGTCGCCGTGGAAATACTCGTGGAACCACAGCAGTCCCGGCGGCCAGGTGTCCCGGCCGGCGGCAGGTACTTTCCCGTCGGCGGCCGGGGCGAACAGCGACAGCAGCCGCTCGCTGATGTTGCTGGCCACCGCATCGAGAGAGACCATCGGCCCCGTCCCCGTGGGCAGCGCCACCGTCAGGTGCTCGCCGTGAAACGCGCCGCGCCGAGCCAGCCCGGTGATCACCAGATGATTCAGCGGGAACCACACCGGGCCGCGCCAGTTCGAGTTCCCGCCGAACAGCCCGGTCCGGGATTCTCCCGGCTCGTAATCCACCGGCGGCATGCGCACCCCGTCCACTTCCGCGACATAGGGCTGGGCGAGGTGCCGCCTGGACATCGACCGCAGCCCGTGCGGTGAGAGAAACTCCTGCTCGTCCAGCACCGCGCCGAGAACCCGCAAAAGCGCGGCCGGCGGGACCGCCGACAGCATCCGGTCCCCGGTCTCGCTGGCCGCGGCGCAGCCGGCCAGTTCCGGGTAGTGCTCGAGGAACCACCGCAGCCGGCCGGCGAATGCCGGCAGCGCCGCCAGGGTGCTGGCCGGCACTACGCGGTTGGCGGCCAGCACCACCAGGCCGGCGATGGACCGGACCCGGATCGGGGTGCGTGAACCGTCATCCGCGTGCAACGTGTCGTAGTAGAAGCCGTCCTGTTCGTCCCACAGGGTGCGCAGGGACCGGGCGATGTAGGTGAACTGTTCGAAGAATTTCGTGGCGACGTCCTCGTAGGCCCCGTCGTGCCGGGCCAGGACGAGGGCCATGTCCATCAGGTCCAGGCAATACATCGCCATCCAGGCGGTCGCGTCGACCTGCTCGAGGTGCCCGGCGCCGGGCGGCAGGTGCGAGCGGTCGAAGGCCCCGATGTTGTCCAACCCGAGGAAACCGCCCTCAAAGACGTTGTTGCCGTCCGGGTCCTCCCGGTTCAGCCACCAGGTGTGGTTGATGAGCAGCTTGTGAAAGATGCGTTCGAGGAACGGGTAGTCATCGCCACCGGAGATCCGGAACACCTCCAGCGCCGACCACGCATGCACCGGTGGGTTGACATCGCCGAAGTCCCATTCGTACGCGGGCAGCTGCCCGTTGGGTTTCATGTACCACTCGCGGGTCAGCAGCAGCAGCTGCGCCTTGGCGAATTCGGGGTCCAGGTGGGCCAACGCGACGGCATGGAACGCCAGGTCCCAGGCGGCGTACCAGGGATACTCCCAGGCATCCGGCATGGACAGCACGTCGCGGTTGTTCAGGTGCCACCAGCCGCTGTTGCGGCCCTGCCGGCGGCTCGCCGGGGGAGGCGGCTGCGCCGGGTCGCCGGACAGCCAGCGCTGGATGTCGTAGTGGTAGAAGCATTGGCCCCAGATCAATCCGGCGAACGCCTGTCGGGCCACCTCCGCCCTGGCCGGGCTGGTTCCGGGGGGCAGCAGGCTCGCGTGGAACGCGTCCGCCTCGGCTTGCCGGCTCGCCAGGACCGCGGCCGGGTCTGGGCTTTCACCGCGGCCGAGGTGGAGCACGACCTCGGCCGACTCGCCGGGGGCGAGCGTCAGGACATGCAGCAGTGCGCCCTTGGTGCCGGTCCCCGCCGGGTTGACGGTGCCGGCGCCGGCGACGACGTGCTCACCGATGCCGTTGGTGGGAAACGCCGGCCCGTTCGGGTCGCCGTAACGCGCCCGGGTGTCGGTGACGTTGTCGCACACCAACGGGGTCGCGCCGGGCGCGCCGGTCAGCCGTAGCGTGCCGAGGGCCTGGTGCTGGGCGACGAGCGCGGCATCAGCGGCCGTGATGACGGGCACCGCTGCGTTCGCCGACCAGGACCAGGTGTTGCGAAACCACAGGGTGGGGAGCACCTGCAACGTGTCGCTGACCGGACCCTGGTTGGTCACGGTGAGCCGGGCGATGAGGTCGTCGGGGGAGGCCTTGGCGTAGGTCAGCTCCAGTTGCCAAAATCCGCGTTCGAGCACGCCGGTGTCGGCCAACTCGTATTCCGGTTCGTCCTTGCCTCGCCCCGCGTTCGTGCGGCGCAGGTCCTCGTAGGGGAACGACTGCTGCGGGTAGTGCATCCGCCAGCGCAGGTAGGACGCGGTGGGTGTGGCGTCGACGTACCACCACTGTTCCTTGACGTCCTCGCCGTGATTGCCCTCGGGGCCGGACAGTCCGAAGGCCCGCTCCTTGAGATGGTCGTCCCGGCCGTTCCAGAAGGCCCACGCCAGGCACAGGTACTGCTCCGGATCGCAGATCCCGGCCAACCCATCCTCGTTCCAGCGGTAGGCGGTGCGCCGGGCCTCGTCGTAGGGCAGGTAGGACCAGGCGTTCCCGTCCGCCGAATAGTCCTCGCGCACCGTGCCCCAGGCCCGCTCGGCCAGCCACGGGCCCCACCGTTTCCAGGCCGGATCCTCGAGGCGCCGCTGCTCTGCCGTGGAAGACACGGGTCGCAACCTAGCCACTCGCGCGGTACACACACCGGTATGGGACCCGCCTCGCAGCTGCGCCGGATCGCCTACCTGTTGGAACGCACCCACGAGCCGACCTACCGGGTGCGTGCCTTCCGGACCGCGGCGGCGACCATCGCGGCGCTGCCCGCGGCCCGGCTGAACACCGGCACCCTGACCGAGCTGCCCGGCATCGGCAAGACCACCGCGCAGGTCGTCGGCGAGGCGCTGGCCGGACGGACCGCGAGCTACCTGCAGCGGCTGGAGGACGCCTACGCCCCGCTCGTCACCGGGGGCGCGGCGATGCGGGCCGCGCTGCGAGGTGACCTGCACACGCACTCGGACTGGTCCGACGGCGGATCGGCCATCGACGAGATGGCCGACGCGGCCGCCGAGCTGGGGCACGACTACGCCGCGCTCACCGACCATTCACCGCGGTTGACGGTGGCAAATGGCCTGTCCCCCGACCGACTGCGTGCGCAGCTTGCGGTCGTGGCGAACGTCAACGCCCGGCTCGCCCCGTTCCGATTGCTGACCGGCATCGAGGTCGACATCCTCGACGACGGCCAGCTCGATCAGGACCCGGAGCTGCTGGCCCGCCTCGACGTCGTCGTGGCGAGCGTGCACAGCAAGCTGCGGATGGACGGACCGGCGATGACCCGCCGGCTGGTCACCGCGATCAGCAACCCGCACGTGGATGTGCTGGGTCACTGCACCGGCCGGCTGGTGACCGGCCGCGGGCGCCCGGAAAGCAGCTTCGACAGCGAGCTGGTGTTCACCGCCTGCGCCCGGTTCGGCGTGGCGGTGGAGATCAACAGCCGCCCGGAACGGCTGGATCCCCCACGCCGGCTACTGCGGCAGGCGATCGAGGCCGGTTGCCATTTCACGATCGACACCGACGCGCACGCGCCCGGTCAGCTCGAGTGGCAGCCCTACGGATGCGCCCGGGCCGAGGAGTGCGGGGTGCCGGCCGACGCGGTGATCAATACCTGGCCGCTCGCCGATCTGCTGGAATGGAC
>DASYGP010000071.1:0-41493 GCA_035999615.1 Mycobacteriales bacterium
GCGGCGCGGGTGCCGGTCGGTCCACCAGCCGAACGCGGGCTGCGCGACCGACGAGAGCACGGTGGCCGCCAGCGTGAGGCCGGATACGGCGGCGTAGCTGTAGTGCCGCTCCGCCACGAGGAACGGCAGCAGCGCGGGAACGGCGCCCTGGTAGAGGTCGTCGATGACATGCGCCCCGCTGACCAGGGCGACGCCCCGGCGGTTCACCGGCCCACCAGATCGGCCAGCCCGCGGTGGGTGCCTTCCAGGTGCAGCCGTACGGCGGCGGCCGCGGCCTGCGGGTCTTGGGCGCGGACCGCCTCGGCGAGATCGTCGTGCAGCCCGCTGGTGTCTTCGGTGAGCGCGGTGTCGGCCATGACGTCCGCGATCGCGCGGGCAATCCGGGCCATCGCGCCGGTGTAGAGCTCGGACAGCAGCGGGTTGTGCGCGGCGATCACCACGGCCTGGTGAAAGGCCAGGTCGGCGGCCAGGAACGCGGCCCGTTCGCCAGCAAAGCGGGCGGTCCGGCGCCGGTCCAGGGCGCCGTCGATGGCGGCCAGGTCCGCGGCCGTCCGGCGCCTGGCGGCCAGGACAGCGGCCTCGACCTCGAGGGCTCGGCGTACCTCGTACACCTCGAGACTGCCCGCGCGCTGCAGCCGCACCGCCAACTCGCCGGGCACCGACCGGGCGCGCACGAAGGTGCCGGCGCCCTGCCGCACCTCGAGCAACCCCGAGTGAGCCAGCACCCGGACCGCTTCCCGGATGGTCGAGCGGCCCACCCCGAGGTCCTGGGCGAGCAGCGGCTCGGCGGGCAGGCGCGCACCCACCTCCCACCGGCCGGCGGCGATCTGCTCCCCGAGGCGGGTGATCGCCTGATCCACGAGCGGGGTCCGGACGAGGACTGGCGGCATTCCAACTCACCCCTCAGGTCATCAGATGAATCCTCGACCCAAGGGTGCCCACCAACCGCGCCGTACGCAACCGGCCTTGCAAAGAGATCCTTGCAAAGATAGCTTTTCATCCATGTCCGAGGTCAACGGCCCGCTGTTCGATCCGGGCCAGGATGTCGTCACCGACGCCAAGGCCCTGCACACCCTGGCCCATCCGTTGCGGTTGCGGTTGCTCGGGCTGCTTCGGGTTTACGGGCCGTCCACCGCGACCAAGCTCGCCGCCAGCTGCGGCGAGTCCTCCGGCCTGACCAGCTATCACCTGCGCCAGCTGTCCGCGGCGGGATTCGTCATGGACGCCAACCCGGTCGACCTGGCCGGGTTGGCGCAGACCGGCGGCCGGGAACGTTGGTGGAAGGCGGCGCGCCGGTCCACGTTCGCGGCCCCGCCGGAGCCGGATGATGAGGCAGCGGCAGCTGTGAGCGGGGATTACCTGCGCGCGGTCCTCGCCGCCAACGCAGCGGCGGCCGGCGCGTGGCTGTCCGGGGAGCATCGGTGGTCCCAGCCGTGGCGGGACGCCGCGAATTTCAGCGACATCCCGCTGCGGCTGACCCTGGCCGAAGCCCGCCGGCTCGATGAGCAGATCGCGGCGCTGCTGGCCCAGCACCGGTGGCACGATCCGGCCCAACCCCCCGGCAGCGGGGATGTGCCGGCGGACGCGGTCATCGTCCGGGTCCAGTACCAGGTCTTTCCCGACGCCGATCAGGACCCGTCGTGACCAACCGGCGCGGGCTGACCGCGTTGCTGCTCGCCGAGACGATCTCCACGGCCGGGACTCGGATGTCGCAGTTGGCGGTCCCGTGGCTGGTGCTCACGACCACCGGCAGCGCGATCCGGACCGGGCTGGTCGGGACCGCCGAGATCGCCCCATACGTGTTGCTCAAAATCTTCGGCGCTCCGCTGGTCGACCGCGCCGGCGGCCGGCGGACCGCCATCGCGGGCAACGGGGTCGCGGCGCTGGCCATGCTGGCGATCCCGTTGCTGTGGGACGCCGGCCGGCTCGGTCTCGGGCCGTTGCTGGCCCTGGTCTTCGTCGCCGGACTGGCGCGCGGGCCGGCCGACACCGCCACGGAGGTGATGCTGCCGGCGGTGACCGGCGCCGCCGGCATGAGCATCGAGCGCGGGGTGGCGCTGTTCGATGGCGCCAGGCGCACCGCGACCCTGCTTGGGGCGCCGCTCGCGGGCGGGCTCATCACGGTCATCGGCGCGACGAACGTCGTGGCGATCGACGCGGGCAGCTTCCTGGCCGCGGCCGGCCTGCTCGCGCTGCTCGTGCCGGCCAGCGCCGGGATCACGACCAGCACCGGGCTCACCGCAAGCACCGGGCCCACCGCCAGCGCCGGGATCGACCCGGAGCGCGCCCGTTACCGCACCCAGCTGCGCGAAGGCGTCGGGTACGTGCTGCGGGACCGGCTGCTGCGCTCGATCGCGGGGATGGTGCTGTTCACGAACCTCGCCGACGCGGCGCTGTCCGGGTTGTTGCTGATCCTCTGGGCCCAGCAGCGTTTCGGCAGCACGCTGCGGCTCGGGGTTGTCGTGGCCGCGCTCGGGGCTGGTGCGGTCTGCGGCGCGGCGCTGGTCGCCGCGATCGGCAGCCGGCTGCCGCGCCGCTGGACCTTCGCCGTCGCCTTCCTGATCGCCGGCGCGCCCCGGTTCGTGGTCCTCGCGCTGCCGGCGCCGTTCTGGTTGGTGCTCACGGTGTGGGCCGTGTCCGGCTTCGCCGCCGGCGCCATCAACCCGCTGCTCGGCGCCGCCCAGTACGACCTCGTGCCCCGCCGGCTGCAGGCCCGCGTGTTCAGCGGCGTCGGCGGGATCGCGTGGGCCGGCATCCCGTTCGGGGCGCTGCTGGCCGGCGTCGCGGTGGGCGCCGCCGGCCTCACCGCGACGTTGATCGGCGGCGCCGTCCTGTACGCGTTGGCGACCCTCGACCCCTTCCTGCGCCCGGCGTGGTCCGGGATGAACCGGGTCCCCGCCGGGTGAGTCACGCCGGCTATCGCCGCCGGCGAAGTTGGCATGGGTCCCCATCGACCAGGGATCGAATGCGGACAGCACCTGCCGGCCCAGTTCCGGCACGATCGCGGCCAGCGGCGGCGGCAGCGGGCCGATGACGAACACCGCGAAGCCGGCATCCCGCCCACCGGCGCTGTTCGGCACCGCCGGCAGCGGACAGTGCCCCACCCAGCTGCCGGATCTCGACGACGATCAGCGGCGTCTGGATCTGCGGGCCGGCGACGTCGAGCAGCGCGTCGATCGCCGCCGCGGGCAACTTGCGGAGGAGAACGCCGCGGTCCCAGCCGGGCATCGGCTCAAGCCGGCCGACCCGCGATGGCCCGATCCAACCCCGGCAAACGGACCTCACCATCCGTCCCGTGGGCCCCACCGGCAAGGCGCGGCGCGGCCCCAGCGATGCCCCATCTCCGCCCCCTTTGCGGGCCTTGATCCCCGCTGTTTCGGCGGCCGAGCGGGTTTTTTTACCGATCGGCGGACAACCGGGCGTTGCCAGCGTTCGGCGCTGGCTACATGGTCATCCACGTCGCCGCCAGTAATGCCGCGCGGCACCGAGGAAGGAATGGTCATGTCAACTGTCCAGGACACGCGCGACACCGGCGTGGTTGCCCACACGGTCGAAGCACCTCCAGCACCACCCGCCGCCGACCCGTCGCTGCTCGGGCTGCCGGTATTCATCGCCGGCTCGCTCGCGCTGGGCTTCTCGCTGATCGACTTCCTGCCGGCCGCGGCGAGTGCGGGCATCTTGCCGATCGTGATGTTCGCGAACGGCTTGGGCCTGGTCCTTGCCACGGCGTGGGCGATCAGTCTCGGCCAGAGCGTCGTCGCCTCCATTTTCGGCGTCTTTGCGGGGTTCTGGCTCAGTTACGCCGCGCTGGTGCTCGGCCTGACCCACGGCTGGTTCGCCATCACCGGGGCAACAAATATCAGCGACACGGTCGGCACATTCCTGCTGTGCTGGACGCTCATCATTGGGGTGTTGACGGTGGCCACGCTGCGTTTGCCGTCGTCGTTCACCCTGCTGCTGGCGCTGGTCACCCTGGCGCTGGCCCTGGTCACCTTCGCGACGTTCGAAACGCATCCCAACATCTCCAAGCTGGCCGGCTACGTGGTGTTCGCCTTCGCGGCGAACGGTGTGTACCTGTTCCTGAGCGCGACCACCGTGGCCCTCGGCGGCCGGGGATACCCGCTGGGTCGCGCCGTCCTTCGTTAATCCGAAGCTGGCAGCCCTGCTGCCGGCGTGATTCGTCTGGTGACCGGCGCAACCTGTGCGCCGGTCACCAGACGCATGTGCGCAGGGGACCGCGGGACGCGTCGTGGGCGCATCGGATTCGACAAATGTTGCCGGGAGGATTCTTGGATGTAACGATTGACTGAGCCACCACACCATGGGGGCGCGCACCTTGAATTCCGTGCTGCCCGACCGGGGAGCCCCCGGTCCGCGCCGATGAAGTGGTGGTGGATATGTCGCTCTCCGCGGACAGCACCGACCGGGACCGCGGGCTGCTCAGCTCGGTGCAACGGGCTCTGCGCGTGCTGGACGTGGTGTCGACCTCTCCGGACGGGATTACCGCGAAGGCGGTGGCCCGGCGGGCCGATCTCAAACTGTCGACCACCTATCACCTCCTCAACACGTTGGTGAACGAGGGCTACCTGGTCCACCTCGATGAGCCCCGCGGCTTCGGCCTGGGGTACAAGATCCCGACGCTCTATCAACGCCTGCACGCCAAGTTGGATGTCATCCCCGAGGTCGCCAGTGCGGTCGCCGCCGTGCACGCGATGGCCGGTGCGGCGGCCTATTACGCGAATTTCCGGGACACCGACATCGTGATCGCGCACGTCGTGGACTCCCCGCAGGCCCCCCGGTTGGGGCCGTTGAGCGTGGGGTTCCACGAGTCCGCCCACGCAACGGCATTCGGCAAGGTCATGTTGGCGGCGCTCACCCCGGGGCGCCGCCGCGATTACCTGCTCTCGCACGGCATGGGCAAGCTCACCCCGATGACGGTGACCGACCGCGGGGAGCTGGAAATCGAGTTGGAGCAGGCCCGAATCGACGGGGTCGTCGCCGAGATTGAGGAACTCAAACTCCGGTTCGCGTGCCTGGCCGCGCCCGTCCGGGATCACCGCGGCAAGGTCACCGGGGCGATCTCGGTGTCGGTTCCGGCCATCGAATTCGAAGAGCGGCGCCCGGCGCTGGAGCGCGCGGTGATCCAGGGCGCCGAGCAGACCGAGCGGGCGCTCGCCGTGACCGGGGTCTACGGGCACTAAGCGACCGCGGCCGGGGCCGCGGCGACCGGCGGGCCTGACTGCGTGCCACACTGAATCGACCAAGCGCGCCTGGATCTGTCCGGACCTTGTGCTCCCTCGCCGCTCCGTGAACCTGACCGAAGGCGGCGAGATCCGTGCCCGAATTCATGATTGCGCAGGCCGCGGCCCAGTTCGTGTCGCCGCCGGCGGCGGCCCAGTTCGTGTCGCCGCCGGCGACTGCCCAGTTCGCGTCGCCGCCGGCGACCGAGTGCCCCTGCGGCCATCCCGACGCGCAGCACGACCGGGTTGCCGTCCGCTATTGCGCCGCGACCACCGCGAAACATTTGGGGCGCTCCTGCATCTGTCAGGCGGCCCCGGCCGACGTGACCCCGTCGCCGGCAACCGGCTGAGCCCGCCCACCGGCGGCGATGGCCGCCGCTCGTGGCGATCCCGGCAGCACCTGGAGGATGAGCAGGGCGACATCGTCGGTCGCGCCCCGCGCGAGAGTGCTGAGTAAATGCTCGGCGAGCGGATCCGGCTGCGCGCCCGCGCGTTGCTCGACGGTCCGGCGGAGCAGTTCCAGCCGTTCCTCCAGCAGGGCGCCGCGTACTTCCACCAGGCCGTCGCTGTAGAGCAGCAGCAGGTCGCCCGGCACCAGGACCCGCTCGTGATCGGTGCGCTCCGCCGCCGGGTCGACCCCGAGCATCAGATCCGCCGGGGTCTCCAGCAGCTCGGCCCGACCGGCATGGACGAGGACCGGCGGCGGGTGACCGGCATTGGTCCAGACCAGCCGCCAGCCGGCGCCGGCCACCGGGGTGAGCCGGCCGACCACGCAGGTCGCCGCCCCGTCCAGCTGCAGCACATCGGTGGCGTGCTCGAGGCGCGACACGAGTGCGGACGGCGGCTCAACCCGGTCGACGGCGTACGCGCGCAGCAGGTTGCGCAGGTCCGCCATCCGGGCCGCCGCCGCGACGTCATGGCCGCTGGCGTCGCCGATGACCACGACCAGCCCGGCGGAGGTGCGGAAGGCGTCGTACCAGTCGCCGCCGACGTCCAGGCCGCGGGCCGCGGGGGAGTAGCGGGCAGCGAGCCGCAGGCCAGGTAGGGCCGGTAGCGGCGGCAGCAGGCTGGTCTGCATGGTGGTCGCCACCGTGCGCTGCACAGCCAGCAGCCGGGCGGCGTCGAGGGCGAGGCCGACGTGCAACGCGAGGTCGGCCAATTCGGGGATCTCGTCGTCCCGAAAGCCGGTTCGGCTGCCAAGCGTCAGCACGCCGACGACCGCGTCCCGGGCCACCAGGCCCAGCAGCAGCAGCTCACGGGTGCCGGCCGACAACGCGAGCGAGGCTTGCAGTGCCCGGTGCGGCTCGACGGCCCGGGTGAGCTCCACGAGCGCGGCCTGGTCCAGCCGGAGCACCCGCCGGGGGGAGGCGATCAAGGAGGGAAGGAGGCCCACCGACCCGGCCGACGAGCGACGGGCCGGGGCGGGGCCCATCCCGTCCGGCAGTGTCAGCGTGCCGTGGGCGTCGTAGGCCGCGACCCGGGTGATGAGGTCGGGTTCATCGAGCCGGTCGGCAACCACCCAGTCCGCGCGGCTGGTGAGCAGCTGGGCCACCCGGTCCAGCAGGGCGCTGCTGTCGCTGGCCGAGGCGGTCGCGCGGACGACTGCCGCGAGGAGGTCCGACATGCGCTCAGCCGCGCAGGTGCCGGTCGAAGAACCGCAGGATGCGGTCCCACGCGTCCTGCGCCGAGGGTTCGTGGTAACTGAGCCCGGCCACCTTCTCGAGCACGCTGAACGGCCCGAGGTTGTATCGATTGAGGAAGCCATGCCCGGCGGCCGGGTACTCCCGGACGTCATGGTCCACATTCAGCTCGGTGAGCACCTGCGCGAGGCGATCAGCGGTCCCCCGTAGGGCGCGGTCTCGTGCACCGTAACTTGCCACCACGGGGCAGGCGCCGGCGAGGGCGCGCTGCGGATCGCGGGGGAGCGGGCCGTAGTTGGGGGCTGCGGCATCGAAGCCGCTCGCGGCGAGCAGCAACGCGAAACCGCCACCCATGCAGAACCCGATGACGCCAACCTTGCCGGTGCAGTCCGACCGGTCGGCGAGCCACCCGCGGGCCGCCTGCACGTCGTTCACGGCCGGCCCGTGGCCACGCGAGAGCGCGGTGAAGGTGGCCTTCAGGCAGCGCAGGGCGCCCCCCGAGCTGAACAGGTCGGGGGCGAGTGCGAGGTAGCCGGCGGCCGCCAGCCGGTCGGCCTGCTGGCGAATGTCGTCGGTCAGCCCGATTGCCTCGTGCAGCACGACGACCCCGGGCCAGGGGCCGGCGCCCACCGGGGGGACGGCCAGGTGGGCGCGCAGCTCGGAACCGTCGATGCGGCCGGGCAGGGCGATGCTGGGCATGGCGAGATCCTCGTCCGTCGATGCGCGGGAGTGGCACCGTTCCGCTACGCCGATCGTGTGACGGCGTTTCGCTACCCCGGCTGCTGGACGTACCCCTCAGGGTCCTTGTCGCGAGGGGTGATGCCAGCGGCGTGCTGCGATTCAAAGGTGATGAACTGCAACGCGATCTCGTGCCGCTGGTGCAGGTCGGACGCGCGCCGGAAGTCGCGCAGGTCTTCGCGCTCCTCTTCGGCCATGTGGTCGCTGTTCGCCTCGCGGGTCTCCGTCACGGCCGCCCACCAACCGTCGGTGCCCGGCTGGTGCTTGCGCACCTTGCGGATGCCCTCGCGGATGTCGTTGTGGTCCTTGATGGCGTCCTTCACCTCGTCTGTCACGCCGCCGCTGTCCGTCATGCTGCTGTCAGCGCGGCGGCCGCCGGCCACGGCCAGCAGCTGCGGATAGAAGAACTTCTCCTCCGCCGCGGCGTGTACCTCGAGCAGCACCTCCAGCCGCGACCACACCGCGGCCAGGCGCTCCGCATCGTCCCGGGCGATGTCATCGAGCAGCGCGAAGCTTCGGCGCTGCTCGTGGTGCTGGATCAGGATCAGTTCGGTGATGTCCATCAGGTGGGCGTCCTTCGGGGTCTGCGGGTCAGGTACCTACCGCAGCTCATGCCCGGTAGCCGGCCACCTCACGCCCGCCGAGCCGGTCCGCCCGCCGAACCTGATCCCGGACGGGCCCGGCGGGGAGGACGTCACCGGAATTGGGTGATCGACAAGGTGTTGCCGTCGGGGTCGTCGAACCAGGCGACCTGCTCGCCGCCGGGGGTAGTCCAGATCCCGAGTTCGTCTTGATCCATGCCCGGATACCGGGCGCACGTCACCCCGCGCGCCAACAGCTGCCGCAGTTCGGTCGTGATGTCCGCAACCCGCCAGCCCAGCACGGTGTAGTCCGCGGGCGAGACAACAGCCACGGCGGTGACCCGAAGCATGGTCCCGTTCGCGTCGAAGACGCAGGCGAAGTCGCTTTCCTCCACGAGGGTCAGACCCAGTGTCTGCGCGTAGAACGCCCGTGCCCGCGGCAGATCACTCGCGGCGACGAACGCCACCAGGTCGCTTGACTCAAGCATGCGAGCCCCCGTCCATCGGTCGCCGGACCGCAGCCGCATTCTCATGTCGAGCACTCCGACCAGCAAGCCTTCACGGTGCCCGGTCGAGCAACTTGCTGAGCAGAAACACCTCCGTCCCGGCGAGGCCCACCGAAAAGAACATCACCCGCTCAGCGTGCTGGCGCCCAGGCGCGGCACCGGCCAGCACCGCGCCGAGGGCCGTGAGGCGCCCTTCGTGCGGCGTTCCCGTCAACGCGTTGGGCGGGGCGTAGGCGCCGATCTGTGCCATCGAGTCCGTGACCAGGACATCGGCCGCCGACACCAGATCCAGGTCGAACTCTGTGCTTCCCACCTGCTTAGGCCCGAGGGTGGTGACGTACGCCCCCGGCCGGACCCATCCGGCGCTCAGCACTGGGCTGGGGCTGCTGGTCGCGAGCACGATCATCTCGGCTCCGTCGACGGCCTCCTGCACGCCGGCGGACGACCGCGCCGGCACGCCCAGCTCGCTGCGGGCGCGGGAGGCGAAGGCGTCCCGGCGCTGCGGGTCGCGTGAGTAGATCCAGACGGCGGCCAGGTCTCGGACGGTGCTCAGCGCCCAAAGTTGGGCCCAGGCCTGCCGCCCGGTACCGATGATGGCCAGCGAGTCGGCAGCCGGGTCGGCCAACGCGTCGGCGGCAACCCCGCCGATCGCCCCGACCCGGCGGGGACCCAACTCGTTGCCCACGGCGATCCCGCGCACCCGGCCATCGGCCGCGCCGTGCACCACCACTACCTGTTCGCCGGGCCGGGTGCCGAAGGTGTCGTAGGAGCGGTAGCCGAACCACTCGCCGGGCATGGACCCGGTGGTGAACACGAGCCGGCCATTCCCCAGCTCCGTGTGCGTCCGCGGGGGAGCCACCAGCCGCCCGTGGTGTTCGGCGAGGAGCGCTTCCCGCATCCAGGCGATTGCTGATGGGGCGTCCAACTGCGCCCGGATGGCCTCGTCAGTCAGGATGCGCGTCACGGCGGCATTCTCACTTGGCATTCGGATCAGCAGCCGAGTACATCGGCCAGGTGCCCCAGCCCATCGGCGACGATCAGTCCGGGCAGGCCGGTAGGCGGTTGACTTCCGCCGGCCACTCCCCATTCCGCGGGCCGGCGTACGAAGATCGGACGCAGTCCGACTGCTGCCGCGGCGGTCAGGTCTTGGGCGTGCGCGGCCACCATCGCGGTGTGTTCCGGCGGGCACCCCAGCAGCTCCGCGGCGCGCAGGTAAACCTTGGGGTCGGGCTTGTAACTGTCCGCGAGCTGGGCGGAAAGGACCGCGTCCACCCGCAAGTCGGCGAAGCGGAATAGATCAACCAGCAACGCCATGTGGCCATTGGACAACGTGGCGGTGCGGTACCGGCTCCGCAGCCGCTCCAGCCCGGCCCGGGTGTCCGGCCAGGGCTGCAGCCGGCGCCAGGCCTGGACCAGAACCTCCCGTTCCGTCGTGCCCATCGGGACAGCGTGATCCGCCAGGACGGCAGCGAGGGTTTCCCGCTGCAGCGCGTCCAGGTCACGCCACGCCGAGCCGGCGAGAACCCGGTCCATGGCCGGTTGATAGGCCCGCCGCCAGTCGTCGATCACGGCGGCCCAGTCCACCCCAGGCTCGGTCTGCGCGCCGAGCCGACTGGCCTCAGCCACCAGGCTGGTACGCCAGTCGACCAGAGTGCCGAAGACGTCGAACAGCAGCAGGCGCGTCTCGCTCACACCCGCCAGCCTGCCACCACCTCGCCCCACACCCGTCGTGATCATGCAACTTTAGGCGTGAAGTGGCCCTGATAGCAGCCGATTTTGCATGATCACGAATCCGCGCCCCTGGCCGCGGCCCGAACCCGCGCCCCCCGGCCGCGGCCCCCGCCCCCGCCCGCGGCACCCCATCCACGATCTGGAACGCTGGCTTCGTGACGCAGGATCCGCAGTCGCCGAACTCGGTGACCCTGGCGACCTACGAAGCGGCCGCAGCCCGCTACGCCGAGCACGTGCCGGCCGTTCCGTCCGCGCCGATGTCCCGGTTCATCGAGGACGTCGTCGAGCTGCTGCCGGCCGCCGCCGCGGTGCTTGAGGTAGGCAGCGCCACCGGCCGGGACGCGGACCTGTTGGAGGCGAAGGGCCTTCGGGTGACCCGGACCGACGCGACGGAGGCGTTCGTCACCCGGCTGCAGGCCCGCGGCCTTCCCGCCCGAAGGCTCAACGTGCTGACCGATGACCTCGGCGGACCGTGGGACCTGCTCTATGCGAGCGCCGTCTTCCTGCACTTCTCCGCCGCAGAGTTGACCGGTGTGCTGGCCAAGGCGGCCGGCGCGGTCGTCCCCGGTGGCGTGCTGGCCTTCACGGTCAAGCAGGGCGATGGCGAGGGGTGGACCACGGCCAAGCTGGATCGTCCCAGGCACTTCACCTACTGGCGCGCCCCGGCGCTCCGGTCCCTGCTCGAGTCATCCGCCTGGGAGGTGCACAGCCTGGCGCTGGTACCGGGCACTCCGGAGGACTGGCTTTATGTCATCTGCCGGCTGCCCACCGGCCGCGCCGCCGGGGCTCCCCAGTAGGCGGCGCTCACTGACGGCTGCGGTGCGCCCGGGTGGATTTGCGGGTGGCATACGGCGAGTACCGGGGCACCCATCGGGCCAGCGCACCGGCCGCGAGCAGCCCAACCGAGCCGATTGCGGCGATCCCGCCGGCCAGGGTCGCCGTCGTGGCGACCACCGATACGACGACCGGACCGGCGGCGTTGCCGGCGTCACTGAACACCCGCCACACGGCGAGGAAACGGGCGCGATCGGCGGCGGGAGCGGTGTCCGCCCCGAGGGTCATCATGATCCCGGAACCGATGCCGTTGCCCAGGCTCATCACCATCGCCACGACGGTGAGGGCGATGCTGCCGTGGGTCAGCGGTATCGCGATCATCGCGCCGCCCAGGATCAGCATGGACGGGGTGGCGATGGAAAGCCGACCGAACTGGTCCATCGCCTTGCCGGCCGGGTAGAACAGCGCCATGTCCACGGCACTCGCGATGCCGAAGATCAGGCTGGTCTCCGCCGGGCTCAGACCCAGGTGGGCCGCCCACAACGGCAGCACCGTTTGCCGGGCGCCCCGCACGGCGCCGACCGCGAGCACCGCGAAGCCCAGCGTCGCGAACAGCTGCCGATGGTCGGCCAACATCCGCCAGGCGCTGGTTCCGCCGCGCACGGCGACCGGATGCTCCAACGGCAGCTCGAGGTCGGGAATGAGCATGAGCAGCAGCGCGGCGCTCGCCGCGGCCAGCATCGCCACCACGTAGGCGCTGCGCAGGCCGCTGAGGTGAATGGCCGCCGCCCCCAGGAACGGCCCCACGAACAAGCCGATGCGATGGGATCCGCCCAGCGTGGACATCGCCCGCGCGCGCAGCAGCGGCGGAGTTACCTCGGTGAGGTAGGACTGGCGGGCCAGGTAGAACGTGGAATTGGCGCAGCCGATGACGATCAGCGCCAGCCCCAGCACCGGCAACGACCGCGCGAACGTGCAGCAGCCCAAGGCCAGGATGGCAAGGCCCGCAGCCAGGACCATTGCGCGCCGGTCGCCCACGCGGTCGGCGAGGGCCGCGGCCGGGATGTCGCCGAGGATCTGCCCGATGCCCAGTAGGGCCAGCATGAAGGCGGCGGTACTCGGCGAGGCGCCGACGTCGAGCGCCGTCAACGCGATGATCGGGGCGATCGCTCCGTTGCCGATCTCGTAAATGAGGGCCGGCAGGAACACCGCGGGCGCCATCGACCGAAGGGTCACCTGTCCCGGAGTCACCTGTCCCGGCGTCACCTGTCCGGGCGTCACCTGGTGCGGCGCCTCCCGTCTGTGCTCTCGCGCGGGGCGCGCGGCGGATGGCTCGTCCGCGCTCGCAGGCTACCGGCGCACCCTGGGGGACCCGGCAGACCCGGCGCACCCAGCGCGTCACCGGTCCGAGCCGACCAGCCAGTCGGCGAAGGTCTGCGTGCCGCGGGGACCGGGGCCCTGTGGCAGCAAACCTCCGGTGGCCATCGCCCGGCCCGCCGCGCCGGGGAGCCGGACCGGGACAACCCACCGGCGTTCCCGGCGGCTCCGGATCAGGCGCCGGGCCAGGTCGACGAGCTGATGCTCCTCCGGCCCCGCCATCTCGGGCGCGAAACCCACCGCCGGCCCCGCGGCGATCGCCGCGAGCGCGGCGGCGACTTCCCGGGCGGCGACCGGCTGAATGCGCATCCTGGGCACCGGGGCAACCGGTCCGCGGGTGCCCGCCAGGATCTGAGCGGGGAACTCGTGGAATTGGGTCGCGCGTAACACGCTTGCCGGCACCGGACCGGCCAGGACCTCCTCCTCCTGGCGGCGCTTGCCCTCGTAGTAGCCGTAGTCGACCCGGTCGATTCCCACGATGGACACGACGACGTGGTGACCCACCCCGGCGCGTTGCCCGGCGGCCAGCAGCTGCCCGGTGCTCGCCGTGAAGAACGCAACCGCGGTGCTGCGTCGGGCGGTGGCGACGTTGCTGGCGTCGATCACGGCTGCCACGCCGGTCAAAGCGGCGTCCAGCCCCGCACCGGTCACAACGTTGACACCCCGCGAGCGGGCCAGCACCACCGGGTCGTGGCCGGCTGCGGCCAGCAGCCGCACGACATGGGCGCCCAGCACGCCGGTGCCACCGGCCACCGCAATCCGCACCGAGGACTCCTCTCATCCGGGACCGACCGTAGCCGCCGGAAACCGAGGCAGCGACTGGCTTTAGGCTGCGGCCTGTGCCGAGCGATGACGCATTCGCAGACGTGCTGGCGGCGAACGAGGACTATGCCGCCGGCTTTGACCACGCCGATCTTGCGGCGAGAGCGGGCCGCGGGCTCATCGTGCTCACGTGCATGGACTCGCGGATCGAGCCGTTGGCGATGCTCGGCCTGGTCCCCGGCGACGCGAAGATCCTGCGCAATGCCGGCGGCCGGGTCACCAACGAGGTGCTGGGGACGCTGGTGCTCGCGGCCCACCTGCTGGGCGTCAACCGGGTCATGGTCGTGGCGCACACCCGCTGCGCGATGGCCGCCGGATCCGAGCACGACATCCACGCCGCCATCGACGCGGCCGGGGGGCCGGATACGCGCAGCCTCTCGTTTCGCACCGCCGATGATCAGCAAGCCGCCCTGCGGGCCGACGTCCAGCGGGTGCGCTCCTGGCCCTACCTCACGAACCTCACCGTGGGGGGCTTCCTCTACGACGTGACCACCGGCCGGGTCGGGCGCGTCTGTTGACCGCCGCCCCGGTGCTGTCCGGGGAGCAGGTCGTGCTGATGCCGGTGGCCGGCGCGCACGTCGCGGACCTGCGCCGCATCCTGGCCATGCCGGAGGTACGCCGGCGCTGGGGGGATGAGGCCGCCTCGGCCGGCTGGCCGTTCGATGATCCGTCGGCCACCCGATTCGCCGTCCTGCTCGCGCAGGTGGTGCGCGGGATGGTGCAGTACGGCGAGGAGCTTGAGCCGGCCTACCAGCACGCCTCGATCGACATCTTCCTGGACCCAGCCGTGCACGGGCAGGGCGTGGGACGCGACGCCGTGCGGACCCTGGCCCGCCATCTGGTCCGTGACCGGGGCCATCACCGGCTGGTGATCGACCCGGCGGCCGACAACGAGGCGGCCATTCGTTGCTACGCCGCAGTCGGTTTTCGTCCCGTGGGCCTGATGCGGCGCTACGAGCGCGACGCTGATGGCACCGGTTGGCACGACGGTCTGCTGATGGACCTGCTGGCCGAGGAGCTGGATCGGCCGCGCTGAACAGCAGCCCGCTCGACCGCCGTGCCGCGACCGGCGATTACGCCTTGCTGGAGTAGATCACTTCGCCGAGCTGCACGCGAACGACACTGCTCCCGAGCTTGCTCACCACCTCATGCCGCGCCTTCGCCAGCGCCGCGTCCGCGGCCTCCCGGGCGGCACGGTCACGCCAGCCGGCAACGCTCACGGCAATCTTCTTGGCCCGGTCGCCGGCCAGCATGGCCATCGAAAACCCGTCCTGCAAACGCAATTGCGGCAGGATGTCTGCGGTGAAGGCATCAATTCCGGATTGCACGTCGTCGTCGGTGTTCTGGATCACGGCGGCCCGGGTGCAGGTGCCCGCCTCCGGCACACCATCCGGCTCCCGCAGGTAGACCTCCATGATTTCGACCCGCTCCACGGTGGCTCCGGCCCGGGCGGCGACCTGCTGACGCAACCCGGTCACCGCTGGTTCGCTGGCCTGCAGCGTCTTTTCATCCGACCAGAAGGTGTTGACGCGAGCTCCCCCGTCGTCGAATTTCACGATGACCGTGCCTCGGTACCCGGGCTGTTGCCGCAACGCGGGGATCACGCTGGCTTCCATCTCGGACACGATGTCCGCGATCCGGTCCGGCTTTACCTCGAGAATTGTGCCGCGGATGAACATGGACGACTCCCTCCTCGCGTCGCGGCGAAAGCGGGGCGACGCAGACCCACCCGACCGTCCACAGCTGGGACGGAAGAATTCGCCCGGCCGGACGGGGTCGTCCTTGGCGACGACCGGCCCAGCGTTGACCGCGGCCTTGCCGCCGTCAAGCAATCCGGGACGGCCCGCGAAATGTCCACCTGATGGGGACGACTTCCGCCGCATAGCCGCCAATTCGGCTGATGTCCGGGAAAACGATGGCAGTGGCGGCCGGCCGTCTGCTGCCAGAATGAGGGCGTGGGTGACGAAAGCACCGATCCGGTCGCGATCCGGGCGTTGGGCCAGCCGGGCGACCTGGGGTGGGTAGTCCTGGTCCACGGTGAGGTCTACGCCCACGAGTTCGGCTGGGACAGCAGCTTCGAGGCGTTGGTGGCGCGCATCGTCGCGGACTACGCCGCCGGACCGGAGGACGGCGAGCGGGCAGCCGGCCGGCAGGCCGCGTGGATCGCCGACGTTGGTGGCCGCCGGGTGGGGTGCGTCTTCTGCCTCCCCGCGGCGAGCTCGCCCGAGGAGCCGAGCACCGCGCAGCTGCGTCTGCTGCTGGTGCACCCGCAGGGACGCGGTCACGGCCTGGGCGGCCGGCTGGTCGACGCCTGCGTGGAGTTCGCCCGAGACGCCGGCTACCAGCGCATCCGGTTGTGGACCAACGATCCGTTGGTCGCGGCCCGGGGGATCTATCTCGATCGGGGCTTCGTCCTCGGCGAGCAGCAGCCGCACCGCAGCTTCGGCGTGGACCTCATCGGGCAGGTCTATGAACTGGATCTGCCTCGATGACACGGTCGATGTTCGAGGCGCGGACCCTGGCGGTGTCGGTGCGCCGGCCACCGGAGGTCGTCTACGCCTACGCAGCCGACCCGCGGAACCTGCCGGCCTGGTCGTTCATCGAGTCGGTCGAGCCGGCCGGGGACCGGTGGCTGGCCCGGACCTCCGCGGGCCCGGTGCTGCTCAGGTTCGCTGCGCCCAACACGCTAGGGGTGCTTGACCACGACGTGGAACTGGCCCCCGGAAAGGTGCTGCGCGTACCGATGCGGGTGATCGCGAACGGGGACGGCAGTGAGGTCTTGTTCACGCTGTTCCGTCAGCCGGGCACCTCGGCGGCCGCCTTCGAACAGGACGCCCGCACGGTCGGCGAGGATCTCGCCGCGCTCAAAGCCGTGCTCGAGCGGGCGGCGGCTACCAACGTGGGATAACCAGCGTCAGCCGGACTCCGGTGAACGCACGTCCAGACCCAAGGCCCGCGCGAGGACCACCGTTTGCTCCAGGTTGATGATGGCGCCCTTGATCTCGGTGTTCCGCGGGTCGATCGCGGACAGGTCCGAGCCGCGCAGATCGCAGCCGGACAGGTCGGCGCCGTGCAGCCAGGCGCCGGAAAGGTCGACGTCCCGCAACGAACCCCCCTGCACGCGGGCCCGGGTGAGATCCGCTTCGCGCATGCGCGTGCCGGCGAACGAGGCGCGGTGCAGGTCGGCGTCGACCAGCCCGACGAACGACCAGTCCCCGTCGATGACCTTGAGCAGGTTGAACGAGCACCGCTCGTATGTGCTGCCCATCATCTTGCAGCCGGTCAGCGTCGCGTCGAAGAAATCACAGTTGGCGAAGGTGCAGTTGGTAAACGCGGTGTTGGTGTGCACGGCGCAGTTGAAATGACAGTTCCGAAACACGCACTCGGTGAACACGGCCGCTGCCCCGGTGGTATCGGTCATGTCCACGTCCACGAACGCGGTCCGCTCATACACCTGGTGGGACAAGTCTCGGCCGTCCCAGTCCTCGGACCGGATCTCCCGGTCGGTCGTCGGACCGGCGCCGGTCTCGTCGCGCCTTCGCATGCGATGCCGCTCCTAACGCTGGAGGGGAAGGGCCACCAGGGCGCTCAGCGCAGCGATCCCGACGAACATCCACGCCACGTAATCGCCGACATGGCCCGAGTGGATTCGATGCAACGCGATGATCGGGGCGCGGGCAACCCGGGTGGTGCGCTCCCCGACCCGGAGCTTAGGGGGATAGAGGGCGACGGCGGCGATGGCCAGCGCCAAGGCGGCCGAGAGCAGTCCCAGCCCGACCCCCAGGCCGGTCCAGTTCGGCAACGGGGTCTGATGCAGCACGTGGCCGGCCGACCCGAGGGCCTGCGCCGTGTAACCGCCGGAATCCAGGAAGTAGCCGGCGGCGTATTCGGCCGCCGTGTGCGCACCGGGCAGCACCCCCACGGCCAGCGCGCCGAGCAGCAGCCCGACGATCGGCACGAGCATCGTCAGCGGCACCCGCCGCAGGGGCTGGTCCACGTCCGAGCGTTCGTGGCTCCCGCTGGTTTCAGATCCGTGTGCGCGGCTCCGCGGGTCGGCGCCGAGCCCGAAATAGACCCGGCCGGTCGCGCGAAGCACCGCCCCGCCGGTGATCGCTGAGACGGCGACGAACAGCACCGGGAACCAGCCGTAACCGGCATGGCTACCGGCCTCCTCGCTGACCGCCTTGCCCAGGCCGGTGCCGAACGGCGGCAACCCGGCCAGGGCAATTCCGCCTGCGACGAAAAGCCACGGGATGACGCGGGCGTCGCGGCCACGTCCCCACAGCTCGACTTCATCGACCCCGCCGTAGCGGTCCAGCATCACCCCGCCGAGCAGGAACAACGCGGCCTTCACTCCGGCATGGCCGGCGATATAGAGCAGTGCCCCGGCCGTGCCGGAGGCGCTGAGCAGTCCAGCGGCCACCACGAACAAGCCGACATGCGCGATGGTGGAGTAGGCCAGCAGGCGCTTGAAATGCCGTTGCCCGAAGCACATCACCGCACCGACGAGGGCGGTCAGCACGCCGAGGACCAGGAATGCGCGCCGGATCTCACCATGTGGGAAGACCCGGGCGAACACGATCCAGTACACCCGCAGCGCGCCATATAGGCCGAGCGGCACCATCACCCCGGAGAACAGCACGCACACCGGCGCGGGTGCGACGGCGTGGGCGTCGGCCAGCCAGAAGTGGAACGGGGCGAGCGCGCCCTTGACCAGGAAACCGGTGCTGACCGCGACGAAACCGGCGATGAGCAGTGCGTCCGGGCGGTGGCCGGCCAGCGCGGCGCTCAACTGCGGCAGGGACAAGTTGCCGACCCGGGCGTAGAGCAGCGCCACGCCGCTGAGCGAGACGTAGGCGCCGAGGCTGTTGATGATGCCGAAATTCAGGGCACCCTGGACGGCGGTGGGATCCTCGATTTTCATGCCGGTCAGGGCGTAGGCGCTGGCGCCCATCAGCTCGAAGAACACGAACATGTTGAACAAGTCGCCGGTCAGGGCAAAGCCGACCATGCCGGCCAGGAACAGCAGCATCAACGCATGGAAATGCCCGCTGACGCTCGACAGGTAATGCCAGCTGTACAGCAGCGCAAGGGCGACCAACGCGGCGGCGAGCACGGCCACACCGGCGCCCACCGGATCCGCGACGAGCACGATGCCCACCGAATAGCCGTGTTCGGGTACCCACCGCGCGGTCCAGCTCACCACCCGTCCGTGGCTGCTACTGGCGAGGAGCGCCGCGAGCAGGCCGAGGACGGTCAGCGCGGCGGCCAGGGCCACGCTGTCCACCACCGGCCGCGGAATGCGCCGGCCGAACGCCACTAGCAGGCACGCGACGAGGATCGGAATCGTGATGGCCAGCGCCGGGATATCGGCCGCGCCGTGGTCGAAGGTCGGCACCGCTCAGCCCTGCAGCGCGGACAGCTCGTCGGGGTCCACCGTGCCATGCCGCTTGCCGATCTGCACCGACAGCGCCAGCAGCAAGGCGGTGACGGTCGCCGAGACGACGACGTCGGTCAGCGCCATGGCTTGCACGAAGGGGTCGGACACGTTGCGGGTTGGCGTGCTGGCGGGGGATCCGAATACCGGCGCGCCGGCGCCGTGCTGGTAGCCGACGGCGAGCAGCAGCACGTAAGTGCCGGCCTGCGCGACGGACAGGCAACCGACGGCGTGGATCAGGTTGTGGCTGCGCGCGATGCCGAAGGCGCCGATCACCAGCAAGAACACCGCCACCAGGTACGGGTAGACGTTCATCGGGGGGTGTCCTTGCCAACCCGGAGGGCCTGGTCGAGGAAACGTGCCAGCAGCACCACGACGCCGCTGGCGACTTCCACACCGACCGCTGCGGACAGCAGCAGTACCGACCCGCTGGACAGCAGGCTGCCGAACGCGCCCTGGGGCAGCAGGTTGCCCAGGAAGCCGGCGCCGGCCAGCAGCCCGGCAATGCCCACGCAGGCGAAGGCTCCGGTACCGAGGGCTTCGCCATATTCGAACAGATCCTCGGGACGGGCCCGCTCCAACGCCTGGTAGCTGCCCGCCACATACAGCAAGTGGATGCCGGTGCCGAGGACGACCCCGCCTTGGAATCCGCCGCCGGGGGTGAGCGCCCCATGCAGGACGGTGTCCAGCCCGATAAGCAGGGTTACGGGGAGCAGCAGATAGCCGACCAGTCGGGTGCTGTCCAGGATCCGCCCCCCGGAAAGGGGGCGCTTCTCGTCCTCATCCTCGGCCGGGCGGAGCAGGACCGCGGCCCCGACGACGCTGGCGAGCAGGATCGTCTCCTCGCCGAAGGTGTCCAGGCCGCGCAGGTCGAAGTTGATGCTGGACACCACATTCGCCGTCTTGTGGGAGACCGCGGCCGGCACGGCGTGGTCCCGGTAGGGATGAAAGCTCGAGCCGAAGTGCGGCAGGCCCAGCACCCCGAAGACCAGCAGCACCACGGTCGCGGCGGCGCCCCCCGCAAACAGCAGCAGCCGCAGGCCGCGGGTCACTGCCGGCCTCGGACCTTCCGGACCGCCAGCATGATCATCAGGGGGACGACGGCGGTGCCGACGGCGATCTGGCTGAGCGCGACGTCGGGAGCCTGCAGCACCATGAACAAGATGGCCAGCAGCAAACCGAAGACCGACAAGGTCACGGCTTGCCGGGCCGGATCGTCGGTGAACACGACCACCACGGCCGCGATCGCGACCAGGGTGAGGGCGGCGATGATGAGCAGGTTCATGCGCGCGGCTCGTTACTCACGTCGCCGGCGTTCTGGGCGAGCAGGCGCCCGGTCGCCGCGCTGACGACCGAGCCGCTGACAAAGAGCACCAGCACGATGAACAGGATCTCGATGCTGGTGAAGCCCACTCCCAGTTCCACGGTCAGGCCCACCCCGATCAGCGGCCCCCCGAGCGAGCTGGTGGGCGACAGCAGATGCAGCCGGTCATAGCGGTCCCGGACCAGCAGCGCCCCCACGCAGGCCAGCGCCACCACCAGCACCCCGGCAGCCACCAGCGCCAGCCCGACGTCGTGCCTCATGAGGGGCCTCGCCGTCCCAGTAACCGGGTGAACACCAACGTGCCGGCGAACGACAACGGGGCGAGAACCAGCGGCACGCTCAGGTAGAACGATTGCCCGATCGCCTGGCTCAGCACCAGCATGAACAAGACGGCGGCACTGCTGACCAGTTCCAGGCCGATCAGGCGTTCCTCGGGGGTGCCGCGGCTCGCGACGGCAAGGGCCGGGGCCACCCCGCCGAGCAGGAGCACGGCGGTGCAGACGGTGTAGCCGGTCATCGGGTCAACACCCGCTCCAGGCGGGAACCGCCGCTCACGGCATGGATGACCGCGGTACCGCGGTCCGGGTCGGCCTCGACCACGTAGCTGCCCGGGCTGGCCGAAAGCAGAATCAGCCCGACGGCTCGGCGGCCGTTCGCCGCGCTGCTTTCCCCCACCGCGTGCAGGTCAATCTCCCGCAGGCCACCGGCCCCCACGCGGCGGCGCGTCCAGGGTAGGAGCAGCACCACAACGCTGTCGCGGGCGACCGAACCCGGCAATGCTGCGAGCGCGGCCAGCAATTCCCAGCCGGGGCGCCAGTGCCCGCGCACCGCCCTGCGCGCCGCGACCGCCGTCAGCGCGCACGGCAGGCCGGCCAGCACGGCGGCCATCATGTCCGCGCCGCTGTATGCCGACAACGACAGCATCCACACGCAGACGCTGACCACCCACCAGGCCAGCACTTCCCTTGATCGGGCCACGGGCGACTCCTCCGGTCGCCAGCCCTCTGCCCGGTGTCCGCCGGCTCCACACCCGAAAAGCGCGCGCCGTTACTCAGGGGCGCGAAGGATCAGGTCTCCGGCGCACGACCATCGCCGTGACGTCATCGTCGCGGTCTGAGTCGTGCAGCACCTCGACCAGGCTCCGCAGCCCGGTGCTCAGGTGGGCGTCGCGTAGCAGGCTGCCGTGCGCGAGCAGCCGGTCGAGTCCGGTGGTGATGTCCTCCCCGCGGCGTTCGATCAGACCGTCGGTGTAGACCAGCAGCGTCGTGCCGGGCGGCAGCAGCCGGTGCGTGCTGGTCCGAATGTCCGGCCCGGCGCCCAGGGGCACCGAGTCCGCAAACGGCAGCAACTGCGGGGGGCCTTCCGCCGGAACCAGCACCGCCGGCGGGTGTCCGGCGTTCACGATCGCGAGGTGATCTCGGTCGGCGAGGATGTAGAGCAGGGTGACGAGTTGGGCGATGTCGTTGCTGGTGAACATCCGGTCCAGGTGCGTCATGACCACGACGGGGTCGGGATCGATCGCCACGTACGCGCGAATCGCGGCGCGCATCTGCGCCATCGCGGCGGCCGCCCGCACGCCGCGGCCCATCACGTCGCCGACAACGATCACGACCCTGCCGTCCTCCAGGGCGATGGCATCGTAAAGATCGCCGCCGACGTCGGTCCGGCCGGCGGGGTGGTATTCGGTGGCAAGTTCGAAACCCGCGATGTGGGGCAGGACCGAAGGCACAACCGCCTGCTGCAGGCGTAGCGCGGCGTCCCGCGTCTCGGTGTGCAATTGGGAGTTGTCGATGGCGACCGCGGCCCGCCGGCCCACGTCCTCGGCAAACGCGACGTCCTTCGGGCCGTAGCGGCGGCCAGATTCGGCCGCGAGCATGGTCAAGGTGCCGAGCACGCGAGTCCCGGTCAGCAGCGGCACCACCACCGCGCTGCGGAGTTGCAGCGTCCGCATGAGCCGCAGGTGATCCGCATCGCGCGCCCCGGCGACGAGCATCTCGTCGGTGATCAGCCCGTAGAGCTCGCTCTCGCCGGTCCGCAGCACGTTCGGTGCTCCGGTCGGTGACGCCGGGTCGGTCGGGTACTGGCGTTGCAGCTTCTCGGCCAGCGCCACCTTCGCGGCGTCCACATGCGCGACCGCGACGGTGTGCAGTCGACCGTCCTCCACGATCTCCACCGCACACCAATCGGCGAGGGTCGGCACCGCCAGCCGCGCGACGCTGGCCAGGGTGGTGCGGTAGTCGAGGCTGGAGGCGAGTTCGATCGAGGCCTGCGCCAAGAACTCGAGCTTGGCGGCCCGCTCGGATGCATCGCGCTGCGCCTGGATCCGTTCCAGCGCCTGCGCGCAGGCATCGGCGAGGGTGGTGAGGAAGGCCCGCTCCCGCTCGTCGGGCAGCCGCGGCCCGAGGAAGATCAGCGCGATCGCGCCGAGCGCCCGGTCCCCGCTCAGCAGCGGCAGGCACACCAGCGATCGCTCGTCCGGCAACTGCCCGGCGACGAGCGGGTACCGCGCCTCGATCGCCGCCGTCCCTGAGATCAGCACCGGTGCCTTGGTTCGGACCGCCTCACCGGCCGGCACCTGCGCGGCGACCGGATGCGATTCCCACCGACGGGCTGTCTCGGCCTGCGCGCCGCTGATCCCCACCAGCACCAGGGCGGCCGCATCCTCATCCAGCAAGGACAGCGAGGCCACGGAGGCGCCGAGCGCCGCCGCCGCGTGCGCAACGACAATCTTGCTCACATCGTCGATGCTCCGGGCGCCGGCGAGCTCGGCGATCACCCGGGACAGCCGGTCCAGCCGATCAGCGAACACGGCGGCGGCGGCGGCGATCGCGGTGGGGTCACGGGCGTCGACCGCGACCCTGACCACACCGATCACCGCACCCCGGTGCCAGTGCGGTGCATCGGTCAGACGGAACTCACGGCTGGTCCCGTCGGCGCAGCGGATGGCGCGCTGGCCGCTCCAGCGCTGGCCGGACAACACCAAGGACAGGGTTGTTTCGTCGGTGATGTGCTCGATGGGCGCAGCCGGATCGTCCGCGTCCTGCCCGGCCGGTTGCCCGGGCGGGTAGCCGAATAGCTGCCCCGCTGCCGCGTTGCGGTAGAGCAGTCGACCACGCAGGTCGGTGACGATGACCGCCGCGTCCACGGCATCGAGCAGCCCGGATTCGTGCATCGCGCGAATGCTGCCCGATTCGGGCGGTGCTGGGCTGGGCTTCGGGGTTGCGCCAGGCCCGCGCACCGGCGGCGTCCGCGACTCGCCGGACCCGCGGGGGTCGAGCTTCACGGCGGCTCACGTCCTTCACCGGCTCCGGAGGTCCCAAACCTTATCCGGCGCTGAGGCTAGCGGCTAGGCCTACGCCACGGGCCGGTGTGGCGGCGCTGCGCACGTCGGCGCCGCGTGATGTCGAACGGCCGCAGCGCGGTGACGGTGCGGGCGTGGCACGCTGACACGATGACCCAGCCCGTCGATCTGGCCGCCGTCCTGTCCAGCTTCGACGAACCGTGGGCGCCGCGTACCGTCGCAGTGCTGAACGACTACGACGTTCGGGTAGTCAAAGCCCGCGGAGAGTTCACCACCCACAGCCACCCAGATACCGACGAATGCTTCCTGGTCCTTCGAGGGTCGCTCACGATCCGGCTCACGGCTGGTGACGTGCACCTCGGGCCGGGGCAGCTGTTCGTCGTGCCGCGGGGCGTCCTACATCAACCGGTGTCCCCCGAGGGGGCCGAAGTTGTCCTGCTCGAGCCGAGCGCAACGGTCAACACTGGAGACATGCCCAGCGGCTTGACCGCCGAGCGCCGCGCGGTCTGACATTCCGCGTTTCAACCCGGGCGCCCTCGGCTGCTCATCGGCCGGTGAGTTTGTCGACGGCCTTCGCGATGGGCGCGGTCACCACGTTGCCGGGTGGGGTGCTGGGCGAGCGTGGGTGCGGGGAGGTTGGCGCGAGTTTCTTTGCTTGTTCCAGGGCGGCGCCGATCTGCCCAAGCCGCTTGCGGCCCAGTGCGGCACGGACGGCAGGAAATAGCTCGGCTTCTTCTTCCTTGACGTGGTGCCGAACGTTCTCCATGAGAACGGTGATCTTCGCGTCGAATCGCTCGTCTTGGGGAGTCATCCCACCGATCTCTGAGAGCACCCACTTCACGATGTGGTGTTCCTCAATGGCCTCGAGGATCTCGGCGTTGGTGCCGTCAACCTCTTGGCGCACGGCGGGATAGAACACTTGCTCTTCGATGGCGGCATGCCGCGACAATGCTTCAATGATCTGGTGGGCGGTTTTCGTCTTCGCCTTGTTCGCCCTGTCACCTAGTTTTTCGAAGGCTTTGAACAACTTTTCCACCTCGCGATGGTCTGCCTTCAACAGCGTGATGGCATCCACGTGGTCTCCTTCCGGGCCGGGGTCGCGGCCCAGTGGTTCCCCGGACCGGCAGTCGCTAACCCGCCGGGCCGGCGCCGGGATGCTCCAGACGGTCACTCACTCCCGGGACTACCCCGCCGGGCCGCAGCAACTCGGCTCGGCGTCATCTCGTGCGGCTAGCGTCCGGTCCAGCGAGGTGGCCGCTTCTCGTTGAACGCCCGGTGGAATTCGGCGTGGTCGTCGGTGGTCATCAGCAGGGCTTGGGTCATCGCGTCGAGTTCGAGGGAACTGGCCAGCGACATGTCCTGCTCCCGCGCGATCAGCGACTTGGTCTGCGAGAGCGCGAGCGTGGGTCCGTCGGCGATCCGGCGCGCCAACCGGGATACGGCTTCGTCCAGTTCGTCATCGGCCACCAGCTCGCTGACCAACCCGTACCGGTCGGCGGTCGCGGCGTCGATCTGATTGCCGAGCATGAGCAGTTGGGTGGCCCGCCCGACCCCGATCATCCGAGGGAGCAGGTAGGCCGCGCCCATGTCTCCGCCGGACAGCCCGACCTTGGTGAACAGGAAGGCAAACCGGCCGGACGTGCTGACAACCCGGAAATCGGCGGCCAGGGCGATGACCGATCCGGCTCCCGCCGCGATGCCCTGGATGCCGACGATGATCGGGATCGGGCTCTCCCGCATCGCCTTGATGACATCGCCGGTCATTTTCGTGAACGCCATCAGGTCGTGGGGTTGCATCGCGAGGAGCTCACCGATGATCTCGTTCACGTCCCCGCCGGCGCAGAACGCCTTGCCCGCGCCGCGGATCACCAACACCTTGGTGTCGCCGCGATGCGGCAACTCGTGCAGCAGATCACGCAGGTCGGCATAGCTCTCGAACGTCAGCGGATTGAGCTTCTCCGGCCGGTTGAACGTCACGGTGGCGACGCTGTCGGCGACCGCAAAATCGAAGTGCTGCCAATCGTGGGTAATCGGCACCGACGCGCGAAATCGTCCCATGGCCTTGAGCTCCAGTCAGTGAATCGTGCGCGGGGAAAGGTCCGGCTACCGCGTGAGCGATCGGCCGATGATGGTGCGCTGGACTTCGGAGGCGCCCTCGTAGATGCGGGGCGCGCGCACTTCGCGGTAGAGCGCTTCGAGCAGGTGACCGCGCTGCAACCCGCGCGCGCCATGCAGTTGCACCGCGGCGTCGACGATGAACTGCGCGCTCTCGGTGGCATACAGCTTGGCCATCGCCGAACGCCGGGTGACCTGCGCGGCGTCGGCGCCCGCGTCGTACGCCGCCGCCGCCGCATAGACCAGCAGCCGGCTGGCTTCCAGCCGGGTCGCCATGTCGGCCAGCGTGTGCGAAACCGCCTGCTGGGCGCTGAGCGGGCCACCGAAGGCCTGACGTTCCCGGGCGTGCGAGATGGCTAGATCCAGCGCGGCCTGGGCCATCCCGACGGCGAAGGCGCCGACGCTGGGCCGGAACAGATCCAGGGTGCGCATCGCGACCTTGAAGCCGCCGTCCACCTCGCCGAGCACGTCCTCGGCGTCCACGCGCACCCCGTCGAAGACCAACCGGCCGATCGGGTGCGGGGAAATCATGTCCAGGTGCTCGCCGCTGAGCCCCGCGCTGTCCCCGGCCACCACAAACCCGGTCACGCCACGGGAGCCGGCATCCGGTGTGGTGCGGGCGAACACGGAGTAGACGTCCGCCTCCGGGGCGTTGGAGATCCACATCTTCTCGCCGAACAACCGCCATCCCTCGCCGTCCACCTCCGCGCGCAGGCGCAGCGCCCCGGCATCGGAGCCCGCCGCGGGTTCGGAGAGGGCGAAGGCGGCCACGGCTGCTCCCGACACAACTTGGGGGCGCCACCGCTCGATCGCCGCCGCCGTCCCGAACAGCAAAAAGGGATAGCTGCCGAGACCCTGCAGGGCCAGCGCCGTCTCGGCCTCGGTGCTCACCGTCGCGAGGGTTTCGCGAAGCAGGCACAGGTCGAACGCCGCCGCGCGCGGGGCGTCCGCCGCGGCCCCGTCGCCGAACAGCCGGCGCAGCAATCCCTGGTCACCCAGGGCTTTGATCAACGGGCGATTCACCTGCCCGGGAACGCCCTGATGGGTGAGGGGGAGCAGCGTCGAGGCGGCGATGTCGTGAATGGCGCGGACGAATTCTGCCTGCGTGTCGGTGAGGGCGAACGCCGACATGACCGTCCTCTCGCGTGGTTGGCCGGGGCCGGCCCGACGGTATGCTGCGAACGACACGACCGTCAACCGGGCGGCAGACCTGGTCCCCGAACCCGGGAGGGCGCCCGGGAAGGGAGAATCGGCAGATGGCTTCCGACGCACCCCCGCGCACCGTCCTGGTCACCGGCGCCGGCCGGGGAATCGGCCGAGCCGTAGCGGTTCTGCTCAGCTCCCAAGGCTGGCGGGTGGCGTTGACGGCCCGCGGCGAAGCGCAGCTGGAAGCGACCGCCGCGGCCTGCGCCGGCCCGACGCTGGTGATTACGGCCGACATCACCGACCCGGCCGGGGTCGAGCGGGTCTACACCGAGATCGAGCAGGCCTGGGGTCCGGTGGACGCGCTGGTCGCCAACGCCGGCGCCGCCATGGCCGCCCCGATCGGGAAGACCAGCGACGCGGACTGGCAGCGCATGCTGGAACTCAATCTCACCGCGCCGTTTCGCTGCATCCGGCGGGCCGTGCCCGCCATGGTGGAACGCGGTTTCGGGCGCATCGTGGTGGTCGCGTCGGTGGCGGCGAAACGGGGCGAGCCCTATATCTGTGCCTACAGCGCGAGCAAGCACGGGGTGCTGGGCCTGGTCCGGTCGGCGGCCGCCGAGCTGGCCCGCACCGGCGTCACGGTCAACGCCATCTGCCCCGGTTACGTCGATACGCCGATGACGGCGGAAACCGTCACGAACATCGCGGCCAAGACCCGGCGCAGCGAAGACGAGGCCCGCCAGGTGCTGGCCGGCATGCAGCCCACCGGACGCCTGATCGACCCCCTCGAGGTCGCGCAGGCGGTGTGGTTCTGCCTGCAGAACCCGTCGGTGACCGGGCAGGGCATCAACGTCGACGGGGGCGCGGTCCAGTCATGAGCATCGAACGGATCAACCCGGACACGTTGGCGCGGCCCAGTGGTTTCTCACATGCGGTGATCGCCACCGGCCGCACGGTGTTCCTGGCCGGCCAGACCGCGCTCGACCCATCCGGCCGGATCGTCGGTGCCGGTGTCGTGGCGCAGTTCGAGCAGGCGCTGGGCAACCTGCTGGAGGCGCTGCGCGCCGCGGGCGGCCGGCCCGATCAGCTGACCAGCCTCACGATCTACGTCGTGGACATGGACGACTACCGCGGGCACGCCCGCGAGATCGGTGCCGTGTGGAAGCGGCTGGTCGGCGATCACTACCCGGCCCTGGCCGGCATCGGGGTGGCCCGGCTCTGGGACGCCGACGCGCTGGTCGAGGTGCAGGGGTTCGCCGCGATCTGAGCCGGGTGTGCCCTCACTCGCCGATGCGGACGTTCGCCACGTGCTGGTGCGCAGGGACGCGCAGCCGGCGGTCCAGTTCGAAGAACAGGTCGGCGGCGCGCGCACCGTTCCACGCCCTCGGTAACACCTCCTGGGCCAGGCCGGGATCGAGGAACGGCAGGCGTCGCCACGCGGTGAGCGCCCGCACGTAATCGGCGAACGCGGCCGCCTCGTGCGCCGATCGACGCCGCCGCCAGTTGGCCAGCATGGGCTGGTAGCGATCGAGGAAGTCCCGGTAGAGCGCGTCCAACTCCGCCAGATCCCACCAGCGGGCCACCTGCGCCGCCACGTCCCGGAAGGCGAGGTAGTCGGCGCGGAACAGGTCGACGTAACCGGCCAGGTCATAGCGGCGCAGCACGTCGCGGGTCTCGTCGTCGAGGTGGCCCGGGGCGATCCAGACGCCGGCCGAGACGGTGCCGAACCCCAGCCAGGTCAACCGGGACCGGAGCATGTGCCGCTTGTGCCGCTCCGCTTCCGGCACGCTGAAAACCGCCAGCAGCCACCCCTCGGCGAGATTCGCCCGCGGCCGTTCGAAGATGCGCCGATCACCCTCGTTGAGGATTTCCCGGGCCTGCTCGGACAACCCGTACGCGGCCAGTTTTCCCTGCCGCTCCGGCTCCAGGATGCCTCGACGTTTCAGTCGGGAGATCGACGAGCGGACCGCCGGTTCGTCGATGCCCACGTCCCGCATCAGCCGGATCAGTGAGGCCACGCTGAGCCGGCCGCCGAGCTCCCGGGCATAGAGCCCGTAGATGGTCACGATCAGCGCCCGCGGCCGGAGCACCCCTGCACCGTTGATCGGATGCTCGATCGCCGTCACGGCAACACCATACCGAGCGGCCGCGCCAAAACCCGAGATCTTCGTATGCCGACAACTAGCCTGGCGTCACAGAAACGACATACGATGGGGTCTCGCTCCTCTGGAGGCCTTCGGATGCAACCCGCCGTCTCGGCGCACGTCGACACCTTCTGCCGCGACCACCTGCCGCCTCTTGCGGCGTGGCCGGAGTTCTGCTTCGACCTCCCCGAGCTGCAGTACCCCGACCGGCTCAACTGCGCCGTCGAGCTGCTCGATGCCGTGATCGCCGAGCACGGTCCGGACCGGCCGTGCCTGCGGTCCCCAACCGAGACTTGGACCTATGCCGAGACGCTGCGCATCGCCAACCAGGTGGCCCACGTCCTGGTGACCGAGCTGGGTGTGGTCCCGGGCAACCGGGTCCTGCTACGTGGACCGAACAATCCCTGGCTGATCGCGTGCTGGTTCGCGACCCTCAAGGCCGGGGCGGTCGCGGTGGCGACGATGCCGCTGCTGCGGGCCGGCGAGCTGCGCACCATTCACGAGATCGCGAACATCGACGTGGTCGTCTGCGACCACCGCTTCCTGGCCGACCTGGACGGCGCCCAGCTGGGGGACGCCCCGGTGGTGGCCTACGGCGGCCCGGCCGACGACGACCTGACCCGACGGGCGGCGCGGCAGCCGGCGCAGTTCGGCGACGTCGACACGGCCGCCGACGACGTCGCCCTGCTGGCCTTCACCTCCGGCACGACCGGTCGGCCGAAGGCCACTGTGCACTTTCACCGCGACGTGCTCGCCATCGCCGACACCTTCTCCCGGCAGGTGCTCCGGCCCAATGCCCAAGACGTGTTTACGGGTACCCCGCCGGTGGCCTTCACGTTCGGCCTGGGCGGTCTCGTGGTGTTCCCGCTGCGGGCCGGCGCCTCCACGCTGCTGATCGAGAAGGCGACGCCGGAGCAGCTGGCCGATCTGATCGCCGAGCACCACGTGTCGGTGTGTTTCACCGCGCCCACGGCGTATCGCGCCATCCTGACCGCCGGCAAGGCCGAGCAACTCAAGGGGCTGCGGCGCGCGGTCTCGGCGGGGGAGCACCTGCCGGAGGCCACCTGGCACGCCTTCCGGGAGGAAACCGGGGTGAGCCTGATCGACGGGATCGGTTCGACCGAGATGCTGCACGTGTTCGTGTCCGCCGCCGATGCGGACATCCGGCCCGGATCGACCGGCCGGGCCGTGCCGGGATACCAGGCGGCGGTCGTGGACGCGGCCGGCGATCCGGTCCTGGACGGGGTGATCGGCCGGCTGGCGGTGAAGGGACCCACCGGCTGCCGCTACCTCGCCGACCCGCGCCAGCAGGTCTACGTGCAGAACGGGTGGAACATCACCGGGGACACGTTCATCCGGGACGCCGACGGCTACTTCTGGTATCAGGCCCGCAGCGACGACATGATCATCTCTTCGGGTTACAACATCGCCGGCCCCGAGGTCGAAGAGGCGTTGCACGCGCACCCGGACGTGCTCGAGTGCGGGGTGGTCGGCGTTCCCGACGAGCAGCGCGGACAGGTCGTCACCGCGTTCGTCGTGCTCCGGGCCGGCGTTGCCGCCGATCAGGCCGAGATCAAGCAGCTGCAGGAGTTCACCAAGCAGCGGATCAGCCCGTACAAATATCCCCGGGTGATCACGTTCGTCGACGCGTTGCCGCGCACCAGCACCGGCAAGTTGCAGCGCTTTGCGCTACGCACCGAGGCCCTGGTCGCGGCCGGGAAATCGGTGGGTGGCTGATGCGCATCGCGGTCCTCGGCGGCGGTCCGGGAGGGCTCTATTTCGCCACCTTGGCCAAGCAACTCGCGCCGCACCACGAGATCACCGTCTGGGAGCGCAACGCCGCCGATGACACCTTCGGCTTCGGTGTCGTGTTCTCCGATGAGACCCTGGGCGGCATCGAACTCGCCGACCCGGCGATCTTCGCGCAGATGCAGGCCGAGTTCGCGCGTTGGGACGACATCGACGTGCACGCCTTCGGCCAAGTGATCACCAGCGGGGGGCACGGCTTCGCCGCGTTGAGCCGCAAGCGGCTGCTGGAAATCTTGCAGCAGCGCTGCCGGGACCTCGGGGTCACCGTCCACTTCCTGACACCCGGCCCGGACATCGAAGAGCTCAGCGCCGGCTATGACCTGGTGATCGCCTGTGACGGGGTCAACTCCGCGGTCCGTGCCCGGTACGCCGACACCTTCCGGCCGACCCTCGACGTGCGCCGCAGCAAGTACATGTGGCTGGGCACCGATCGGGTCTTCGAGGCGTTCAAGTTCTACATCTGCCAGACCCCTTACGGCATCATGCAGATCCACGGCTACCCGTACGACGCGGGCGGCAGCACGTTCATCGTGGAGATGCACGAAGACGTGTGGCGGGCCGCCGGCTTTGCCGACAACGCCGGCCGGAGCTTCGCCCCCGGGGAGTCCGACGAGGCGTCGATCGCGTTGATCCGGGAACTGTTCGCGGATGTGCTGGCCGGCCACAAGACCAACGCCAACAACTCGCGCTGGGTGAACTTCACCACGGTGCGCAACGAGTCGTGGCGGCACGAGAACATCGTGCTGCTCGGCGATGCCGCGCACACCGCGCACTTCTCGATCGGGTCCGGCACCAAGCTCGCGATGGAGGATGCGCTCGCGTTGGCGGCGTGCCTGCAGCAGGAGCCGGACCTCGACGGCGCGCTGACCGCCTACGAGCAGGAACGAAAGACCGTGGTGCTCTCCACCCAGCGGGCGGCGCAGGCAAGCCTCGAATGGTTCGAGAACCTCGGCCAATACAGCCGGCAGGAACCGCCGCAGTTCGCCTTCAACATCATGACGCGCAGCCGCCGGGTCACTTACGACAACCTCAAGGTGCGGGATCCGGAATTCGTGGCCGGCATCGATCGCTGGTTCGCCGAGCACGAACGGCGCCGCGGCATCGCGCCGGGTGAGGTGCGGCCCCCGATGTTCCAGCCCTTCGCGTTGCGCGAGCTGCAACTGGTCAACCGGGTCGTGGTCTCCTCGATGGACATGTACCGGGCGACCGACGGCGTCCCGGACGACTTCCACTTCGCCCATCTGGTCGGCAAGGCGCTCGGCGGCGCCGGTCTGCTCATGACCGAAATGGTGTGCGTGTCGCCGGCCGGCCGGATCACCCCGGGTTGCACCGGGCTTTACACCGACGAGCAGCAAGACCGGTGGCGCTGGATCACCGCGGCGGTCCATCGCGAGTCGGCCGCCAAGATCGGCATCCAGCTGGGGCACTCCGGCCGCAAGGGCTCGACCAAGCTGATGTGGGAGGGCATCGACGAACCGCTGGCGGAGGACAACTGGGAGGTGGTCGCCCCCTCCCCGCTGCCCTATCGCGCCGGGGTCAGTCAGGTCCCCCGCGAGCTCACCACCCGGGACCTGGCCGAGATCACCGCGCAGTTCGTCAGCGCCACCCGCCGGGCCGAGCAGGCCGGTTTCGATCTGGTGGAACTGCACTGCGCGCACGGCTATCTGCTGTCCTCGTTCATCTCGCCGATCACCAACCAGCGGACCGACGGCTACGGCGGATCCCTGCCGAACCGGCTGCGCTACCCGCTGGAGGTCTTCCGCGCCATGCGCGCGGTCTGGCCGCAGGCGAAACCGATGACCGTGCGCATCTCGGCGACCGACTGGGTCGACGGCGGCATCACCACCGCGGACGCGGTGCAGATCGCCGAGGCGTTCGAGCTGGCCGGCGCCGACGCCATCGACGTGTCCACCGGGCAGGTCAGCGCGGAGGAGAAGCCCGCCTTCGGCCGGTCCTTCCAGACCCCGTTCGCCGATGCGATCCGCAACCGCACCGGGATCGCGACGATCGCGGTCGGCGCCATCTCCTCCTATGACGATGTGAACTCCATCCTGCTGGCCGGCCGCGCCGACCTGTGCGCGCTCGGCCGGGCGCATCTCTACGACCCGAACTGGACGTTGCACGCGGCCGCCGAGCAGGGATACGACGGCCCGGGGGTCACCTGGCCGGCGCCGTGGCGGGCCGGTCGCCGCCGGCCGCAGACGGCCCGCACGGACAGCCCCAAGCCGCGGCTGCAGCTGGTCCGCGAGGGACCGGCGGTGACCCGGCATGCCCGCTGGAGACCGCCGGGGGCAAGCTTTCGCCCATGACCCCGTCCCGCGACGTGCCTCGGTGGGTCGCCCCGATGTTCCTGGTGTGCGCGGCCGTGCTGTTGGTCTGGGACGTCGGGCTCGCCATCACCTTGCCGACCCAGAACCTCAATCGCCATTACGGGTTGTCCTGGGTCGGGTTCGACCTGCTGCTGGCCTTCGCGCTGTTCCGCACCGGCTGGCTGGCCGCGCAGCACCGCACGCAGGTGGAGCTGCCCGCGGTGGTCACCGCGAACCTGCTGCTCGTCGACGCCTGGTTCGACGTCACCAGCTCGGCGCCCGGAGGCCCGTTCTGGCAGGCGGTGCTGCTCGCCGCCGTCGTGGAGCTTCCGCTGGCCGCGCTCTGCCTGGCCATCGCCCTGAAGGTCGAGGGCGGCCATGAGCGGCTGGCGGCCCTGTTCCGCCTGCCCGCCCGGTTCAAGCCGAGCACGCGCTGGACCCCCTCGCCCGGCCCGGCGGGACGCAGCGGGCTCGGCGGCACCCGCAGCAGCCGGGCCGCCCAGCCCGGCAACCACCAGTTGTAGCCGCCGAACAGGCTGACCAGCGCCGGGACCAGCAGGCAACGCACGACGGTGGCATCGATCAGGATGCCCGCGCCCAGCCCGGTCGCGAGCACCTTGATGTCCGTCTCGGGTCCGGTCGACATCGCCACGAACGACAAGAACAAGATCAGCGCCGCGCTGGTGACCAGCCGCCCGGTCCGCCCGATGCCTTGCACCACAGCAGTTTCGGTGCTCCCGGTCGCGTCGTACGCCTCCCGCATCCGGGCCAGGATGAACACCTCGTAGTCCATCGACAGGCCGAACAGGAACGCGAACACCATCACCGGCACCCACATCGTGATCGATCCGGTGGCCGGGATCCCCCACAGGCTGTGACTGAGGTGCCCCTGCTGCCAGACGAGCACCATCACGCCGTACGCGGCCGCCAGCGAGGCCAGGTTCAGCAGCACTGCCTTCGCCGGCAACACCAGCGAGCGGAACGCGCGGGCCAGCAGTACGAAGGTGGCGAGGGCGATCAGGGCGAGCATCAGCGGGAAGTTCCCGTAAACATCGTGGGCGAAATCCAGCGTGGACGCGCCGGAACCGTCCACCCCGATCGCACCGGTGTCCTGCGCGATGGCGCCGCGGACGGCGCGCACGGTGTGCTGGCCGGCGCCGACGTTGGTCTCGGCCACCGGCAGCACCGTGATCAGGACGGTCCCGGCCCGGCGGGCGTCGGCGCTGCTCGGCGCGACCGCCGCGTCGACGCCGGGCAGCCCGGCCAGCTGATGGGTGATGGTGGCGCTCTGCTGGCTGGCGGCGAGCACCGTGATCGGGGTGAGCACCCCGGACGGCACGCCACCGGCGGTCAGCGTTCCGAGCGCGTCGTGCGCGGGCCCGCTCTGGGCGAGCGCGTCGGTGCGCGGCTCGCCGATGGAAAGGGACAGCGCCGGAACGATCAGCGCGCCGAGCGCCGCCATCCCGAGCACCGCGGCGATCCCGCGGCGCCGGACAGTGAGCCGCGCCCAGCCGGTCCACCCGCGGCCGGCGGTGTTCTCGGTGCGCAGCCGCGGCCAGTCCAGCCGGGGGCCGACGGTGGCCAGCAGCACCGGCAGCAGGGTGACCGCGACGCCGACGGAGATGACGGGGATCAGCACGCCGCCGTAGCCGACGCTGCGCAGGAACGGCACCGGGAGCACGACCAGCGCGAGCAGGCCGATCGCCACGGTGACACCGGAGAACAGCACCGCCCGGCCGGCGCTGCGCATCGCGGCCTCGACGGCGGCGATGTTGTCGCGGCCGTGCGCCCGCTCCTCCCGCCAGCGGGTGACGACCAGCAGCGAGTAGTCGATGGCCACGCCCAGCCCGATCAGCGCGATGAGGAATTCCACGATCTGGCTGATCCCGGTGATCTGGGTCAACCCGAGCACCGCGAGGAACGTGGTCAAAATCGAGATGCCGGCGACGACCAGGGGCAGCAAGGCCAGGAAGCTGGCGAACACGAACGCGAGGACCGCCAGCGCCCCGACGCCGCCGAGCATCGACTCCACCAGCACCCCGTTGCCCTTCGCGGCCGGCTTGCTGGCCGTCAGCTCCTTGACGCCGGTGACCTGCACCCGCCAGCCGGGGGCGGCGGCGGCCCGGACCGCCCCGGCCACCGCCTCGCGGGCCGGATTCGCCCCGAACCCGCCCACGCTGGGGGTGAACACCAGCGCGTAGCTGCTGCGCCCATCGGCGGTGACGAACGCCCGGTCGCCGGTATTCGCGTAGTCCACGACCCGGGTCCGGGCATCGCCGCCCGCGGCGGCCCGAAACGCCCGGTCCAGGCCGTCCACCACACCCGGGGTGCGCACCGTGGTGCCCGCCGGCAACGTGATCACCGGGACGGTCGGGTCGGTCGCCCCGTTGTGGTAGATCGCCATGATCTGCGCGTCGGTGCGGAACGCGGCGCCGGGCATCTGGAAGCTGGTGCTCAGCCGGGAGGTGGTGGTGCCGGCGGTGACGGCGCCGGCCACCGCGGTGAGGATCCACAAGATCAGCACAAGCAGCTTGTGCCGGAGCACGAACCGGGTGATGGCGGGCATGACGCCTCCAAAAGCGGGGGTTTCGGTGAGGGCCCAGCGTCGCGGCGGCGCACCGCGGTGTCGTCGCCCACCGGGAGCGTTTCGGGCTACCCCGCCGGGAGTGCCGGCCGCGTTGGCTACTCCCGCGGTGGTAGCGGGTGGGCCTGCCGGGGGACGACGACAAAAGATCACCGGGATGCCTACGCTGCCCACCATGGACCGTGAGCGGCTGCTGCTGGCCTGGTCCGGGGGCCGCCTGGGCCGGGTCGTCGACGCGGCCCGGATGTTGGTGCTGACCGCGGTCGTGGTCGGCGGCTCGGTGGGGGAGGCCTACCCATCGCAGCCGGCGAACAGGGGCACCCCCGGTCACCTGGTCACCCACCCGCCGTCGGCGCTGTTCGCCTTGGTGGCGCTGGCCGGGTTGGTGCTCATCTGGCGGCGGCGCTGGCCGGTCGCCGTGCTGGCCGTCTCGCTGACCGCGGTGCTGATCTATACCGGGCTCGGGTACGTCGACGGGGCGGCGCTGCTCGCCCCGATGGTCGCGCTCTACAGCGTGGCCGTCACCGGGACCCTGCGCCGGGCCGTGGTGCTCGGCGGCGTGTCGCTGGTGTCGTTGATGGCGGTGGACGCGGCCTTCGAGCCGTTCGGCGCGACCGGCGGGTCGGTGCTGGTCATCCCCTTCGAGGTTGCCGCGAGCGTCCTGTTGGGGTTGGCGGTCGCCAACCGCCGCGCGTATGTCAGTGCGGCGCAGGACCGCGTGGCGCTCGCCGAACGCACCCGCGAGGAGGACGCCCGCCGGCGGGTGGACGCGGAACGGCTGCGGATCGCCCGGGAGCTGCACGACGTCGTTGCGCACACCATGGCGATGATCAACGTACGGGCGGGCGTCGCGGTCCACGTCATCGACACGCAGCCGCAGCAGGCCACGGAGGCACTGGTCGCGATCAAACAGGCCAGCAAGGAGGGGTTGCGCGAGTTGCGGGCGATCCTCAACATCTTGCGGCAAGCCGATGAGGTCGAACCCACCGAGCCCGCCCCCCGCCTGGCCCAGCTCGCGCAGCTGGTGGCGGCGACGACCGACGCCGGATTGCCGACCAGCGTGGAGGTTTCGGGGACTCCCCGCACGTTGCCGCCGTCGGTGGACCTGGCTGCCTACCGCGTCGTGCAGGAGTCGCTGACCAACGCGCTGCGCTACGCGGCACCCGCGGTCACGAAGGTTTCGCTGTGCTACCAGGCGGGCGAGTTGACCATCGAGGTGCGGGACGCCGGGAACGGGCGCCTGCACGCCGACCCGTCGATGGGCGCCGGCCACGGCATCGCCGGGATGCGCGAACGCGCGGCGGCCACCGGCGGCACCCTGGACGCCGGCCGGCTGCCCGGCGGCGGTTTCCTGGTCCGGGCCCGTCTGCCGCTGGAGGCGGCGCAATGATCTGGCTGCCGCTGGCGGCGGCGCAATGATCTGGCTGCCGCTGGCGGCGGCGCAATGATTCGGGTCCTGCTCGCCGACGACCAGGCGCTGCTGCGGGCCGGATTCCGGGTGCTGCTGGATTCCGCCGCGGACATCGACGTCGTCGGCGAAGCCGGTGACGGCGCGGAAGCGGTCCGCCTGGTCCGTGAGATCAGCCCGGACGTGGTGCTGATGGACATCCGGATGCCCGGGATGGACGGGCTGGAGGCGACCCGGCGGATCGGCGCGGACCCGGCGCTCGCCGCGGTGAAAGTGCTGATCCTGACGACGTTCGAGGCGGACGACTACGTCTACCAGGCCCTGCAGGCCGGTGCGAGCGGCTTTCTGGTCAAGGACACCGAGCCCGCCGAGCTGCTCCAGGCGGTCCGGGTGGTGGCCCGCGGCGATGCGCTGCTCTCGCCGGGGGTCACCCGGCGGCTCATCGCGGACGTCGTCGCCCGGCCGCCCCGGCCGGTCCGGCCGGCCGCCGTCCTTGCGGTGCTCACCGAACGGGAACGTGAGGTGATGGGGCTGGTCGCCGGGGGCCTGTCCAACGAGCAGATCGCCAGCCGGCTGTTCCTCTCCCCGCTGACCGCCAAGACGCATGTCAGCCGGGCGATGACCAAACTCGGGGTCCGGGACCGCGCGCAGCTGGTGGTGCTGGCCTACGAGACCGGGCTGGTCACGCCGGGCGGCGACGGGGGTTAGGTCAGCAGCGCGCGCGCTTCGGCTTCCGGTACCGGCCGGGAGAACAAAAAGCCTTGGGCGTTACGGCATCCCAACGCCAGGAGCACCCGTTGTTGGTCAGCTGTCTCGACGCCTTCGGCGATGACCTTCAGGCCGAGCCGATCGCCCAGGCTGATGATTGCGGCGGCGACGGTCTCCGCCTCGTCGACCTTGCCCAGGTCGGTGACGAAACTGCGATCGATCTTCAACGTGGTCACCGGCAGCCGGGTCAGGTAGCTCAGCGAGGAGTAGCCGGTGCCGAAGTCGTCGATGGACAGACTGGCCCCGCTCTGGGTGAGCTGCGTGATCAGCCCGCGGGCCAGCGCCGTGTCGTCCATCAGCGTCGATTCGGTCAGCTCCAGGCACAGGGTCCACGGGGCGATGGTGGCCACCGCCGCGGCGACGGCGCGGTGCAGCCCCGGCGAGTAGAGCTGGCGGGCGGCCACATTGACCGACAGGTCCAGCGGGCCGCCGGTGACGGGGAGCGCCCAGCCGGCGATGGTCCGGGCGGCCTGCTGCAGCACCCATTCACCGAGTTCGGCGATCAGGCCGGTTTCCTCGGCCACGTCGATGAACGCCGCCGGCCCGAGCAGGCCGCGGCGCGGATGTTCCCAGCGGACCAAGGCCTCCAGGCCGGTGACCCGGTGCTCGAGCAGGTCCAGCACCGGCTGGTAGAAGACCCGAAACTGCCCCTCGTGAATGCCGCGGCGGATCTGCGCTTCCAGGTCCAGCCGCTGCACCGCCCGCTCGCGCATGGACGTGTCGAACAGCTCGTAGCCGGCGCCGCCGCGATGCTTGGCCCGGTACATGGCGATGTCCGCGTCGCGCAGCGCGGCCCCGGCGGTGTCGTAGCCGGCCGCGACCACGACCCCCGCGCTCGCGGACGGGCTGATCCGCCGGCCGGCGAGTTCCACCGGCTCGGCGACGGCCGCCAGGATCCGCTCGGTCAGGCGTACCGGCGCATCCAGGGCGTCCGCCTCCTCGGCCACGATCACGAACTCGTCCCCGCCGAAGCGGGCCACCGTGTCGGTCGAGCGCATCAGCGCCTTCAGCCGCCGGGCCACGACGATCAGCAGCTCGTCGCCGAGGTCATGGCCGAGCGAATCGTTGACGATCTTGAGGCGGTCCAGGTCGAGGAACACCACCACCGGCACCGCCCGCGGATCGCGCTGGTGCCGGCCCAGGGCCAGCTCCAGCCGGTCCAGGAACAAGGTCCGGTTCGGCAGGCCGGTCAGCTCATCGTGGGTGGCCTGATGCGCCAGGCGCTGCTCGAAGTGGGACCGGTCGACCGCGATCCCGACCAGGTGGCTGGCCTGCTCGACGAGTTCCAGGGCGTGCCCGGCGGGTAGCCCCGGCTCCGCCCGGTAGAGCGTGACGGTCCCGATGGACTCGTCGGTCGCCGGGGACCTGATCGGCAGCGCCCAGCAGGCGCGCACCTCGCACAGCTCGGCCAGCTGGTGGAACTGCTGCCAACGCGGATCTTGCCGGACATCGGGGACCAGGACCGGCTCGCCGGTCAGCGCGGCCAGCGAGCAGGGGGAGGCCGTCGCGTTGACCGGCAGCCCGTCGACGGCGGCGTGGTAATCCTGCGGCATGCTGGGCGCGGCCAGGTGCCGAAGGACGCGGCCCTCGGGCGGCCCGTCGACCAGCAGCACCGAGCAGGCGATCCCCGGCAGCTGGGCCTCGACCTCGCTGGCCAGCGCGATCAGCACCTCGGTAATGCTGGTGCCGCGGGCGATCTGCTCCAAGATGCGCGCCTGGGACAGCAACGCGTGCTCCGCGCGGTGCCGCTCGGTGACGTCGCGGGCGGTGACCACCACGCCGCCGACCGTCGGGTCCTCGAGCAGGTTGTTGGTGATCGCCTCGTACCGCCGCCACGAACCGTCCGCCGCCTGCAACCGCAGCTCGACCGCCGGGCTGAGGCCGGGGCGGGCGAACACCGCCGCCAGGTGGTCGGCGACCCCGGCGCGGTCCTCGGGGTGCACCAGGTCCAGCAGGATGCCGCCCAGCTTTTCTCCCGGCCGGTAGCCGAGCACGAGGGCGGCCGACGGGCCGGCGTAGACGATGGCGCTGTCCGCCGCGATCACCACCAGCAGGTCGGACATGTGCAGCAGCAGGGCCTGCTGGCGTTCCTCGGCCGCCCGCAGGGCCGATTGGGCCGCGGCGACCTGCCGCTCGGCGGCGACCCGCTCCCGCAGGTCGCGTTGCACGGTGGCCAAGGCCAGCGGCTCGCCGGTCCGCGTGTCCCGGATCAGGAACGAGGAGATCTCCACCGGGATCGGTGGCCCGCCGCGCCAATCCCGCAGCGTGCCGGTGCCGTTCCAGTGCTCGTCGCGCACCACCGCCGGCTGCTCGATCGCCGCGCTGGCCCGCTGCCCCTCCGGCGTCAGGTAATCCTCGATGCGGGTCTGGCTGACCACGACATCGCCGGGCATGCCGATCAGTTCCTGGGCCGCCCGGTTGATGAACTCGATCTTGCCGTCGACGCTGGCGATCGCGATGAAGTCGCCGCTGGCGTGGATCAGCGCCTCGAAGCGCCGCAGTTGCTCGTCACGCGTGAGATCCAAGCTGCGAACTCCGCCCCTCCGGCGCTGCCGAGCCCTGCAGTACCCGCCGAGTCTCGCACGCGGAGCGCCTCAAACGACCTGGAATGACCGCTTCGCCAGCCCCATCCAGAATCCGTCGATCAGCTCGCCGACGGGGGTTTCGGGCCGCGCCGCCGCGCCCAGCGTGATCAGCAGCGGGATGAAGTGCTCGACGGTGGGGTGGGCATAGGGCATCCCCGGGGCGCGGGTGCGGAAGTTCGCGAGCTCGTCCACATCGCCGCGGGCCAGCGCCTCACCGGCCCAGGCGTCGAAGTCCACCGACCACCCCGGGGGCGTGGCGTCCGTACGCCACTCGGTTAGGAACGGCAGCCCGTGGGTGAGAAAACCCGACCCGATGAGCAGGACGCCCTCCTCGCGCAGGGGACGAAGCCGGCGGCCGAGTTCGAGTAGGCGGGCACTGTCCTGGGTCGGGATGCTCAGCTGCAGCACCGGCACGTCGCCGGCCGGATACATCACCTTCAGCGGCACCCAGGCCCCGTGATCAAGGCCGCGTTGCTGATGCTGGTGGACCGGTTCACCGGTCGGCATCGCGCGCGCGACCCGGCGGGCAAGCGCGGCGGCATCGGGGGTCGGGTAGGTCATCTCGTAGAAGCGCTGCTCGAATCCGCCGAAGTCGTAGACCAGCGGTGTTCCGGCGGCGCTGGCCGACAGGGCGAGCGGCGCCTGCTCCCAGTGCGCGCTGACGATCAGGATGCCGGTCGGGCGGGGGAGAGCCGCGGCCACCGCTTTCAGCTCGCTGATCCACTGTGCGTCATCGAGCAGCGGCGGGGCGCCGTGCCCGAGGTACAAGGCAGGCATCGGTCCAGCGACGGGCTCGGTCATTTCGGCTCCTTGAACGGTCACGTCCTGACCGATACAAAGTCCGGTCGAGGGACGGCATTCCTTCCGCCGATCGCGCGGGCCGTCGGGTTGCGGTCGCTGGGGCGTGGGTAGGGGCTAACGGACCGGCCCGCCACTGACCCGAGGAGTGCCATGTCCCGCGAAACGAACGTTGCCGCCCAGCAGGCCTTCGGCGCCGCCGTGAACAACGGCACCCTCGATGACATCGACCAGTTGGTCGCCGCCGACTCCGTCGACCATGATCCGGCGCCCGGCCAGGGCAGCGGCCCGGCCGGGTTCAAGGCCATGTTCGCCGAGATGCGAACGGCCTTCCCCGATCTGCATGTCGAGGTCGA
>DASYGP010000073.1:0-16243 GCA_035999615.1 Mycobacteriales bacterium
ACCTTCCTCGGCGCCGTCGTGGTCGAGAGCGTCTACACGCTGCCTGGCCTGGGCAGCATGCTGCTCACGGCGATCCAGCAGCACGATTACCCGGACATCCAGGGCATCCTGTTCGTCTCGACGCTGCTCGTGCTGATCGTCGGCTTCCTCGCCGACATCGCACAGCGGCTGATCGACCCGCGCCTGCGGCAGAGCATCTCGGGCAACCGATGAGCGCGGCGGTGCAGCAGGCGGCGCAGACGGCGCCGAGCCCGCGGGAGCGGGCCCGCCGTCGCGCACGACGGTCGGTGACGCTCGGGATCGGCCTCACCCTGGTGGGCATCGTGGTGCTCGTCGCCGCGCTGTCGTTCGTGTGGCTGCCGTTCGCCCAGAGCGACACCTCGGGGGGCCGGCTGCAGCCGCCGAACGGCACGCACTGGCTGGGCACCGACATCTTCGGGCACGACCTCACGACGAAGCTCATGATCGGGGCGCGCATCGCGCTCGGCGTCGGCGTCGGCGCGGTCGTGATCGGCGCCGTCGTCGGCATCACGATCGGGATGCTGGCGGCCTTCGCGACGCGCTGGCTCGACGACACGATCTCGGCGGCGCTCGACATCATCATCGCCTTCCCCGTCCTGCTGCTCGCCATGCTCATCGTGGCCGCGCAGGGCGCCTCGCTCGGCACCGCCATCCTCGCGATCGGGCTGGCGATGTCGGCGGTGGTCGCCCGGCTCACGCGAGTGCTGTCCAAACGTGTGCTCTCCCAGCAGTACGTGACCGCGGCCCGCACGTCCGGCACCTCGTGGGGCGGGGTCGTCGCCCGGCACGTCCTCCCCAACATCTGGCCGACGCTCAGCGTCAACCTGGCGCTCCAGTTCGGCGTCGCCGTGCTCGCGGAGGCCAGCCTCTCGTACCTCGGCCTCGGCGCGCCGCCGCCCAACGCGTCGTGGGGCCGGCTGCTGCAAGAGGCGCAGGGGACGGTCGCGGTCGCGCCCGTCGGCGCCATCGCGCCCGGTGTCGCGCTCGTCGTCCTGGTCGTCGGCGTCAACCTGATCGCCGACGGCCTGCGGGACGTCGCGGACCCGACGCGGAGGAGGTCGCGATGATCCTCGACGTGCAGAACCTCGGCGTGACGGCCCGCGACGGGTCGCCGCTGGTGTCGGACGTCTCATTCCGGCTCGAGCCGGGGGAGCGGCTGAGCCTGATCGGGGAGTCCGGGTCGGGCAAGTCGCTGACCTCCTTCGCGATCACCGGTCTCCTGCCGGACGGCCTGACCGCGACCGGAAGCGTGGAGCTCGCGAACGTCCAGGTGGTCGGCGCGAAGGAGCGGGCGTTGGTCCCGCTGCGAGGACGCACCGCGTCGACGGTCTTCCAGGAGCCGCTGACCGCGCTCGACCCGCTGATGCGCCTCGGCGCGCAGGTGGCGGAGCCGCTGCGCCGGCACCTCGGGCTGCGCGGCGCCGCACTGCGCGACGCCGTCCACGCGGCGCTGGAGGAGGTGCGCCTCCCCGACCCGGAGCGGATCGCACGCGCGTACCCGCACGAGATCTCCGGAGGCCAGCGTCAGCGCGTGGCGATCGCGGCGGCGCTCGCCTGCCGGCCCCAGCTGCTGATCGCCGACGAGCCGACGACCGCGCTCGACGTGACCGTCCAGGCGCAGATCCTCGACCTCATCCAACGGTTGCAGCGCGAGTTCGAGACGGCCGTAATCATGATCACCCATGACCTGGGGGTCGTCGCCGAACTCGCCGACCAGGTCTTGGTGATGTACGCCGGCAAGCCGGTCGAGGTCGCGGACAGCCGCACCATCTACTACGGCCCGCATCACCCGTACACCAAGGGCCTGATCGAGTCGATTCCGTCGGCCTCGAGCATCGGGCATCAGTTGCGCCCGATCACCGGCCAACCGCCCTCGCTGATCAACCTGCCGCGTGGGTGTTCGTTTCACCCCCGTTGCCCGTACGTGATGCCGCAGTGCCGCAGCGACATCCCGCCGCTCGAACCCATCGGGGCGGCCGAGCACCTGTCTGCCTGCTTCCTGCCCGAGACGGCCCTCGGGTTTTCCGAGGAGTCCGAACGATTGCGGGGCGCCGCCGCCGGTGTTCCCCTGGCGGGTGCGAGCGCGGGAGCCGCCGACGCGGAAACCACCAACTCGCCGTCCGCGACCGGAAGGGCGTCCGCATGACCGCCACCGCCACCAACACCGAACCGGGCGCCGCCGAGGTGGCCGGCGATGTCCTGCTCGAGGTCGACGACCTCGCCAAGTACTTCCCGATCAAGCAGGGCATCATCTTCCAGCGCGAGGTCGGCCGGGTCCACGCCGTCGACGGCGTCAGCCTGCAGCTGCGGCGCGGGGAAACGCTGGGACTGGTGGGGGAGACGGGCTGCGGCAAGTCGACCCTGGCCCGGCTGATCGCGGGGCTCTACCCCTCTACCCGGGGCAGCATCCGCTTCGAGGGCCAGGACATCACCAACCTGTCGCCGGGCAAGATGCGGCCGTTCCGCCGCGAAATTCAGATGATCTTCCAGGATCCGTACGGGTCGCTGAACCCTCGCCGGCGGGTCGGGTCGATCATCGGCGACCCGTTTGCGATCCACGGGGTCGCCGACGGGGCCGAGCGCCGGACCAAGGTGCAGGAGCTGATGGAGGTCGTCGGGCTGAACCCCGAGCACTTCAACCGCTTCCCGGCTGAGTTCTCCGGCGGCCAGCGGCAGCGCATCGGGGTGGCCCGGGCGCTCGCGCTCCGGCCCAAGTTGATCATCTGTGACGAGCCGGTCTCGGCGCTCGACGTCTCCATCCAGGCGCAGGTGGTGAACCTGCTAGAGGACCTGCAGCGCGAGTTCAACCTGACCTACATCTTCATTGCCCACGACCTGTCGATCGTCCGGCACGTCAGCGACCGGGTCGCGGTGATGTACCTGGGGCGGCTGGCGGAGGTCGCGACGGCCGCCGACCTGTACGACCGGCCGCGCCATCCCTACACCAAGGCGCTGCTGTCGGCGGTGCCGGAGCCGGACCCCGATCGGGCCCAGGCCCGGCAGCGGATCATCCTGATCGGTGATGTGCCCAGCCCGATCAACCCCCCCGCCGGGTGCCGGTTCCACCCCCGCTGCCCGAAGGCGCAGCAGGACTGCACGGAGCAGATGCCCGAGCTGACGGCGACCTTCGAGGACGATCCGGCCACGCACGGCACGGCGTGCCTGCACCCGGTCGCCGACGACGAGGCGCTGACCTACGAGCAGGCCAGCATCGAGCAGGACGGCACCGGCGCTGAAGTGTCCGCGGTCCTCGGCCACGGGGGCGGATAACCGATGGCACGGCAGTCCACGGGAACACTGGCGTACCGGCACCCTGACGTGAGGACCGAGTCATGACGCAGAGCACGATCCCCGACCTGCTCGAAGACTCTGGTGGTCATTTCGCCGACACGGGCAGCGGCGGCGGGGATGCCAAGCGGATCGAGGGTCGCACCCCCACCCAGCTCGCGCTGCTGCGGCTACGCAAGGACAAGGCGGCCCTGGTTTCCGGCGCCGTCGTGATCATCCTGATCCTGATCGCGATTTTCGCGCCGGTGATCACTGCGATCATCGGGCACGGACCGAACACGCAGTACCGCCACACCGGATTGAGCCTGTCCGACATCCCGGTCGGCCCCAACAGCACGTTCCTGCTGGGAGCGGACGACTTCGGCCGGGACCTGCTCTCCCGGCTGGTCTACGGCGCGCGGGTCTCCCTGTTCGTTGGGTTGGTCACCACCGCCGGGTCGCTGGTGATCGGGGTGATCGTCGGCCTGGTCGCCGGATTCTTCGGGGGCGCGCTGGACACCGTGTTGTCCAGGATCACCGACATCTTCCTGAGCTTCCCTTCGCTGCTGTTCGCGATCTCGCTGGTCGGTGTGTTCGGGCAGAGCATCAACCTGGTCGTGTACATCATCATCGCGGTCAGCTGGCCGGTGTTCATGCGCATCACCCGCGGTCAGGTGCTTTCCCTGCGGGAGAAGGAGTTCGTCGAGGCGGCCCGCTCATTGGGTTCGGGGAACCTGCGCATCATGTTCATCGACATCCTGCCGAATCTGGTCGCCCCGTTGATCGTCTACTCGACCTTGCAGATTCCGGTGAACATCATCTACGAGTCGACCCTGTCGTTCCTCGGGCTCGGGGTGAAAATCCCGACCGCCTCGTGGGGGGACACGCTGTCGGCGGCGAGCGCCTTCTACACGGTGAAGCCGACCTTCCTGCTATTCCCCATCCTGGCGCTTTTGATCACCACGCTGTCGTTCAACATCCTCGGCGACGGGCTGCGGGACGCGTTTGACCCGCGGGCCGCCCGGACCATGGCGAAGTAGGGGCTGCCGCTCATGTTGCGTTTTCTCATCCGTCGGCTGCTCTACGCGGTGCTGGTGCTGGTGGTGATCAGCTTCGTCGTGTTCGTGATCTTCTTCGTGCTGAACGGCGGAACCCCGCAGGAACAGGCCGGGCGCTTCTGCGGCCGGGGCTGCGGCCCGCTTCAGCTGCAGGCGACGGTGGCCCGCTTGCATCTGGACCGCCCGTGGCCGCAGCAGTACCTGTCCTACCTCGGACATCTGGTCCAGGGCGATCTGGGTGTCGATTTCAGTAACAATGTGCCGGTCCTGGGCGAAATCACCGCCCGGCTGCCCGTGAGCATCTCCGTCGCGGTCGGGGCGGCCGTGATTTGGTTGATCATCGGCATCCCGACCGGAATCTTGGCGGCCACGCACCCGCGTAGCTTCCGGGACCGGGCCGCGACCGTGTTCGGGCTGACCTTCTACAGCATCCCGACGTTCGTGCTCGGGCTGCTCATGCTGCTGATCTTCTACTACCTGCTGACGATCAAGGCGAACCTTCGCTGGTTCTACGGCGGCGGCTACACCCCCTTCACCCAGAACCCGTTGACCTGGGCGCACAAGCTGATCCTGCCGTGGTTCGACCTCGCCTTGGTCTACGCCGCGGGCTACGCCCGGATCACCCGCGGCTCGATGCTGGATGTGCTCGGCGAGGACTACATCCGGACCGCCCGCGCGAAGGGCCTGTCCGAGCGGAAAGTCATCTACAAGCACGGGTTGCGCAGCGCGCTGACCCCGATCGTGACCATCCTGGGCGTGGACTTCGGCATCCTGTTGGCCGGCACCGTGATCACCGAAAAGATTTTCACGTTGCCCGGGGTGGGGGCCTTCACCCTGGAGGCGATCACCACAGGCAACCTGCCGGTGATCTCGGCGGTCACGTTGCTGTTGGCCGGGTTCGTGGTGATCGCGAACCTCACCGTGGACATCCTCTATGCGGTGCTGGATCCGCGCGTCCGGCTTTCCTGAGATACTGCTGTCGTGGTCATCTTTTTGCGCTCCCTGCTGATCGTCACCAGTCTGGCGATCATCTTGCTCATCCTGCTGCACCGGGGGAAGGGTGGCGGCCTGTCCAACCTGTTCGGCGGCGGCGTCTCCTCCTCTCTTGGCGGCTCCTCTACCGTTGAGCGCAACCTGGACCGGTTCACCATCGCCGCGCTCGTCATGTGGGTCGTGTGCATAGTGGGTTTGGGCCTGCTGCAGAAATAGTCGGCTCCCGGTCCCCGACGGCGGCCGTAGACTGACCCATCCCGCGTGGCCCACCCGGCCGCGCCACGCACGAAGGAGCACATCTGTGGCTGGGGGCAACGCCATCCGCGGCAGCCGGGTCGGCGCCGGTCCGATGGGCGAGGCGGAGCGCGGCGAGGCCGCGCCTCGTCAGCGCGTGTCGTACTGGTGCGCCAACAAGCATGAGACCCGGCCCGCGTTCGCGCACGACGCGGCCATCCCCGAGCTGTGGGACTGCCCGCGCTGCGGCTATCCGGCCGGTCGTGATCGGGAGAACACCCCCGCTCCGCCGGTCACCGAGCCGTACAAGACGCACCTGGCCTACGTCCGGGAGCGTCGTAACGAGATCGACGGTGAGGCGATCCTCGCCGAGGCACTCGCGAAGCTCCGCGGCAAGTAGCCCGGCGCCCCCGCCCTTTCGGGTTTTCGGCCCGCCGGCGCTCCGGCCGGCCCGTCGGGCCGCCGAGTCAGGCGCCGGGACTGGCCCGCCGGCGTAGATCACGAGGCAGGCCGGCGGCGGCGGCCTCGTCGAGCAGCAGCAACGTTCTTGATCGGCCCCGCGCCCCGGCGGCCGGCACTTGAACCTGACCGGCGCCGGACAGGGTCAGCGCGACCGCCGGCGCCTTCGCCGGGCCGCTGGCCAGCACCCACACCTCCTTGGCTGCGGTCAACGCCGCAAAGGTGAGCGTGACCCGGGTGGGCGGCGGCTTCGGGCAGCCGTGCACCGCCACGACGGCGCGCTCGTCGTAGGCGGCGGGTGCCTCGGGGAAGATCGACGCAACGTGACCTTCCGGGCCGATACCGAGCATCAGGACGTCGAAGCGGGGGATGGGTTCGCCGTAGCCCTCCGGGGCGGCGACCGCCCGCAACGCGGCGGCGTATGCGGCGGCCGCGTCTTCCGGGCTGGCCGACTGGTCGGCCGCGCCCATCGGATGCACCCGCGCCGGGTTCACCTCGACGTGATCGAGCAGGGCCCGTCGGGCGGCGGTCTCGTTGCGGTCCTCGCTCCCGGCCGGCAGGAATCGCTCATCGCCCCACCAGATATCCAGATGAGCCCAGTCGATGGCTTCCCGGGCCGGGCTGGCCGCCAGCGCCGCGAGCACCGCGGTGCCGATGCCGCCGCCGGTGAGCACCACCGAGGCGCTGCCCTGCGCTGCCTGGGCGTCGACCAGCCGGGTGACCAGTCGGGCGGCGACGGCCTGGGCCAGCATCGGCTCGTCGCGGAGCACCACGACCTCCGGACCCGCGCGTTGGCTCATCCGTGCGCGGCTGCCTGCTCGGCGGGATCACGCCAGATGTGGCTGCGTATCGCGGCACGGTCCGCGAGGTCACCGAGGCCGGCGAGGCGTCCGAGCGCCGCGGCGTAGACCGGATCGGGTTCGAGCCGGCGCAGTTCCTCGGCGAGCAGATCACCGTGCTCGGCCCGGGGCAGGGGCATCGTGCGGTCGGGCTCGCCGGTCCGGGCCAGGCGACCGGAGTGCTCGGAGTCGCGCACCAGGGAGATGTCGGTGCCCTCCGCGCCCGGACCGCCGTCCACCTGCAGGTGCACCTCGGCGATCCCCGGACCGCGATGATCGTCTATGCGCACGTCGAGGTTCAGCCGGCCACCGAGCCAGGCGGCCAGCAGCGCGGCACTGGGACTGCTGGGTTCGGCGACGACCCGCGCCTCGGTCGGCCGCCCGGTCACCGCGTCGTAGGCGCCGGCGAGCACGCTGCGCCACGGCGTCGTCCGGGTCCAGGCCAGATCGGTGTCACCCGAGGAGTAGTCGTGCGCCCGCGCGATGAGCCCGGCCCGGGGGTCGGTCAGGTTCTGCACGTCGGTGATCCGCCGCCCGGCGAGCACGCCGAGCGGATCGTGCGCGATGAGGTCTGGCGGCTCGCCGAACCACCACGTCACCACCGGGGCATCGGAGGCCAGCAGCGGCAACACGACCGACTCGGCGTGCAGCCCGAGTCGGCCGTACATCCGCATCACTACGGCCTCACCCGGGCCGAGCCGCCCCCCGATCGACACCTCGGCGTCCAAGCGCGGCTCGGGCGCCGCGGTCTGCCGCCGGACCACCACCAGCACCCGGCATGGATGCTGGCTGGCCGCCTGGGTTGCGGCCTGCTCGGTGGCCTCCACCTGCGCTTCGTCGGTGACGACGACCAGGGTGAGCACCAGCCCACTGGCGGCCCCGCTGACCCGGCGCTCCGCGGCCAGGGCCTTCACTACCGCCGTCCCGGTCGTATCCCACAACGTGGTCATGCCGACCCCCACTCGGAGCAGATCGGGCGGGCGCCCACCACCCGCCGGGGACTCATGGTCGGCGCCAGCCGCGGCCCTCGCGGGCCAGCATCGCCTCGGCTGAACGAGGTCCCCACTCGCCGGCGCGGTAGTCCTCCGGGTGACCACCCTCGGCCCAGAACTCCTCGATCGGGTCAACCACCTTCCACGCCGCCTCGACCTCCTCGTTGCGCGGGAACAGGGTGGCGTCGCCGAGCAGGACGTCGAGCATCAGCCGCTCGTAGGCCTCCGGGGACCCCTCGGTGAACGCCTCCCCGTACAAAAAGTCCATCGACACGTCCCGGACCTCCATCGCCGAGCCGGGCACCTTCGACCCGAAGCGAAGCGTGATGCCCTCATCCGGCTGCACCCGGATCACCAGCTGGTTGTTGCCCAACTCGGTGGTCGCGGTGGCATCGAACGGCAGGTGCGGCGCCTTGCTGAGAATGACGGCGATCTCGGTGACCCGCCGAGGCAACCGTTTCCCGGTCCGCAGGTAGAAGGGCACCCCGCCCCAACGCCGAGTCTCCACGCCCAGCCGGACCGCCGCGTAGGTCTCGGTACGGCTCGCCGCCGGCACGCCCTCCTCGGCCAGGTAGCCGCTGACCCGGCTGCCGGCGAGCCAACCTTGGGTGTACCGACCGCGGACCGTGCCGGTCGCCAGGTCGGTCGGCAGGCTGATCGCCTCCAGCACCTTCTTCTTTTCGATGCGCAGGCTCTCCGCGTCGAAGGAGACGGGTTCCTCCATCGCCGTCAGGGCCAGCAACTGCAGCAGATGGTTCTGCAGCACGTCGCGGGCGGCGCCGGCGCCGTCGTAGAAACCGGCCCGGCTCCCGATGCCGACATCCTCAGCCATCGTGATCTGCACGCTGTCGACGTAGTGGGAGTTCCAGATCGGCTCGAACAGCGTGTTCGCGAAGCGCAGCGCCAGCAGGTTCTGCACCGTCTCCTTGCCCAGGTAGTGATCGATCCGGAACACGTCGCCCGGGGTGAAGACCTCGTCGACGAGCGTGTTGAGCTCCCGACTGGAGGCCAGGTTGTACCCGAACGGCTTTTCCACCACGACGCGGCGCCAGCCGCCGGCGGCATCGTTGGAGGCCATCCCGGTTCGACGCATCTGCTTGAGCACCGTTGGGAAGGCCGCGGGGGGGATGGACAGGTAGAAGGCCGCGTTCCCGCCGATGCCGTGGCTGGCCTCCAGCTCGATGAGCGTCTGGGCCAACGTGTCGAACGCGTCGTCGTCGTCGAAACTGCCGGGGACGAAGCGCACCGCATCCGCGATCCGGGTCCAGGCCTCCGGCCGCCACGGGGTGCGGGCACCCTTGCGCGCGGCCTCCCGGGCCAGTTCCTCGAACTCACCGTGATCCCAGTCCCGCCGGGCGAATCCGAGCAGGGCGAACCCCGGCGGGAGCAGCCCGCGGTTCCCGAGGTCGTAGACGGCGGGGATCAACTTTTTGCGGGCCAGGTCGCCGGTCACCCCGAACACCACCAGCGCGCACGGGTCGGGGACCCGGGGGAGTCGCCGGTCCCGCGGATCGCGCAGCGGGTTGCTCGGGTTGCTCAGCTGCATCCGGAGGCTCCGGCCGCGGTCAGCAGCGCGGCGAGGCCGGCCGCCCGATCGGTCAGGTGCACGCGGAGCACCGGCCGGCCGCGACCGGCCAAGGCCTGCACGTCACCCAGCGCTTGCGCGCTTTGCAGCTTGCCGAAATCGAAGTTACGGCCCGGGATCGGGAGCACCTGATCAGGCTCGGCCGTCACTTGCAGGAAACCACCAATCTGCGGGCCCCCCTTGTGGAACTGGCCGGTGCTGTGCAGGAACCGGGGCCCCCAGCCGAACGTCACGCTCGCCGGGGTCCGGGCGGCCAGCAGTTGCCGTAGTTGCGCCGCGGTCGGCTCCGCCGCGCGGTTCAGGTAGGCCATCACCGCGAGGTAGCCCCCGGCCGGGACGGCGCCGAGTAGCGCCGCGACGGCTTCGGCCAGCGTGCTGGCGCCGCCGAGCAGCGCGGGCTCGGCGTACACCTCGATCGGGCCGTCCGTGAACGCCGGAACGGGGGCGGGCAGCGGACCGTCACCCGCGTCGCTCAGCAGCCGGTTGGTGTTGTCCTTGCTCTCTTGCACGTTGGGCTGGTCAAACGGGTCGATGGCCAGCAGCCGGCCGGCGATCGCGGTCGCGAACTCCCAGGCGAGGAACTGCCCGCCCAGCGGGCCGCTGACACCGATCCCGGACGGTTCCGGAACGCCGGTGCCGGGGCTGCCCAGCACCACCCGTTGCCGGTCGGGCGCGGCGGCGAAGCCCGCGGCGGCGGCCGACTCGACCACCACCGGCAGCAGGCCCCGACCATTCTTGCCGGTGGACTCGGCGATCAGCTGCTCGGCCCAGTCCCCGAAGTTGGCCAGCCCGGAACCGGCGTCGGCAAGCACCAGCTTGTTCCGCCCGGCGAGCGCCCCGGCGCCGAGCGCCGCGCCGAGGAGCAGGGCCGGCCCGTCAGGGGAGCCAAGGGTGTCGTACACCTGCTGTGCGGCGTCCAGCAGGCCCTCGACGGCGACGCCGGCCAGCGCGCTCGGCACCAATCCGAACGCGGTCAGCGCGCTGTAGCGCCCCCCCACATTCGGATCGGCGCGGAAGATGGCCAGCACGCCCGCCTCGGTCGCGCTGGCCTCCAGGGGGGAACCGGGGTCGGTCACCACCACGATCCGCTGCGCCGGGTCGATGCCGGCGGCCTGGAAGGCGGCGCGGAACGCCCGATGCTGCGAATCGGTCTCCAGCGTGCCGCCGGACTTGCTGCTGATCACCACGACGGTGCGGGGTAGCTCGATCAGCGCCGCGGCGACCTGAGCCGGATCGGTCGAGTCCAGCGTGACCAGCGGCACCCCGGCGGCCGCGCAGATGACCTCGGGGGCGAGCGACGAGCCACCCATCCCACACAGCACCACCCGGTCCAGGCCCGCGTCGGTCAACGCCGCCCGCAGCTCGGCCAGCGGACCCAGCAGCGGCCGGGACGACTCGGCCAGCTGCAGCCAGCCGAGCCGGCGCCGCGCCTCACCTTCCGCCTCCGGGCCCCACAGGGCCGGGTTCCCGCCCGCCAGCTGCCCGGCCACGTCGTCGGCGATCAGCGTGTTGAGCGCCGCGTCCGCGAGGTCAGCCAATTCGCCGGTGACCTCGACGCGGACACCGCCGGCTGCTGCGTCGCTCACGCGTCGGCCTTCGCGGCCTTCAGCGAAGCGGTCAACGACTCCAGCAGCCCGGACCAGGCGACCTCGAACTTCTCGACGCCCTCCACCTCCAGCAGGGCTACGACCTCGTCGTAGTCGACCCCGACGGCCGCGAGCTCGTCGAGCACCTGCCGCGCCTCGGCGTAGGTACCGGTGACGCTGTCCCCGGGTACCTGCCCGTGGTCCTCGACCGCGTTCAGGGTCGCCTCCGGCATGGTGTTGACCACGCCCGGCGCGACCAGATCGACGACGTAGCGGGTGTCGTCGTAGGCGGGGTCCTTCACGCCGGTGGAGGCCCACAGTGGCCGCTGCGGCCGGGCGCCCTTCGCGGCGAGGGCGAGCCATCGATCGGAGGAGAACACCCGAGCGTAGGCCTGGTAGGCCAGCCGCGCGTTCGCGATGGCCGCCTTCCCGCGCAGCGCCTTGGCCGCGGGCGTTGCGATCTTGCCCAGCCGCGCGTCCACCTCGGTGTCGACCCGGGACACGAAAAACGATGCGACGGATTCCAGGCCGCGCAGCTCGCCGCCGCTGGCGAGCCGACGTTCCAGGCCGGAGAGGTAGGCGTCCATCACTTCCGCATACCGATCCAGGGAGAAGATCAAGGTGACGTTCACGCTGATGCCTTCGGCCAGGGCCTGGCTGATCGCGGGCAGGCCGGCCTTGGTCGCGGGAATCTTGATGAACAGGTTCGGCCGGTCCACCTGCCACCACAGCGCGCGCGCCTCGGCCACCGTGAACGCCGTGTCATGCGCGATCCGCGGGTCGACCTCGATCGAGACCCTTCCGTCCAGGGCGTCGGTCGCGTCGTAGACCGGCCGGAACACGTCGCAGGCGGTCCGCACGTCGAAGCTCGTGATCGCCCGAACCGCCTCACCGAGATCGACCCCGCGCACGGCCAGGTCACGAACCTGCCCCGCGTAGGCCTCCCCGTTGCTGAGGGCCTTTTGGAAAATGCTGGGGTTGGTGGTTACCCCGACCACCGACTTGTCGCGGACGAGCTCGGCCAGCCCTCCCGAGGTGAGCCGCGTGCGGTCCAGGTCGTCGAGCCAGACGGCGACGCCAGCGGCGGAGAGCGCCTTGAGGGGATCAGGCGTTGCGGCCATGTTGGGACTCCTTCAACTCGCGTGGTCGTTAGTTGCCGGTCTTCTGCAAGGTGGCGTGCGCGGCCGCCACCACCCGATCCGGGGTGAGCCCGAACTGTTCGAACAATGTGGTGGCCGCGGCGCTCGCGCCGAAGTGTTCCAGCGACACCACCTCGCCCGCCTCTCCGACCAGCTCACGCCAGCCCAGCGCTATCCCGGCCTCGATGCTGACGCGGGCCTTCACCGCCGGCGGCAGCACTTCATCTCGATACGACTGTTCCTGGGCGGCAAACCATTCCCGGCACGGCATCGAGACCACCCGGGTGGGCACCCCTTCGTCTTCGAGCCGAGTGCGCGCCTCCAGCGCGACCCACACCTCGCTGCCGGTGCCGATGATCACCACATGCGGTAGCCCGCTGCCCGCCTCCGCCAGGACGTAACCGCCCTTGCTGACGCCATCGGCGGAGGCCAGCCGGGAGCGGTCGAACACCGGGAGTTTCTGCCGGGACAGGGCCAGCCCGGCCGGCCGATCGGTGTGCCCCAGGATCGTGCGCCAGGCGACGATGGTCTCGTTGGCGTCGGCGGGGCGGACCACGTCCAGCCCCGGGATCGCCCGCAGCGCCGCAAGCTGCTCGATCGGCTGGTGGGTCGGGCCGTCTTCGCCCAGCCCAACCGAGTCATGCGTCCAGACGTAGGTGACCGGCAGCCGCATCAGCGCGGCCAGTCGGACCGCTGGGCGCATGTAATCGCTGAAGATCAGGAACGTGCCGCCGTAGGGGCGGGTCCCGCCGTGCAGCGCGATGCCGTTGAGCACCGAGCCCATCGCGTGCTCGCGCACCCCGAAGTGCAGGACGCGTCCGTAGGGGCCGCCGCTGAACATCTTGGTCTGCCGGTCCTCGGGCAGGAAGCTCGGCTCACCCTTGGGTGTGGTGTTGTTGCTGCTCGCCAGGTCCGCCGACCCGCCCCACAGCTCCGGCAGTCGCGGTGCCAGAGCGCTCAGCGCATCCTGGCTGGCGTTTCGGGTCGCGATCGGGCCTTGCTCGGGGGTGTAGCTCGGCAGCCCCACGTCCCAGCCGGCGGGCAGGCTGCGGGTCTGCAGCCGCTCGAGCAGCGCCGCTCCAGTCGGGTTGGCGTGCGCCCAGCGCTCGTACTGCTGCTCCCAGGCGGCGTGCGCCGCCCGGCCGCGGTCGACCACCTGCCGGGCGTGGGCCAGCACCTCATCCGGTGCGGGGAAATCCACGTCGGGGGAGAAGCCGAGAATCTTTTTGGTCTTTGCGACCTCGTCCGCCCCGAGGGCGCTGCCGTGCGCCTCGTAGGTGTTCTGCTTGGTGGGTGCCGGCCAGCCGATGATCGTGCGCAGTGCCACGATGCTGGGCCGGGTGGTCTCGGCTTTGGCCGCGCGTAGCGCGGCCCGCAGGGCGCCGATGTTCTCGGTGTAGGAGCCGTCATCAGCCAGCCAGTTCACCCGTTGGGTGTGCCAGCCGTAGGCGGCGTAACGGGCGAGCACATCCTCGGTGAACGCCACATTCGTGTCGTCCTCGATGGAGATGTGATTGTCGTCGTAGAGCAGGACCAGGTTCCCCAGCTGCTGCGTGCCGGCGAGGGACGAGGCCTCCGAGCTCACGCCCTCTTCCAGGTCACCGTCGGAGCAGATGCACCAGATCGTGTGGTCGAAGGGGCTGGCGCCGGGGTCGGCGTCCGGGTCGAGCAGCCCCCGCTCGCGGCGGGCGGCCATCGCCATGCCCACCGCGTTCCCGACGCCCTGGCCCAGCGGGCCGGTGGTCGTCTCCACCCCGGCGGTGTGCCCGTGCTCGGGATGTCCCGGTGTCAGGCTGCCCCAGGTGCGCAGCGCTTTCAGCGCGTCCAGGGACAACCCGTAACCGGATAGGTAGAGCTGCACGTACTGCAGCACGCTGGCGTGCCCGCAGGACAAGACGAACCGGTCCCGGCCCACCCAGGCCGGATCGGTGGGGTCATGCCGCATCAGGTCCTGGTAGAGCAGATACGCGGCGGGCGCGAGGCTCATCGCCGTCCCGGGATGGCCGCTGCCGGCCCGCTCGACGGCGTCCATCGCCAGCACGCGGCACAGGTCGACCGCCCGGGCGTCGAGTGGATCGCTCCAGTCGGGATGGCGGCTCTTGTCGGGCACGGTCGGTGCTCCCTCCGGCGCGGGGTCGGTTTTCGGGGCTCGGTCGGTTTTCGGGGCTCGGTCGGTTTGCGGGGCTCGGTCAGTTTCGGGGCTCGGTCAGTTTCGGGGCTCGGTCGGTGATCGGGCGGACGGGGTCGTTCCGCACGGATGAACCTACCGTCCAGCCCGGGGCTGGCGTGGTGCTGGCGCGACCGGGAGGCGGGCCGCCCCGTAGACTCCCCGCGTGTCTACGGCTGCGCTGACTTCGGCGAGGCGAGCGCCGTTCCGCGCCGTCCTCGGCTCCTACGTGGCGCTCACCAAGCCGCGGATCATCGAGCTGCTGCTGGTGACCACGTTGCCGCCGATGGTGCTGGCCGCCGGGCGCTTCCCCTCGCTGTGGCTCGTGGCGTCGACGCTGGTCGGCGGTTCTTTCGCCGCCGGGTCCGCCAACGTCATCAACTGTTACGTCGACCGCGACATCGACAAGGTGATGAAGCGGACCCGCCGGCGCCCGCTGGCGGTTGGGATGACGGTGGCGCCGGCGAGCGCGCTGCGGTTCGGGCTGCTGCTTGGGGCGGCCGCGACTTTGCTGCTCGGCTTCGCGGTTAACTGGCCGTCCGCCCTGCTGGCCGACCTGGCGATCGCGGTGTACGTCTTCGTGTACACGCTGGGGCTGAAGCGCCGTACCCCGGCCAATATCGTGATCGGCGGTGCGGCGGGCTGCTTTCCGGCGTTGATCGGATGGTCTGCGGTCACCGGGACAGTGGGCTGGCCCGCAGTGGTGCTTTTCGGGGTCGTGTTCCTGTGGACCCCCCCGCATTTTTGGGCCCTCGCCATGCGTTACCGCGAGGACTACGCCGCCGCCGGTGTCCCGATGCTCCCGGTCGTGGCCTCCCCGCGGACCGTGGTGCATCGCATCGCCGTGTATAGCTGGGCGATGGTGGCCGTCTCCCTGCTGCTGATCCCCTCCGCCGGCTGGGTTTATGGCGGCGTCGCGCTGCTCAGTGGTGCCGCGTTCCTGATCGAGGCGCACCTGCTGGTGCGCCGGGTGCGCGCCGGGAAAGATCCCCAACCGATGCGGCTGTTCCACCTGTCGATCAGTTACCTCACGGTGCTGTTCGCGGCCGTCGCGATCGCGCCGCTGCTCTGATCACCGCCGCCCGCTCCTGACGGTTCACGCCGAGGCGAGGCTCCGGTCCGCCGGGGATGGCGCGGCGGGGGCGATCGGCGTGGCCGCCGGCCGCGCGTACATATCCAAGGCTAGGAGCAGGCTCGCCGCCCAGAAGGCGGTGGCGCCGACCACATGCACGCCCACCAGCCACGCCGGCAGCCCGGTGAAGTACTGCACGAACCCCACACCGGACTGGATCAGCATCACGACCAGCAGCGTCCGGGCGCGGCGGCGCAGCAGGGCCGGCGCGCCGGTCAGCCGTAGCAGCACCATGGTGACCGCGACCGCGCCGACCACCAGCAGGACCAGGTCGCTGTGCAGCGTCGTGATGTCGTGCCGGTCCAGCGCGAGCCGGTTATCCACCCGGCTGCCCGCGTGCGGTCCCGTCCCCGTGACCAGCGTCCCCACCACGAGGATGGCGAAAGCGGCGGCGACCAACCCGCGGCCGAGCCAGCGCAGTTCGGGGCCCACCGTCGGCGCGGGGGCAACCGGTTGGCTGCCCAGCCGCCGCCAGATGACGATCGCCACCCAGAGCAGGGCGATGGCCAGCAGGAAGTGGGCGGCCACCACCAGCGGGTCCAGCCGAGTGAGCACCGACACCCCGCCCAGCACCGCTTCCGCGAGGTAGCCCGCGAACAGGCCCGCGACGTGGACGTACAGATCGCGCCGCTGCTGGCGAAGGACGACGAGGGCCAGCAGCGCGATGCCCGCCAGGAAGACCGCCACCGAGAGCACCCGGTTACCGAATTCGATGAGGCCGTGCACGTCGGTGCCGCTGTGGATCGTCGTTGCGGTGCAACTCGGCCAGGT
>DASYGP010000084.1:0-2879 GCA_035999615.1 Mycobacteriales bacterium
TCGAGCGGGGTGTGTTGTTCGAGGAGGTCCGCTTCGGGGGTTTGCTCGCTGGGATCGATGCGGTCGTCAGCCATTGCTGCTCCTCCTTCTCCGCCCGTAGTTGGATGTTCTGCGCCTCCAGATCGAGGACCATGCCGATGCCGGCCAGGTTCAGCCCGGCCCGCAGCAGGTCACCGATGCGACGCAGCCGCTTTAGGTCATCGGCGCTGTAGCGGCGTGTCCCGCCCTCGGTGCGCTTCGGTTCGAGCAGGCCGCGTGCCTCATAGAGGCGCAGGTTCTGCGCCCCCATGTCGACCAGTTCCGCCGCGACCGAGATGCCGTATACCCCCTGCTCGGCATCTGGGCTCGGCACTCCCACCACCAACTCGTCCTCTCCTGCCAACTTCCTCGACGTCGCCTCTTGCCTCATCCTGCCACCAGTGGTAAAAAAAATCTATAGCGCAGACCACAGGTCCGGGGTCCGGATCGGTGGCCCACCAGGAGCATCAACACAGAACAGGAGTGATGGAGGTGGACACGATGCTGATGCGCACCGACCCGTTCCGTGAGCTGGATCGGCTCACCCAGCAGGTCTTCGGCACCAACGGCACCCTCGCCCGTCCGTCCGTGATGCCGATGGACGCGTGGCGCGATGGCGACACGTTCCATGTCGAGTTCGACCTGCCCGGAATCAACCCGGACTCGATCGATCTGGATGTCGAACGCAATGTTGTGACCGTCAAGGCCGAACGGCCCCCGCGGGCCAGCGACGCCGAGCTGATCGCCGCCGAACGCCCCCGCGGGGTCTTCAGCCGCCAGTTGATCCTCGGCGACAACCTCGACACCGAGCACATCGAAGCCAGCTACGACACCGGCGTGCTCACCCTCAAGATCCCGGTCGCCGAGCAGGCCAAGCCCCGCAAAATCTCCATCACGAGCAAGGGCGAGGACCGGCAGGCCATCAACGCCTGAACGGTGGTGACGGTCATGCCGTCGACCTGGCCCCGCGAGAGGGACGCCCCGCTCGCCGCCCAGGACCAGTTCCTGGAGGTGCTCTGCGCCGACGAGGACCTGGTGCGGGCTGAGTTCGACGCGATCATCGCCGCGGAATGGCCGAGCCCGCCACCGGCCAAAACAGACCACGGCCCCGACGCCGAGCGAGCCCCCCGCCGGGGCCGCTGGCCTGATGAAACCCACGTCCCGGACTTGTCGGACCGGCCGCGCGATCCAGGCGCCGGCGGATGGACCCGGCAACGGTCGCCCCCGGCGCGGGGCACCGACAACCGAAAGATGCGAAAGGCAGGTGATGTCCCGACGTGGATCACCGTTGCCCGAGCTGACGGCTTGCTCGCCCGCACGTTCCACCCTTTGCGCGTCTGACGCACCCTGCGCGGCGCCCGGGCCCGAACGGCGCACCGGTTTCGCGGGCCGGCAAGCCAGCTCCTCCTCACACCGTGGTCCCGGCCGCCGCAGCGGCCGGGACCACACCATCCCGACAACCTCCACACGGTCATGAACTCATGAACAAAGAACGGACCGATCTCTACGCCATCCTCAGGATCAGCCCGCAGGCCACCCAGGACCAGCTCCGCCACGCCTACCGCATCTTGCTGCGCCAGCACCACCCAGATACCCGCGGCACCGAACGTGATCAGGACGGCACGTCGACGCCCGCAGCGTTGCAGCAGGTCCTGGCCGCCTACGAGGTCCTTCGTGACCCAGCCCGACGCGCCGACTACGACCGATACCGCGGTGGCACCGCACGAAAGAACCTTTCCTTCCACCGCAGACGTGCCGATCCCCTGGCCAACTCACCGATCCGAGCCGGCCCAGTCCGCTGGCACCGTCAGCCAGGACCGTAAGCTGAAAACTCTGCGGGAAGCCGTCACGGGCCAGAGCGACCGGGTGCAGGCGCTGCCGGCGTCGAACCGTCTTCGCCGGCGTGGCGGTGCGCCGCTGCGGGATCGTTCAGCGCTGCACTGGGTTCGTAACTTCAACTACCGTAGTTACAGCTACCATTGCCCAATGCTCAAGCCGGCTGCCGGCGCCGGCAGGGCAAGACCTACCTGCTGCAGAGCCTGACCGAAGCCAGCGACGGCTTCTACTTCGCCGCGCTCCGACAATCACGCGCCCAGAACCTGCAGCGCCTCGCCGAGGCCTACCAGGCGCACACCCATACCCGCGCCCGGGTCAGCTTCCAGAACTGGGAAGAGGCGCTCGACGCGCTGCTCGCGCTGGGCGAGAACGCCGACACTCCTGTCGTCGTCGCTCTCGACGAGTTCCCCTACCTGCTGGAAGGGGCACCCGAGCTTCCTTCGGTGCTGCAGGCCGTGCTCAGCCCGCGCGGCACCGCGGCCACCGTGTGGCGGACCCGGCTGCTGCTGTGCGGCTCGGCCCTGTCGACGATGCGAGGTTTGCTGGCCGGCACCGCGCCGCTGCGGGGGCGGACCGTCCTAGAGCTCGCGGTCCACCCCTTCGGCTACCGCGACGCCGCCGGCTACTGGAACGTCGCGCACGACCCAGCGCTGGCGATGCAACTGCACGCCCTGGTGGGAGGCACGCCGGCCTATCTGGACATGAGTGGGGGAGAGCCGCCCCGAAGCCTCGACTCCTTCGACGCCTGGGTAGCCGCCACCCTGCTCAACCCGGCCTCGGCGATGTTCCGCGAAGGCGATGTGTTGTTGTCCGAAGAAGACCGCATCACCGACACGACCCCCTATCTCGCGGTCCTCGCCGCGATCAGCAGCGGAGCGACCCGCCGCGGACAGATCGCGGCCGCGGTCGGACGGCCGGCAGACGCTCTGGCGCACCCGCTTACCGTGCTGACCGAAGCCCGACTGATCCGCGGCCTCGACGACGCGCTCAAGCAGAAACGCACCACCTACCACGTCGCCGAGCCC
>DASYGP010000180.1:0-6775 GCA_035999615.1 Mycobacteriales bacterium
AGCTCGTTCTCGCGGTGGTGCAGGCTCGCGTAGAACGCCTGGTCGAGGGAGGCGACGGTCGGGCCGTACCCGATGTTCTCGCCGATGCTCTGCGCGTGGGTGGCAGCCGGGGTGAGGGCCGGGTTGTGCGCGAGCATGCTGGTGTCGGCCATGTGTTCAGACCAGCTGCGGGCGAGCCCGGTCAGATCGGCGGCGACAGCCAGCGGCCGCAGTCCGGCGTGCGCGCGTTCGGCGTTGATCAGGGCGACGAACTCGGCTTCGTTCGCCGGCGACGCGGCCGCGGGAGTGGCGGCGGCTGCCAGCCCCGCGAGGGTCACGGCGGTCACGGCCGCGGTCGCGATGACCGCGGTGGTCCTGGGCAGTCCAGTTTTGTGCATGAAGGGTCCTTGTCGGCGGGGGGCGTGGGGCACATCCGACCGGGCGGGGCGCTCACGGGGCATCCGCCGCTGGCTGGGCAGGACGCCTCGGCACTCATTGAGCAGGCAGGCTTGGCTGCCGTTCAATCCGCGTGGGACGGGGATGTACCCGAATTGGCTGGGCGTCAGGCTACCCGACAGGTTGGGTGCCCTCGGACGCTGACGGCGTGCGCAGCGGCCCACCGCGAACCCTTGTGCCAGAGTCGGCGAGGTGATGCCTCTGGTCCAGGACGCCGCGGCGGCGGGCCGGTTGCGCAGCATGAAACGCACGGCGACGGCGCTTTTGGGGGTGGCGGCCGCGCTGTACGTCGTCAGCCTGAACTTCGGCGGCCCAGCCATCGGTTTCCTGCGGGCCGGCGCCGAGGCGGCGATGGTCGGGGGGTTGGCGGACTGGTTCGCGGTGACCGCGCTGTTCCGGCATCCGCTGGGTGTGCCGATCCCGCATACCGCGCTGGTGCCGCGGAAAAAGGATGAGCTGGCGACCAAGCTGGGGGAGTTCGTCACCGGGCATTTCCTGACCCGGGAGGTGGTCACCGAGCAGGTCGCCGTGGCCCGGATCGTGCCGAAGGTCGGCGGGTGGCTGGCCGAGCCGGTGAACGCGGACCGGTTGGCGAGGGAGGTGGCGTACAACGCCGGGGCGCTGCTGGATGCGCTGGATGACGACGCGGTCGTCGAGTACGTGCTGGAGTTGCTGCGCCGGGATGTGGCCCGGCGTTCGTACGCGCCGGTGCTGGGCCGGATCCTGGAGCAGGCGCTGGCCGGCGGCACCCAGGAGCCGCTGGTGGAGATCTTCGCGCGGCGCGGGCATGGGTATCTGCGGGCGCACCGCGAGGAGCTGATCCCGGAGCTGAAGCAGGTCGCGGACAAGAAGTGGTACGGCTGGCTGCTGGCGACCGACCGGCGGATCCGTGGGGTGCTCGACGCGCTCGCCGAGACCCTTGAGGAGGTGGAGCACGACCCGGCGCACGGCCTGCGGGTGTGGCTGGACGGGCTGCTGGCGAGTCTGGCGACCGAGCTGCAGACCGACCCGGTGACCGCGGCGAAGATCGATGCGTTGGCGACCCGGCTGCTGGACGATCCCCGCGCGCAGGCGGTGCTGCACGAGGTCGTCACCGACGCGATGGTCTCGGTCCGGGAGTCGCTGACCGACGCCGACGGGACGGTGCAGACCCGGATCTCGCTGCTGATCCAGCAGGTCGGCCGCCGCGCCGGCACCGACGAGCTGTTCCGCAAGCGGATCGAAACTGTCCTGGAGGCGGTCGTCGGCCATGCGGTGGAACGGTACGGCTCGGAGCTGACCGAGCTGATCCGCCGGCAGGTGGCCGATTGGGATGCCAGTTCCGCGAGCCGCAACATCGAGCTTGCCGTCGGGCGCGACCTGCAGTTCATCCGGATCAACGGCACCTTCGTCGGCGCGCTCGCCGGCCTCGCCATTCACGCGCTCACCGTGGCCGTCTAGGCCTCCCTAAGCCGGTTTGGGGGTCACCCCCGGAGTCGTTCTACCGGCTGGCCGGTGACCGCCGCGATGAGCTCGAAATCCTTGTCGACATGCAGCACGATCAGATCAGCGAGCTCCGCGACCGCGGCGATCAGCAGGTCGGGAACGGATGGGGCGCGGTGCTGGCCCTGGTCAGCCAGACGTAGTTGCACGTCGAGGGCACGGTCTTCGATCGCGGGCGTCAGGTACTCGACCGGCATGGCGGCCAGCGGCGAGCGCACCAGCGCCCGCCGCGCGTCGCGCCCGGCCCGCGCCGAATACCCGACCTCCAGCCGCGTGACCGCCGTGATCCGGACCAGCCCGCGCTCGATGCGTTCCGCCCAGAGCTGGGCATCGTTGCTGCGGCCGATGCGCACCAGCGCAGACTTGTCGATGAGCCAGTCGCTCACCCCCAGGCCCTGGCCATGACGTCCGGGTCGGTGAGGTCGGCGAAGGTGTCCGCGAAGCTGATCAGATCCACCACAGCAACGGGAAGCATCGAGCCGGCGGCATCTTGGGCGAACCGTCGCCGCAGGTATTCGCTGCGCGACAGACCTAGGCGTGCAGCGCGGGCGTCCAGCGCCCGAAGCACGTCGTCCGGCACGTCACGAACCAGCACATCGCTCATAGGCCACCTCTGCGAGACTCGTGATATCCCCTGCTATCAGCTTACCTCTGTAAGGGGGTCCTCGTGTCTGCCGCCAGCTGCAGCAGGTTCAGCCGCTGCCCGCCATGAAGGCCGCCAGCCGGTAAACGGGGTGCCGGTCGAGATTTTGCCGCGCGCGGTCGTAGCGCAGGGTTGTTTTCGGGTCGGTGTGCCGGGCGGCGATCTGCACGTCGCGTAGATCAACGCCGGCGTCGAGCATGGTGGTGACCATCGTGTGGCGCAGTGAGTGGGGGCTGATGTGCTGCGGGATGTTGGCGTCGCAGGCGACCCGTTTGACGATCCGGGCGGCGCCCTTGCGGTCGAGCCGGTTGCCGTAGTTGGACAGCAGCAGCGGCCCGTCGGTGCGCGCCCCGATCAGCTCGTCCAGGGCCCGGCACACCAGCGGGGGCAGCGGGATCAGCGCCGGCCGGGCGCCTTTGCCGATCAGGCGCAGCACCCGGTGGCCGTGCTCGTGGGACAGGTCGGTGATATCGATGTTGCAGGCCTCGGACACCCGCAGGCCCAGCAGGCCGAGCAGCACGATCAGGGCGTGGTCCCGCGGCTGGGCGCGGGCGGCGACCAGGACCGCCTCGAACTGCAGGTGCGACAGGCCGAGGGTCGGGCTGTCGGCGGAGACCCCGGGCCGGCGGACGTGGGCGGCCGGATTCACCTCAAGTATCCCGTCGATCACGGCCATTTTGTAGAAGCCGCAGACGGTGCCGATCCGCCGGGCGACGGTCGCCGGCGCCAGCCGGGTCGCCAGCTCGCGGGCGAACAGCTCGACGTGCACCCGCTTGACCTCCAGCGGGTTGAGCTGGTGGGCCACACACCAGCCGAACCACGTCTGCAGGTCCAGGGTGTAGGCGCGCAGGGTGTGCCCGTCATAGCGGATCAGGAACCCGAGCGCGGCCAGCACCGCGGGGTCCTGCGGGGTGGCGCTGGGGAGGGCCAGGGACGTGGAGGCGGTGATGTTGGCCATGGCAGGGGCTCGTTCGTCGGTGCAGCGCCGGGCCGACGCCGGTGGTTGCCCGCCGGTGGGGCCGCCCCGGTGTGCGGGGCCGGCCGCGAAGCTACCCCCGGCCGCGGACAGTGCGCGCCGGTTGTCCCCAGGACAGGCGCAGGCGACGCGGCGGCCGGGGTCCTTCCGGCGAGGAGGCGCCGCTTCGATCGGCGCCGCCCGAACGCGTTGTTGGCCCGGGTCAACCTCCGTCTTCGGTCCGGAAGGGAATGGGTGAGCGTCAGGCGAGCCAAGCCAGCGCGGCCACGACCAGGGCCTTGGTGCCGGTGTCGAGCGTGGGCTGCACGACCGGCGCGAAGTACGGCGAGTGATTGACGGGAATGTCCTGGGCGATCCGGCCGGCGCGCGCGGCGGCCTGGTAGATGTCCGGGTCGATGCCTCCGATTCCCCAGTAGGTGTAGGGGACGTCCAGTGCGCGGGGTACGTCGCTGAAGTCCTCGCTCGCGGTCTGCAGGGGCAGGTCCTGGGCCTGGTCGCCGAACACGTTGTCGAAGGCGGCACGAACCCGCTCGGTGGTGGGCGCGTCGTTGTCGGTGGGTGGGAACCGGTCGAAGAGCTCGAAGTCGGGGTCCGTGGGCGATCCGGACGCCTGGCACTCCGCGATCACGATCCGCCGGATCGCGTCGAGGATCGCGGTGCGGGTCTCGTCGCTGTAGCTGCGGACGTTGAGTTGCAGCGTCGCGCGATCGCCGATGACGTTGCTTTTCGTGCCGCTCTGGATGCTGCCGACCGTGAGCACCGCGGGGTCGGTCGGGGCGATCTCGCGCGACACGACGGTCTGCAGGCGCAGCACGATCATGGCCGCCAGGACGACGGGGTCGATGGTCGCCTGCGGCATCGACCCGTGGCCGCCGCGCCCGTACACGGTGATCCGCATGCTGTCGGCTGCCGACAACACCGGCCCCGGGCGCGTGCCGACCTGTCCGGACGGCATGGGGAGCACGTGCTGGGCGAGAGCCACATCGACGCTGCCCAGCACCGAAGCGAGGTCGTCGTCGATCATTCGCCGGGCGCCGTCGCCGAGCTCCTCGGCGGGCTGAAACAGCACGATCAGGCCGCCGCACCAGGCGGCTTTCGCTCCTGCGAGCAGCGTGGCCGCGCCCAGCAAGCAGGCGACATGGACGTCGTGCCCGCACGCGTGCATCACCGGCACCTGGTTGCCGTCCTGGTCGGCGACGGTGACCGTGCTCGCGTAGGGCAGGCCGGTCTGCTCGCGTACCGGAAGCGCGTCCATGTCCGCGCGCAGCAGGACGCGTGGGCCCTCGCCGTTGCCCAGGATTCCCACGACACCGGTGCCGCCGATGCCCTCGCGCACGTCAAAGCCGCACCTCCGCAGCCGCTCGGCCACCGCAGCCGCCGTGTTCGTCTCCTCGTGCGACAGCTCCGGGTGCTGGTGCAGATTCCGGTAAAACTCCTCCTGCCACGCGCGGACCTGGTCGAGATCCGACAGGACAGAATCGATCGAGGACCTCGGGTTCATGGACGATCCTTCTCCTCAGCGCCGGTGTTCCCGTCCAGCTTGCGACGTCGCCGCCTCGATCGGTAGTGGGTGGGGATGACCCGGGACGGTGACCAGGCGTCGCCGCTGGGCAGGATCCAACCTCGCCAGCGGGCGGTCAGACACAGCCCCGCGCCGACCACCAAGGCCGCCACCGGACCCGCGTTGGCGTAACCCTGTCGATAGAGAACGACCAGGACGCCGCTGGCCACGGCGGCGCATGTCGCGTACAGCGTGTTACCGCCCAACACGGTGGGAACCCGCCGCAAGACGATGTCACGCACAGCTCCGCCGCCGACCGCCGTGATCGTGCCTAGCAGCACGGCGGGTAGCCAGCCGAGACCGGCTTCGAGAGTCTTCTGCGCGCCGGCCGCGGCCCAACAGCCGAGGGCGAGCGCGTCGATCACCGGCCACACGCGGTCCCACAGGCGACCCTCGACCCGGATGACGAACACGAGCGCGGCGCCCCCGAGCGCGGTGCTGGGGTAGGCGTAGTCGGTCAACGCCACCGGCGTGCCGTGCTGAAGCAGCACGTCACGGATCAGCCCGCCGCCGAGGCCGGACAACAACGCCAGGGTGGCGAAGCCGACGGGATCCAGCTTCTCCCGCCGGGCGATCACGCCACCAAGAACGGCATTGGCGAACACCCCGGTCAGATCCACCGCACGGATGACTTCTGAGACCGAGACGCTGTCCACCGCCCGTCCGCGTCCTGTTCCACTCCTCGTCGCGTGCGTCGGTGACCCTCCGAGCGCGATTTCGGCAGCCGCTCGGAAAGCAACCTCAACAACGCGCGAAATCCTAACGCCTACCGCGAGTGGTGGACCGAACGTGACTCGCGGGTGCCCTCCTCAGGAGATCGAGCCCGCCGATGCGTTGTTGCGCCGGGCTCGCGGAGCCGGACAGCGCGGGGCACGGAAGGTGTCATCACCGCGATGGACGATGTCGGCCTTGCACCGGTGTCTCGCCGCCGCGACCGGCGCGAACGTTCGGCTGGGCGTTGGGTTCAGCGTGTGGTCATCGGGTTCGTGTCCCACGGGTTCAGGCAGCGGACGCCGAGGGGGGCGAAGTGTTTGGTGTTCCGCGTCGCGACGGTCAGCTCTGCCGACTGTGCGATGGCGGCAATAAGGGCGTCGTCGAAAGGTGCATGCTCGGGAACCCGGTAGGCCGCGAGGATCCGCGCGGCCGATAGGTCGAACGGCAGCACTCGATCGGCGAATGTGGGCAGCACCTGCTCGTCGAACCAGCGGCGCAAGACCGTTCCTTGCCCAGCATCGGACCGCTCCTTGGCGATCACTCCTCGCTCGATCTCAGCGATCGTCGTAGCCGTGACGAACTGGTCACCGACGGGGATGGCAGCTGCCCAAGCCTCGACCGGTCGGTTGCGCCCTCGGACTCGTAGCGCGGACACCACGTTGGTGTCCAACAGATACTTCACAGCTCGGCAGAGCGAGCCGTCAGGCCCAGGCGCTCAGGTTCGAAATCGATGTCGGCGCCCTCGTCCGTACTCAGGAGGTCGAGGATGGTGACGGGCCCACCCGCCAGGGCCTTGGTGAGCAGATCGCGTGCTTCCGCCTCGACCGACCGGTGACGCTGCTCGGCGCGGGCGCGAAGCGCGGCCTTGGTCCCTACGGGAAGGTTGCGGATCAGGATCTGCTCCACGATGACCACCTCCGATATCATCACTACGATATCACTATCCGTTCGCGATGCGCCCCCA
>DASYGP010000181.1:0-12892 GCA_035999615.1 Mycobacteriales bacterium
CCTCGGCCCACGTCCAGCCAACTTCAGCGCTACTGCCTGCAGCGGTGTGTGGTCGACGCCAATCGCACCGGGCGGCCATCCGCTAGCCGATCCCTTGCGGGACGCCTGCTGCGACGACTCCCGTACGTCGCCCTCGTAGTCCCCGAGCTGGCTCCGCTCGTTGACCACCGCTGGCCGATGAGCGATCCGCTGATGCGGAACCACATAGCAAGGGCGGCACGCGTCGGAGCGTCGACGGCGCTTGCGCCGTGGACGCCGCGTACGTAGCCGCTTGGTGAGCCTGCGGTTCAACCCGCCGCGGGAACCTCCGGTTGATCAGATACAAGAGTCGGACGGCCACGGATCAATCCTGCGTCTGCCGCGAACGCCCAGGTCAGGCCGCTGTCGCGCGTTCTGGCACCCCACAGGGGTCGAGCCCCGGCCGACCCTGCGCCCTGCCGAACGAGCCCAGGATTCAGGCGACCCCCTTTTGAGAGGTGGAGCGTGCGTCCTGACCCCCTTTCGGGGCAGGAGATTTCGATCCTCCAGTTTCGCTCCAGTACCCGCCGGTAACGCGTCGCTACGTATGCGGCAATCTCATCTCGGAAGATGTAAACGCGCAGGTCAAAGGCTGATTCGGGTCTGATCTCTCGGGTGGAGCTGAGGGGACTCGAACCCCTGACCCCCACACTGCCAGTGTGGTGCGCTACCAGCTGCGCCACAGCCCCGCTGTGCGACCGGTCACCCGGGCGCGAAGACGAAGACTACCTGCTCGCGGGGGGCCGCAGGAAATCAGGGGTGACGCCATAGGCGCCCAGCCGCCAGCCGCGGCCGTCCCCGGTATCGACGAGTAGCGCACAACAGCAATTGCCCAGCCCCGTCAGCCGGGCCCAGGGGGCCGCGGGGAGCTGCAGCAGGGCGGTCGTCAGCGCTCGGATGGCCCCACCGTGGGAGACGATCACCAGCAGATCGCGCGGGTCGGGCAGGCCGGCCAGTGCCTCGTGCACCGCGGGCAGCGCGCGCCCGGCGACCTCGGCGTACGTCTCACCCCCACCGCGGCGGACATCATGTCCGGAGCGCCACGCCGCGTAGCCCCGGGGATCCTCCGCCTGCCACTCCCGCAGGGTTCGTCCCTCGTGCGCCCCCAGGTTGATCTCCCGCAGCCGGGCGTCCACGGTGACCGCGAGCCCGATCGCCGTGGCGGTGTCGCGCGCCCGCGACGAATCCGAGGACCAGACGGCTGCCGGCGCGGCCTTGGCGATGTGCGCGCCGGCTTCCGCCGCCTGCGCCCGGCCGACGTCGTCGAGCGGGACGTCGGCGTGGCCCTGCCCTCGGCCTTCGACGTTCCAGGCAGTCTGTCCATGCCGGAGCAGCAGCAGTCGCGGCACCGTCAGGTCGTGCGGGAAGCGGCGTCGGAGGCCGTCACCAGACGGGCCGCCGCGTCCTCGAACGGAATCTCCGGACAGTCTTTCCACAGCCGCTCAAGGGCGTAGAACTCACGCTCCTCGGTGTGCATGACGTGCACGACGATCTCGACGAAGTCCAGCAGCACCCACCTGCCGTCACGTTCGCCCTCACGGCGGGTCGGCTTGGCACCCAGCCCGCGCAGCCGCTCCTCGATGGCGTCCACGACCGCCTTGACCTGCCGCTCGTTGGGAGCTGAGGCGAGCACGAAGGCGTCGGTGATGACCAGCTGTTCGGAGACGTCGAGCAGCACGAGGTCATGGGCCAGCTTGTCGGAGGCGGCCTGAGCGGCGGCGGTGGCCAACTCCACGGCGCGGGGCGAGGCAGTCATTGATACCAGTGTACGGGGCGAATGGGCTGAGCGGTCCTCACGGCCGGTAGTCCTTCCCGAGCACCGCGATGGCGTCGGTCACGACGCTGACCTGGTTGCTGACGACGACGGGGGCCGCGGGGATGCCGAGGGCTACGGCGACGCGGTGGCCGAAGTCGAGGGAGGCCGGCGCGGAGTCGAACACCAGCACCTCACTGCGGGGGTGTTGACCGAACGGCTGATCGTTCACCGCCTTGACCAGGACCAGCCGGGCCGCCCGGAGCCGGGTCCCCGCGCTGGCCGCCAGGTCGGGCGTGCCGGCGTCGTTGACCACCTCCACGCGGGTGCCCACGGCCACGGTCTGCTGCGCCCCCCCGAACAGCTGACCGGTTACCCCGTTCGCGGCGGTCTTGTCCAGCGTGTAGCCGGTCGCTTCCGGCGTTGTTGGTACGAGTTGCTCATGGCTGGCCACATCCGAGTGCGCCGCGGCGACCAAACTGGCGGCGAGCGCGGCGCGGGCGGCGGCCGGGTCACTGCTTGCGGTGGGCCCGACCGCGCTCACCTCGCTTCCGGCGCCGAGCGAGCCGATCGAATTCGCCAACCGGCTCGGATCGGTCGGCAGCGCGGCCAGGACGCCGTTGAGCACCCGGCGGAGCCGGTCGGCGCGCTGCAGATCGCTGTCCCCCTGCGCGGCGAACGACGCGTACGACGCGGCCTGCGCCCCGTTCAGGCGCCGGCTGCCGGCCGCCAGCCCGGCGGCCGGGTCCGGGGCGTCGACCTCGACACCGATCCCGCCGAGGCGATCCACCAACGACGCCAGGCCGTCGGGCGTCAACCGCCAGGTTTCATCTATCCGTACCCCCAGCAGCTCGGCGACGGAGGCGGGGAACTCCTGCGGATCGGCCACGGCGAACGCACCGCCGACCGTGCCGCCCTGCCCCGGGTCGGCGAGGGAGGCGGGGAGCAGCAGCAGCGCGCCGGCCGGCCCGGCGCTGGCCTGGCCATCGGCCGGGACGGCGCCGAGTACCGCCGCGGAGATCGCGGGCTTGCCCGGGGCGCCGTAGCCGACCAGGACGGTCCGCTGCGCGGTGGCCACCGCCGGGGCGCGCGCCGCGCGCCGGCCCCCGGACGAGCCGAGCACGGAGACCAGCACCGCGGCGGCGACCAGCGCGATGACGATCGCGGCAATCAGCCCCCAGCGCCGGCGGGCGACCCGCTGGCGGCTCGCCCGGCGACGGACCTGGCGCGACACGTGCGCTGGCCGCTCGGCCAGCACCGGCTGCCTCTCGCGAGTCTCACTGTGCCGACCGCTCACGCCGGGGCTCGATCCCGGTCGCGGCGGTCGGAGCCATAAAGGCGCCGCTTGTCGATGTAGGCAACCACCCCGTCCGGGACCAGGTAGCGCACCGGCTGCCCGGCCGCCACCCGTTCCCGGCAGCCGGTCGAGCTGATGGCCAGCGCCGGGATCTCCAACAGGCTGACCGCTCCCTCCGGCAGATCCGCGGGCAGCGTGGCGTCGTAGCCGGGGCGGGTGACCCCCACGAAATGGGCCATCTGCAGCAGGGCGCGGGCGTCCTGCCAGGTCAGGATCTGGGCCAGCGCGTCCGCGCCGGTGATGAAAAGCAGCTCCGTGTCGGCGCCGCGTTCGTTGCGAAGGTCACTGAGGGTGTCCCGGGTATATGTCGGGCCCGGCCGGTCGATGTCCACCCGGCTCACCGTGAACCGGGGGTCAGCGGAAGTTGCGATCACAGTCATCAGGTATCGGTCTTCCGCGGCCGTGACCTGATGGGAATCTTTGGTGTACGGGCGGCCGGTGGGGACAAACACCACCTCGTCCAGCGCGAACGCGGCAGCAACCTCGCTGGCGGCAACCAGATGCCCGTGGTGAATGGGATCGAAGGTCCCGCCCATCACCCCCAGCCGCCGGCCGCGCCGCGATGCCATGACGCGAGGGTACGGGCCGGGGGTTGACTGCACGCTCGGCGCGTCACGCGGCTGGGCCGGCAGGTTCACACCGGCAGCAGCTTTTGCACGAACGCGGTCAGCTGTTCGGCGTTTCGGCATTCCACCATTTCGTCGACGAGGTCGGCGTACATGGCGGTGGCGCTGTCACCGCTCCCCCACTGATGCCGGGGTTCCGGGTTGAGCCAATACGTGTGCCGGGCCCGGGCCGCCAACTCCTTCAGGGCCGCCGACCCCGTGGCCCGGTAGTTGTTCCGGCCGTCGCCGAGCACCAGCAGCGATGTTTTCGGGGTGATGGCATCGGGCCAGCGCTCCACCAGCACCTCGAAGCTGTGCCCGTAATCGCTGTGCCCGTCGAACCAGACCAGGTCCGCCTCGCGCACCACCCGCGCCATCGCGCTCCCCAGATCCAAGCCGGGCGTGAAATACCTGGTCACCTCATCGCAGGTGTCGATGAAGGCGAAGGCCCGGACCTTGGAAAACTGTTCGCGCAACGCCGAGACGAGCATCAGCGTGAAATGCGCGAAACTCGAGACCGATCCGGAAACATCGCACAGCACGACGAGCTCCGGCTTGTGCGGCTTTTTTGGCTTGTGATGGGTCACCAGCGGCACGCCACCGGTGGCCAACGAGGCGCGCACCGTGCGGCGAAAGTCCAGCCGCCCCTGCTGATCGACCTTCTTGCGGGCCGTGAGGCGGGTCGCGAGGCGCCGCGCGAGCGGATACACCTGACGCCGCAGCTCGGCCAGGTCGTCGCGCGACGCCCGCAGGAAATCCACCTGCTCGGCCAGCGGCTTGACGACGTTCTTCGCGATCTGATCGACGCCCCGGTCCTCGGCCAGCCGCCGGCGTACCTCCGCCTCCACCGCCTGCTCGAACTGGCGGATCCGCTCGGAGATCGTCTGCCGGGCGATCTTTTCCGCGAATCCTCCGCGCTCGTCCTCACCGAGCATGGCCGCGAGCAACGCGGCAATCAGCGTGTCCGGGTTCAGCTGCCGCAGCACCCGGTAGGTGAACCAGGATTGCCGGCCGGGCTGCGAATCAGCCCGACCCAGCATGGCCACGGCCTGCCGGGCCAGCCGCGCGATCGTTTCCGGGTCGCCATCGAGCAGGGCTTGTTGCAGCAGCTCGCGCAGCAGCCGTGGGTCCACCTGCGCCGGGTCGCCGTTCTCGTCCAGTTCCGGTGCCAGGTCACCTTCGGCGGGGGCGCCGTCGCCGATTCGGGCCGGGAAATAAAGATCGAACAGTGCGTCGAAGCTGCGCCGATGTGCGGGGCGTTTGCACAGCGCGGCGGCGAATGCGGCCCGGACCGACTCCCGGTCCAGCAGGTCCACCGCCAGCACCGCCCGGGTCGCGTCGACCGTCTCGGCGCTGGAAACGGCCAGTCCGGCCTGGCGCAGGGCGGCGACGAACTCGACCTCCCGGTCGAGCAGCCCACCGGTCACGACAACTTCAGCTCGTTCACCGCGCGCACCTGGTCGCTCACATGTTTGAGTACCACGCCCAGCGTGGCCGCGGCGGCGGCCTCATCGAGCGTGTCCAGCCCGAGGGCGAGCAGGGTCGTCGCCCAGTCGATCGTTTCGGCGATGCTCGGCGCCTTCTTCAGTTCCATCGCGCGAAGGGCTCGTACGGTGCGCACCACCTGCTCGGCCAGCTTCTCCGGCACCTCGGGCACCCGGGACAGCACGATGGCCTTCTCCCGCTCGGCGGTCGGGTAATCCAGGTGCAGGTAAAGGCAGCGGCGCTTGAGCGCCTCGGACAGTTCGCGACTGGCGTTGGAGGTGAGGACGACGAACGGGCGACGGGCCGCCACGATCGTGCCCAGCTCCGGGATGGTGACCTGAAAGTCGCTGAGCACCTCGAGCAGCAGGCCCTCCACCTCGACGTCGGCCTTGTCCACCTCGTCCACGAGCAGCACAGTGGCCCCGTCGCGCCGAATCGCGCTGAGCAGCGGCCGGGCCAGCAGAAATTCCTCGCTGAAAATGTCGTCGTGGGTGGCCTCCCAGGCGTCGTCCGCCCGCGCCGCCTGGATCCGCAGCAGCTGCTTTTTGTAGTTCCACTCGTACAGCGCGCGGGCCTCATCCAGCCCCTCGTAGCACTGCAGCCGGATCATCTCGGCGCCGGTGCAGCTGGCGACGGCCTTCGACAGTTCGGTCTTGCCGACGCCGGCGGGACCTTCGATCAGCAGCGGCTTGCCCAGCCGGTCGGCCAGGAACACCGTCGTCGCGATCGCGTCGTCGGCCAAGTAGCCCGCGGTCCCCAGGCGTTCTCGGACGTCGGCCACCGACGCGAATTGCGGCTGCACGGTCGACACCGGGGACGTCGGGAGCGGCGCGATGGGTGTCGCGGGGTCCGGCATGCGCGAGCCTTTCTCTGCAGCGGGGCCGCGGCGGAGACTCCGGCCCGACCGAACACCATTCTAAACGCCGCGCCCCGACCCGCTGCGCTCACCGGGTAGCGTCCAGACATGCGCATTGCCTTCCTCGGTTTGGGTCGGATGGGCGCCGGGATGGCCGCCCACATCGTCCGCGCCGGCCACGAGCTCACTGTCTGGAATCGCACCCCGGGCCGGGCCGGTCCGTTGCTGGAACTCGGAGCGACCGAGGCAGCCTCTGTGCCGGCCGCGGTCGAGAACGCCGACGCCGTGGTGCTGATGCTGTTCGGGCCGGACGCGAACCGGGAAGTCCTCGCCCAGGTAGTGGGCGCGGCCCCGGCGAACGCGCTGGTCATCGACAGCACCACAATCGGTCCGGATGCCGCCCGCGAGTTCGGCGAGACCTGTGCCGCAGCGGGTCTGCGCTACATCGACGCCCCGGTGGCCGGGACCGTCGGACCGGCCCGCGACGGCACGCTGGGGATTCTCGTCGGCGGCGACGCGGCCGACTTCGCCGCCGCCGAGCCGCTGCTGGCCTTGTGGGGCGAGCCCAGCAAGATTCGCCACCTCGGCCCGATCGGGGCCGGCAACGCCGCCAAGCTCGTGGTGAACATGACCCTCGGCGTGGCGATGGCCGGGCTGGGCGAGGCGTTGCGGTTGGCGGCGGATCTGGGCGTCGACGAGCAGGCGGCGCTCGCCCTGCTCGGCAGCGGCCCGTTTGGCTGGACCCTGGGGCAGAAGAAGCAGATGCTCGCGGCCCGGGACGCCTCGCCGACGAATTTCTCGCTGGAGCTGCTGGCGAAGGACCTCGATCTGGCGGTCCACGCCGGCGAGCGCCCGCTGCCGGTCACCGCCAGCGCGCTGGGCCTGGCCCGCGAAGCAGCCGAGCACGGTCACGCCGCGCAGGACTACGCGGCGTTGGGTGTCTACCTGGTTGACGCCGACCGCGGATAGCGAAAGTACGATCCGGAGGTGGACCTCACCCTTCCCTGGCCGCCGCAGGTTCTTCCGGGGGTGTGCGCGATCACGGGGGCCCCGACCCGGCTAGGTGTGGCGATCCGGCCGCGGGGCGCCGGCGCGGAGGTCATGGTGCCGCTCACCCCGGCCGCGCAGCGACGCTGGCGGGCGTTGGGCCGTATCCGCCTTGCCGCGGTGACCGTGACACTTGCCTGTGCCGTCGGCGCCGTCCTCGTCCCCTGGGCCGTGGCCGGGGTCATCGTCGGCGGCGCGTTCACGGTGGCAGCGTCCATCTCGCTGCGCACCACGTCCCCTCGACTGCGGGTGCGGGACGGGGCGCTACAGCTGGGCGGCGTCCACCCCCGGTTTGTCACCGCGGTCAGCGCCGCGCCGGCGGCCGGTTGTTGTGGCGGTGGCGGCGGCGGTGGCGGTGCGGGTGACGGCGGCCGCGGCTGCCAGACCTGCGTCAGCGGCTGCCTCCCTCAGGTGCAGCTGCAGGATTGATCGCTCCGACCACCACCCCCCGTCACCGCAGCCCTCACCCACCGTTATCTCCCCTCGTGATCATGCAATTTTGGCCGTGAAAACTCAATATTTGCAGCCACTTTTGCATGATCACGAAAAGGTGCGCTGACCGCGGGCTGGCCGGCGGCCGGGGGAGCGACAGGGTGGCTGGGCGAGGGGCTAGGTGCGCACGTGGCCGGTGCCGGTCACCACGTAGGTCGTTGTGGTCAGTTCGGCGAGCCCCATCGGGCCGCGGGCATGCAGCTTCTGGGTGGAAATACCGATCTCCGCCCCGAATCCGAACTCCGCACCATCAGTAAACCGGGTACTCGCGTTGACCATGATCACGGCCGAGTCCAGCCCCGCCACGAATGCCCGGCTGGCGGACAGGTCGCCGGTGATGATGGCCTCGGTGTGCCCGCTCCCCCAACGGCGGATGTGCGCAATCGCCTCGTCCAGCGAATCCACCACCCCCACCGCCAGGTCGAGCGACAGGTACTCATCCGCCCAGTCCTGATCGGTGACCGGGACGACCTGCGGTGAAACGGCCTGCACCCGCTGATCGCCGTGCACCGTCACGCCGGCCGCGTCGAGGGCGGCCAGCATCCGCGGCAGGAACCGGTCGGCCACCTCCCGGTGCACGAGCAGCGTCTCGGCGGCGTTGCACACGCTCGGCCGTTGGCATTTCGCGTTGAGCACGATCGCCTCGGCCATGGCGAGATCGGCTGCGGCATCGACGTACACGTGGCAGTTGCCCACCCCCGTCTCGATCACCGGGACGGTGGCGTCCGCGACGGTCCGCGCGATCAGCGCCGCACCGCCGCGGGGGATGGCCACGTCGACGTAGCCACGCAGACGCAGCAGGGCGGTGACGTCCTCGTGCCGGTCGCCGGGCACCAGTTGGATCGCGTCGTCGGGCAATCCCGCTTTGGCCCCCGCCTCCGCCAGCACCCGCACCAGGGCGGCGTTCGAGGCCAGGGCGCTGGAACTGCCCCGCAGCAGCACGGCGTTGCCGGACTTCACGGCCAGGCCCGCCGCGTCCACGGTGACGTTGGGGCGCGCCTCGTAGATGATCGCCAGCACGCCGAGCGGAACCCGAATCTGGCGCAGCTCAAGGCCGTTGGGCAGAGTCGAACCCCGCACGACGGAGCCGAGCGGATCGGGCAGCGCGGCGACCTCCCGCACGCCGGCTGCCATCTGGGCCAACCGGTCCGGGGTGAGCGTCAGCCGGTCGATCATCTGCTTGGGGCTGCCAGCCGCGTCTGCGCGGTCCACGTCCTGGCGGTTGGCCGCGACCAGCTCGGGTTCGCGCTCCAGCAGGGCGCTGGCCATGGCCTGCAACGCACCGTCGCGGATCGACCTCGGAAGTGGCGCGAGGCCGGCCGCGGCCGTCTTGGCTCGGCGCGCGACGTCGAGTAATTCCAACGGCACGTCGGGCACGTCAACCTCCGAGTTGGGTTCCGCGCCAGCCTACGGCAGGCGGCTGGGTGCGATCTGGCGACCAAGCGCCCCGGCGCACACCCGGTGACCCCCTCAGCGAGGGACGGCGAGCACGACCAGGTCATCGGCATGAACAACTTCGCGGGCGCCGGCCTCGCGAGTCGAGCGCCCCAGCAGCGGTGGCAGGTCGGCGGCGTCGTAGCCGGTGATGCCGCGGGCCACCGCCCGACCACCGGGAGCGATCAGCTCGACGGGATCGCCGGCGGCGAAATCGCCCTCGACCGAGGTGATCCCGGCGGGGAGCAACGACGCCCGCCGGTCCACCACCGCGGCGACCGCCCCGGCATCCAGCAGCAGCCGACCTCGGGGGGAGGCGGCGTGCGCGAGCCAGCGCAGCCGCGAGGACGACCGTGGGCCGGTGGGGTGGAACACCGTCCCGCCCCGCTCGGCGAGCAGGTCCACGATGCCCTCGGCGGCGCCGACCACGGTGGGGACGCCGCTCGCCGCCGCCATCTGGGCCGCCTCGACCTTGCTGCGCATGCCGCCGCTGCCGACACCGCTGCCGGTCCCGCGCAGGTCGACACCCGCCAGGTCGCTGGCCACCGTGATCTCGGGGATCAGCCGTGCCCCGGCCCGGCCGGGTGCGGTCGTGTAGAGCGCATCAACGTCCGAGAGCAGCAGCAGCCGGTCCGCGTCCACCAGGTGAGCCACCAAGGCGGCCAGCCGGTCGTTGTCGCCGAACCGGATCTCCGCGGTGGCGACGGTGTCGTTTTCGTTGATCACCGGGATGACGCCGAGATCGAGCAGCCGGTCGAGGGTGACCCGCGCATTGCGGTAATGACTGCGGCGCACCACATCGTCGGCGGTGAGCAGGACCTGACCGACGGTCAGTCCGTGCCGGGCAAAGGCCCCGGCGTAGGCGTCGACGAGCGCGGTCTGGCCGACCGCGGCGGCCGCCTGCAAGGTCGCCAAGTCTCTGGGCCGCGCGGTGATACCGAGCCGCGCGAGCCCGGCGGCGATCGCCCCGGAGGACACCAGCACCACCTGCCGGCCGCCATGTTTCGCCCCGGCCAACGCCTCGACGAGCAGGGTGAGCCGGTCGATGTCGAGGCCGCCGCTCGGGGCGGTCACCGACGAGGAACCGACCTTCACGACCAGCCGTTTCACCGCTGGTCGATCTCCGCACCGAGTTCCGGGGCGTAGAGGACGTCGTCCGCATCGGCCGGCGAGCCGGGCTGCCAGTCGGCAGCGTTGTCCTCGTCGGAGGCCGCGTGCCGCGCGTCGCGTATCGCCCGGGTGGGGCGGCTGCCGCCCGGCAGGCGAAGGTCAGTACCCCGCGGGCCGAGCGGGACGTCGGGCACCCCGGCCAACATGGTGGGTTCCCAGTCGAAGCTCACCTCGCCGATGGTGACCTCAGCGCCCGGCGCCGCGCCCAGCCGGGCTAGCTGCTCCTCCACGCCCAGCTTGGCCAGCCGGTCGCCGAGATAGCCCACCGCCTCCGCGTTCGTGAAGTCGGTCTGCATCACCCAGCGGCGCGGCTTGTCACCGTCAACGACGAACCCGTCCGCCCGGCGCGTGACTGTGAAGGCCGCCTGCCCCACCGCTCGGGGGCGCAGCACGATCCGGGCGCCGTCCGGCTTCTCGGCAGCGGCGCGCGCGGCTTGCACCACCTCGGCCAGGGCGAGCAGCAGCGGCCGCAGGCCTTCGTGCGTCGCCGTGGAAATCGCGAAGACCTGCAGACCCCGGGCCGTCAGCTCGCCCGTGACCAGCTCGGCGAGCTCCCTCGCCTCCGGGACATCGATCTTGTTCAGGACGACGAGCCGCGGCCGGGCGGTGAGCTCGGCGATGCCGTCCTTGTAGGCGTCCAGTTCGGACTCGATCGCCTGCAGATCGGACAACGGATCGCGGCCTGGCTCCAGCGTGGCGCAGTCCACAACATGCACGAGTACGGCGCAGCGCTCCACATGCCGGAGGAACTCCAGGCCCAGACCCTTGCCCTGGGAGGCGCCCGGGATCAGGCCGGGGACGTCGGCGACGGTGAACACGTAGTCCTCGACCTGGGCGACACCGAGGTTCGGTTGGAGCGTGGTGAACGGGTACTCGGCGATTTTCGGTTTGGCCGCCGACAGCACGCTGACCAGCGAGGACTTGCCGGCGCTCGGGAAGCCCACCAGCGCGACGTCAGCGACCGATTTGAGTTCGAGGGTGATGTCCAGGTCGACGCCGGGTTCGCCGAGCAACGCGAATCCGGGGGCCCGCCGGCGCGAGGAGGCGAGCGACGCGTTGCCCAGCCCGCCGCGTCCGCCCTGCGCGATGGTGTGCCGGGTGCCGGTGCCGACCAGGTCGGCCAGGGGCTGGCCGTCGCTGCCGACCACGACCGTGCCGTTCGGCACCTTCAGCAGCACGTCCTCCCCCGCGGCACCGTCCCGATTACTGCCCTGGCCCGGCCGACCCGATCCGGCGCGCTGGTGCGGGTGGTGATGGAAGTCCAGCAGCGTCGTGATGTTGGGGTCGACCTCGAGGACGACATCGCCGCCGCGGCCACCATTGCCCCCGTCAGGACCGCCGAGCGGGACGAACTTCTCCCGGTGGATCGACGCGCAGCCATGCCCGCCGTCGCCGGCGTGCACGTGCAGCACCACTCGGTCGACGAAGCTGGCCATGACTCTCCTGGTCCGGAAATGGGACGAGGGCGGCGCCGGGGTGGCCCGGCCCGCCCTCGTCTCGAGGAATTCTGCGGTGACGGTTAGACGCTGGCCGGTTCGCGGTCGAGCGGCACGATGGACACCGTGCGCCGACCCCGCTTACTGCCGAACAGCACATTGCCGGCGGCCAGGGCGAACAGCGTGTCGTCTCCGCCGCGGCCGACGAGATCACCCGGGTGGAAGTGGGTGCCGCGCTGCCGGACGATGATCTCCCCGGAGTTCACCAGCTGACCGCCGAAGCGCTTGACGCCGAGCCGCTGGGAGTTCGAGTCACGACCGTTGCGCGAGGAACTCGCGCCCTTCTTGTGCGCCATGAGTGCGGCTCAGCCCTTCTGGATTTCGGTTACCCGCAGCTGCAGCAGGCCCTGGCGGTGCCCCTGACGCTTCTTGTAACCGGTCTTGTTCTTGAACTTGATGATTCGAATCTTCGGACCCTTGGTTTCGGCGAGGATCTCCGCCGTCACGCTGACCCCGGCCAAGGTCTTGGCGTCGCTGGTCACGGTTCCCTCATCGACGAGGAGCAGCGCCGGCAACCGGACCTGCGCCCCTACCGCGCCGAGGCCGCGTTCCACCTCAAGGGTGTCGCCGACGGCGACCTTGTGCTGCTTTCCGCCGGTCTTGACGATGGCGTACACGGACCTGCTCCCGGGGTTGTTGACGTGCTGAGGATGTGCGGCTCCGCGGTGCGGGGCGCGACCCGATGACGATACCTGATGGGGGGTGATGGAGCCGAATCGCGTCGAATCGGCGCTCCCGGCTCGCTCCCTAGTCGGATGCTGCCGCCGGCTGGTCCGGCGCCGGGGTCGCGGCGCCGCCACCCGTGGCACGGCGCCGGCGCCGGACCGGCCGGGCGGCTGGGGCCGCGCTCGGCGGCTCGGCAGCAGCCGGCTGGATGTCGGCCGGCACGGGATCGGTGCTAGCGGACACCTGGGCGACGTCCGGCTCAATCACCGGCCTGGCCCCCGGAACATCCAGGGGCTCCGCCGGGACCTGCTCGGCGGCCGGCGGGCGGGCGGCGGGTGGCCGCGGCACCGGACCGCGCGTCCCGGCGACGGAACGGGGCGAGCCGAAGTCGGTCCCGGAACGAGCCGGCGCACCGTCAAGATGAATGAGTACGCCCCGCCCGTTGCACGCCTCACACGTTTCGGAGTAGGCCTCCAGCAGCCCGGTGCCAACCCGCTTCCGGGTCATCTGCAC
>DASYGP010000032.1:0-15552 GCA_035999615.1 Mycobacteriales bacterium
GCCGCTGCCACGTCGCGCAGGGTGGCGCGCTTCGGCCGGGGCGTCACGCCACCATTGAAGCCCACTTCTCCCACCCGGTCTGCCCGCCGCCCCGCTCGGCCCGTCCCCCTGTCCGCGCGGGGCCTGCCCACCCGTGCGCCCCGAACGCCGCCACCGGTTCGCACCGAACACCGCCACCCGTGCGGACCACCCGTGCGCACCGAACGCCGCCACCCGTTCGCCCGGAGTGAATCGCACCGGGTTTAGTGGAGGCTGAGTTCTCCCGGCAGCGGTTGCTGCTCGGTGGTGTTCTGACGGTAGTACGCGGTCTCGAACTCGATGGGTGGCACGTAGCCGATGCTGCTGTGTAGGCGGCTGGTGTTGAACCAGTCGACCCAGCTCAGGGTGGCGAGTTCGAGGTCGTCGACGCCACGCCAGGGGCCTTCGCGGTGGGTGCATTCGGTCTTGTAGAGCCCGATGGTCGATTCGGCCATCGCGTTGACGCTCCTATAGTCGTCAAGATGCGTGTTGATCTTGTTGTGGCAGGGTCCGGAGTGGCCGCATGAGTGCCCAGATCTCGCGGGCGAGCAGCCGCTTTAGGCACCGAATGATCTCGGCTTTGGTCTTGCCCTCGGTGGTGCGGCGAGCGACGTAGGCCTTGGTGGGTTCGTGATGTTGCATGCGCACGATGACCGATCGGTAGAGGGCAGAGTTCGCTTGTCGGTGGCCGCCGCGGTTGAGCCGGTGCCGCGTGGTCATGCCGGAGGACGCGGGGATCGGGGCGACGCCGCAGAGCCTGGCCCACGCCGGTTCGGAGCGCACCCGGTCGATGTTGTCGCCAGCGACGATCAGTAGCTCTGCGGCGGTATCTGGGCCAACGCCGAAGGCGTCCACGAGTTGGGGAGTCAGCGCCGTGGTCAGCTCGGTCAACAATCGTTCGTGGTCCTTGACCTCGGCATCAAGCTGCTGCCACCGGCGGGCCAGGGAACGCAGGGTGTGCTTCGCCGCGGCATGGACGTCGTCGATCAGGCCCGGGCGAAGCCCGGCGCAGCGGTTGATGAGTTTCATCTTCGACAGCGGTTGCAGTTCCTCACGTAGCACCGGCGGCGCGGTCACGAGGACGGCCTTGATACTGATCATCGCTGCGGTGCGGGCCTTCACCGCGGTGTCCTTGGCAATCTTGATTTGGCGCAGCATCTCGGCGGTGCCGTCGCCGGTTTTGGGCACGGCGTGCGCTTGTCCGGACAGGCCGGCGCGTGCGGCGTTCTCGGCGTCGAGGGTGTCGGACTTGCCGCGCAGGCGCCGGTCGCGGCGGTCGGTGCGCAGTACCTCGACGACTCCGACATCGCGTCGCCGGACGGCCGCGGTCAACCCGGCGCCGTAGGAGCCGGTGCCCTCGATCGCGAAGGTCAACTGCTTCGCGCCGAACGCCCGCGCCCACTCGATCAACTGCTCGTAGCCGCTGCGGTCGGCAGCGAAGGACCGTGCGTCCAGATGGCCGCCGATCGCGTCGAGCGCGACGGCGACGTGGACGTGTTTGTGCGTGTCGACGCCGATGACGACTCGACGCCGCCGCGGATCAGGGTTCATGCTTGTCACTGCGACCTCCAGCTCGGGACCTGGGCGGTGGACGCGACGCTGGCCGGCCGGGTGGACGGGACTGTGACGAGACCTGTTGCGATCAGGCTCCTATGAGGTCACTGCCCGCCCGGCCAGCACCGCTGGGTGCTGCACCGGCAGGCAGACGACAGATCAACAGCAAGGACACCCAAAACGCGGGGTCAGTCGTAAGCAGGAGTCAGGCCGCCTGACGGCGAGGAACAGTCTCACAGTCGTAGGAGTCGCCGACGGACCCGATCGAGGCCTGCGCCCCGGCGTCGAGCAGCCGGGTGGAGTAGCGGATCGAGGTGTACTGGCTGCCGGCGTCGCTGTGGTGCACGACACCGTCGACGGTGTGCCCGGCCCTGGCCCTGGTCCACAGCGCCATCTCCAACGCGTCCAGCGGCAGCTGGGTCGGCATTGAGGCGGCGGTGCGCCAGCCGACGATGCGGCGGCTGAACACGTCGGAGACGAACGCGGTGAAGGCCATCCCGGCCCAGGTCGGCACGTAGGTGAAATCGACGATCCACAACGCGTTCGGGCGCTCGGCGCTGAAGTCGCGATCAACCAGGTCCGGCGGCCGGGTCGCGGCCGGGTCGGCCTTGGTGGTCACGAACTGCTTGCCGCGCCGGATCCCTCGCAGGCCCGCTGCTCTCATCAACCGCTGGACCTGACAGCGCGGCGCCGCGATGTTCTCGCGGCGCAGCTGATGCCACATCTTCAGCACCCCGTACACGCCGCGGCCCAGCTTCGGGTCGGCCTGGATACGCACGATCTCGATCAGCAGCAGCGCGTCGCGCACAGCCCGCGCCGAGGCCGGCCGGGACCGGTGCGCGTAGTAGGTGCTCGGGGAGATCCCGCAGCCATGCTCGGTGAGCACCCTGCAGATCGGCTCGACCCCGAAGCGGCCCTTATGGCCGTCGATGAACTCGACTACCAGGGCAGTCGCGGGTCGAGCTCCCGCGCGAAGAAAGACGACGCCGCGAGCAAAATCTCGTTGGCGCGCTTGAGCTCCTTGACCTCACCCTCAAGCTGCTTGACCCGGCTCGCCTCCTGCGTGGACACCCCCGGCCGCTGACCGGCATCGATCGCGGCCTGCTTGCACCAGCCCCGCAGCGTGTCCGGATTGACCCCCACCCGCGAACCGATCCGCAACACCGCCTGGTGCAACGACAACGACGGCTCCTGCGCCCGGGCCTCGGCAACCAGACGCTGCGAACGCTCACGCAACTCCGGCGGATACTTCCTCGGTGCTGACATGACCCCACCTTCCCGTGGAATCAGAGCCTCCATCAAACCCGGCGCGATTCACAGCGTGCCCGGCAACAACACCTGCCCCGTCTCCGGATCCCGGACCGAATCGAGCACCAACACCTCCCCGCTCACCGAATCCACCCAGTACTCCCCCGACGCCATCCCGCCGTCATCGCCGTCATCGCCGGCGCGCTCCACCGGGCCGGTCTGATCCGAGCCCGGGTCGGCCGAGGCGGGGTCCACCTGGCCGGGCTGATCCGGAACCGGGTCCGTCGGGACCGTCGGGACCGTCGGGACCGGGCCCACGGGGACCGGGCCCACCGGAACCGGGTCTGCCGGGACGGGATCAGGGTCGCCGCGCCCCGGCGCACGATCATCAGATCTCGAACTCATGTTCGTGAAGCTAGACCGCACCTCCGACAGAAAACCGACGGAAACCTGGTTATCCACAGGGAATCTGGCAGGAACATCGACCAATTTCGCTCGGGTTCACGCGGAACGCCTCTGGCCTGGCGTTCACCACCTCGATAAAGCCGGACCGTTCACCACCTCAACCGGCCAGAGCGCTAGCCCGGTTTGTCCGCCGGTCACGAAGAAGTAATCGCGGCAAGCCGCCTGCGGGCAGTTAGCGTGACCGCCATGACTCGCTACCGGTTTCTCGACGGGATGGGTGACGAAGTCGCGGACGGTGAATTCACCGACCATGCCGCAGCTATCGCCTGGGCAACCGATGACGAAGCACATGACGAGGACGTGCAACGGGTCGAGTACCTCGGTCCCGAGGGTGACTGGCGCTGGGCCGGTCCGGTCCCCGGCTGACCGCTATGCCGTCGGCGCCTGGCCCGCGGCGATGCACCGGCCCGCAACGTTGCACCGGCCTGCAACGATGAGGCTCTCGCGGCCATCCGCAACAACGTTGGCCGCCGACCGGTGCCCGCAAATGCTCACTAATGGAAGTCGGGGGCGTGCAGGTGCTGCGCGAACGTCCACCGGTGACCTTCGGGGTCGGTGACCTCATAGCTCCGATCCCCGTACGCCTGGGTCTCCGGGGGGCGCAGCATGCTGCTCACACCGCGTCGCGGAAGGTGGCGAGCGGCGGTGCGCTCTTCGAAGCCAAAAACCTCCGTCAGCCAGGTGATGGCCGCGCCCACATCTTCGTAGATCAGATGCGGCAGGATGCGCGGGAAGCCGGCCGGCGGACTCGTCACGCCCGGATCGGCTGGTACGGCGGCGTTCACGGCTGCCTCCTTCGACGGCCCGCAGTCTCGCCGGGTTGGCGGCGAGGCGAAACCGCAAACGGCCCCCAGGCGAATAGCCGCTGGACGTGCGCAGCCCCGCTTGCCACGGTCCTGCTGTGACACCCGACGAGCCACGGACCGGTGGCGATCCGGTCGCGCTGCTGGAGGGCAGCTCGCCGCGCGGCCGCTTCCTCGTCGATACCGGCCCGCTGCGCCAGCACCGGGAGTTCCGGCTGCTGTGGCTGGGGCAGGCCGTCACGTTCCTCGGCAGCATGATCACCTACGTGGCGGTGCCCTACCAGGTCTACGCGCTGACCCACTCCTCGGCGTTGGTCGGCCTGCTCGGTCTGGTGGAATTCGTCGCGCTGCTGACCACCGCCTTCCTCGGCGGGGCGCTGGCCGACGCCTTCGACCGGCGCCGGATGGTCCGGGTGACCGAGGCTCTACTACTGACGGCCTCCGCCGCCCTGCTCGGCAACGCGCTGCTGACCCATCCGAGTGTCCCGGCGCTGTTCGTCATCACCGGCGTCCTCACCGCCTTCGACTGCCTGCAGCGACCCTCCCTGGACGCGCTGCTCCCCCGGCTCGTCCCCAAGGAGCAACTCGTTTCCGCGGCCGCGCTCAACAGCGTTCGTACGACGGTCGGGATGATCGCCGGACCGGCTCTCGGCGGCGTGCTGATCTCGGTGATTGGGCTCCCGGCGACGTACGGGTTCGACGTCGTTACCTTCGCCATCTCCTTGATGGCGCTGGCGATGATGAAGGCGGTGCCGCCGCCGCCTGAGGCCGAGCGACCATCGCTGCGCGGCGTGCTGGAAGGACTGCGCTACGCCCGCTCCCGGCCTGAGCTGATCGGCACCTACCTCGTCGACATCAACGCGACGTTCTTCGGCATGCCGAACGCGCTGTTCCCGGCCCTGGCGGTGCCGTTCGGCGGCGCCTCGGTGCTGGGGCTGCTCTACAGCGCCCCCGCGGTCGGCGCCCTGGTCGCCTCCGCGACCAGCGGCTGGACGCTCCGGGTGTCCCGGCACGGGCTCGCGGTGCTCTGGGCGGCCGGGCTGTGGGGCCTGGCCATCGTCGGCTTCGGGCTCGCGGACTGGCTGTGGCTGGCGCTGCTGTTCCTCGCCCTCGCCGGCGCCGCCGACATGATCAGCGGGGTTTTCCGATCCACGATCTGGAACACCACCATCCCCGATCACCTGCGCGGCCGGCTGGCCGGCATCGAACTTGTCGGCTACGGCACCGGCCCGACCCTGGGCAACGTCGAGGCTGGCGGCGTCGCGGCCTTGACCACCCCCCGCTGGTCGGTCGGCTTCGGTGGTGTCATGTGCGTCATCGGCACGATGGCCCTCGCCGCGGCGCTGCCCGCGTTCCGCCGCTATGACGCCAGACTCGGCCGGTGAGCACGCAGCTGGTGTGGGACATGGACGGCACGCTGCTGGACTCCACCGCGGTCGTGCCGGACGCGTTCATCGGCGCCGTACAGGAATTGCACGGGCCCACGGTGGACCGCGAGGCGGTCGTGGCCGCCTACCCGCTCGGCGTGCCGGAGGTGATCCTGGCGCACCTGCTGGGCCGCCCGCTGGCCGCCGGGGAGGCCGACGCCTACTACCGGCGGCTGCGGGGGGTGCTGCCGCCGCCGTATCCGGGGGTCGCGGCGGTACTCGCCGAGCTTCGCGCTCGCGGGCACCTGGTCGTGGTCTTCACCGGGGCCAGCACCCGCGCGGCAGCCACGCTGCTCACCGGTGCCGGGCTCGAGATCGATCTGCTCGTGGGCGGCGATCAGATCGCGCGGCCGAAGCCGGCTCCCGACGGCCTGCTCCTCGCCGCCCGGCGGCTTGAGCTCCCACCTGCCGCCCTGGCCTACATCGGGGATGCACCGACGGACCTTCGCGCGGCGCGGGCAGCCGGCTCAAGCAGCGTCGCCGCCGGCTGGGGGCACCTCTATGACCCCGCCGAACCAGCGCACCGCACGCTCACCGCACCGGGCGAAGCCCTCGCCCTGATCCACGCTTGACATCGTTATTGGCTTTTGCTCGACTAAACGGTGAGAAAACCGTAACCTCCGACCCAACATAGGCCCCCCACTGGCGGTGGCGCCTCGCCCCGGCGAAGGGGCGGGGCGCTGCCGCCGCGGGCGTGCGGCCGCCGCGGGCATGCCGCCTCGGGAGCGCGGCCGGGACAGTCAGTTCGCCGGTACGGCGGGCCCTTCCCGGGACAGTCCCAGAAACGCGCGGCAGCCCTCCGGGGTCGTGGCCAGCGCGACGATCTGCCAAAGCCGGCCGTCGTGCTGCTCCAAGGCCCACAGCTCCACGTCGGCGCTGACGGCACGCCGGTCCCCTGCGGTCGGTATCCGGCCCGAGGTCATACCCGAGGTTCGCCGCCGAAGCCGCTCCGGTTCGCCGAGGCCGGCAATTACCCCCGGCGAATTCCGTCCAGACGTCAAGTGCGCGCACCCCCCGCGTCGAAGCTCCGCGCGTGACGTTCCGTTTCCGCTGGTCCCGCGCCGCCGTGGCCGCCGGTGCCGCTGCCCTCGCCCTCAGCACTCTCGCCACGCTCGTCAGCCCCGAGGCCCTGCTGACACCCGTGAGCGCGGCATCGACGTCCCGCGGAGCGGCGCTCCCGGCGGCCGGCGCCCTCGGCGCCGGCGAGTACCTGCAATCCCCCAGTGGCCGTTACGTCGCCGTGTTGCAAGGCGACGGCAACTTCGTTGTGTACGGGGGTGGCCGCCCGCTGTGGTCCTCCGCAACAGCGGCCCGTCCCGGGCAAGCCAGTTCCGCGCTCGCCGTGCAGGGCGACGGCAATGTGGTCCTCTACGGGCCACGCGGGGCGCGGTGGTCCACCCGGACCGCGGGTACCGGTGCCGGGCATGCGCTGGTCATGCAGGACGACGGCAACTTGGTCCTCTACGGCCCGCGCGGGGCGCTGTGGGCCACCGGCACTGCCCCGGCCGTCGGCTGGGTGCTGACCACCGGCGACGGCCACCAGCTGTTGGCCGCGCAGCCGCCCACCGCGTTCGGGCCGGACCGGCCGGCCGGCCCCAGCCAGATCCTGGTCGATGACAGTCAGCGCTTCCAGACGATCCGCGGCGTGGGCGCGGCGCTGACCGGCTCCAGCGCCTACCTGCTTGATCAGCTCCCGGCCACGCAGCGGGCGCAGGTCATGATCCGGCTGTTCGACCGGACCCGCGGCGCGGGCATCAGCGTGCTGCGCGCTCCGCTGGGCGCCACCGACTTCTCCCTGTCGGACTTCACCTTCGACGACGTCGCGCCGGGCGCGACCGACCCGACGCTGGGGAACTTCTCGCTCGCCGCGGACGCCAGCGGGACGCTGCCGCTGCTGCGCACCGCCCGGACGCTGAACCCGGCGCTGACGCTGGTCGCCTCACCCTGGTCGGCGCCGGCCTGGATGAAGACCAGCGGCTCCACCCACGGGGGACAGCTGGCCAGTGGCTGGGAGGACGCGTACGCGCGGTACCTGACCAGGGCGGCCGCCGGCTACGCCGCCGCCGGCGCCCCGCTCGGCGCGCTCACCGTCGCGAACGAACCCGAGTTCAGCACCCCCGGCTACCCCTCGATGGCGATGACCGCCGGGCAGCAGGCCGAGTTCGTCGGGGCGCACCTGCGCCCCGCGCTGGACGCCGCCGGGCTGGCCGGCGTGGGGATCCTCGGCTTCGATGACAACTGGACCGACCCGGCCTACCCCACGTCGCTGCTGACCGGCCCGGACGCCGGATCCTTCGCCGGCGCGGCCTTCCACTGCTACGGCGGCACCGAGACGGCGCAGGGGCAGGTCGCGGCCGCCGCGCCGGGCAAGCAGATCTGGACCACCGAATGCAGCGGCGGCAGCTGGTCGCCGAACTTCGCGACCAACCTGCGCTGGAACGCGCACCACCTGTTGATCGGCGCGTTCCGCAACTCCTCCACCGCGGTGCTGTTCTTCAACCTGGCACTCGACCCGGCCGGCGGCCCCACCAACGGCGGCTGCCGCACCTGCCGCGGCGTGCTGACCATCGACCCCGTCACCCACGCGGTCAGCTTCAACGTCGAGTACTGGCTGCTCAGCCATGTCGGCCGTTACGTCCAGCCCGGGGCGGTCCGCATCGGCAGCACGGCGAGCACCTCGTCGGGGGTCCAGTCGGTGGGCTTCTTGAACCCGGACGGCGGGCACGTGCTGCTGCTCTACAACGAGGGCGGCTCGGCGCAGCCGGTCACCGTGCGGTGGGACGGGCAGGCGGCGCAGGTCCGGCTACCGGCCGGGTCGATCGCGACGCTGCACTGGTAGTGCTCACCAGGTGAAGGTGGCCACCGCCCCGGCCGGCAGCTGGTAGGAGAACGATCGGCCGGCGCTGGAGACCGCGAACGTGCGGCTGTCCCCGGCCGAGTTGAACGCCAACAGCACGTGCCCGCCGTCCGGGTTGCGGAAGGCCACCGTCTGGATGTTGCCCGCGCCGAAGGTGGTGGAGGCCACGACGACGGCCCCGGGCCGGACGAACCGGCCGACCTGCCCCAGCGCGTAGTACTCCTCGTTGAAGCTGACCGCGTGGGTGGCCGGGTCGATCGTGACCAGACCCCGGCAGGTGGTGCAGCCCCCGTTGGTCGGGCCGCCCTGCGGGTCGAGGGCCAGGTTCCACTTGGTGATCCACGACGCGCCGCCGCGGACCGCCTCGATCAGCAGCCGCTGCACATCGCCGCGCAGCGCGTCGCCGAAGCTGCCGGAGAAGCTGCCGCCGGAGCACTCACTGACCCCCACGGCCACGTGCGGGTGCGCCTCGCGCAGCTGCAGGACCGCGCTCGGGTCGCCGCGGTAGCAGTGGAACGCGACGCCTGCCACATGCCCGCGGGTCACCGGGTTGTCCAGCAGGGCCAGCGCGTCACCGAGCCGGTCGAAGTTGTCGTCCAGCGCGTACACCTTGGTGGACACCCCGGCGGCGGCGAGCGCCGGCGCCAGATGATCGTCGATCAGGCTCCGCTGCTGATCCACGCTCAGCGTCATCCCGGCGTACCCGGGCGGGGAGAACGTCGGCTCGTTGGCGACCGTGAGGCCGGCGACCGGTACCCCGCGGCTGGCGTAGCCCTGCAGGAACCGGACCAGGTAGTGCGCGTAGGCGTCCTGCCAGCGGGGATCGAGGGTCCCGCCGATCAGCGATCCGCTGGTCTTCATCCATCCCGGGGCGCTCCACGGCGAGGCGACCACGGTCAGGGCCGGGTTGATCCCCCGGATCTGACGCAGCAACGGCAGGATCGTGCGCTCGTCGGGGGCCAGCGAGAAGCGCGCCAGCGACGGGTCGCTGCTTCCGGGCGGCAGCTGGTCGTAGGAGAAGTTGCCGGTGGAGAAGTCATTCGCGCCGATCGGCTGGCGTAGCACCCCCAGGCCGATGCCCTGCCCGCCGGTGAACAGCTGATGCAGCAAGGCGTCCCGCGCGCCGGGAGCCAGCCCGCTCAGCAACGCCGCGGACGCGCCGGTCAGCGACGCGCCCACCCCGAGGAACTGCTGAAAGGTCTGCTGGTCGTTCACCACGACGACGTGGCCGCTCGCCGGCGCCTGGGTCAGCGGCAGCGCGGCGCCTTGCGTGAGCAACGCGGAGCGGTCCGGTGTGGTCAACCACACATCCGCGTGCGGCTGCGCCGAAGGCGGCGAGGTCGTGAGCGTGGCCGGCGTCCGAGGCGGCGCAGATGTGACTTGTGTCGCAGCGTGACCACCCGAACACGCGGGTAGTGTCGCTGTCAGGACCGCAACAACAACACCCACGGCGCAGGCGGACAGCCCGCGCCGGGATCGCGCCGGTGACGGCGCGGCCGGTGGGGAAGCAGTCATCGCGTCCAGCCTCGCACGGGACCCCGTCCCATACCCGCAGGCCCCAAGCAGCGCCCAGATCACCCGGCCAGCCCCCATCCCCGCGCGCGGAAGACGGCCGCGCGCCCGATCCCAGGAGGACATCCTGACCAGTCTCGCCGAGCCACTGACCGCCCCGCCGCGGGCGCGCGGAAGCGTGCTGCTGGTGGCCGACGACCAGGCGTTCGTCGATGAGGCCCGCCCCGCGCTGGAAGCCGCCGGGCACCTGGTCAGCACCACCTCCCGGGATGCCTCCGCGCCGGCGCTGGCCGCGCTGCGCCCGGATGTGGTCGTCGCCGACGTCGCCCTGCCCGGCGTGGACGGCTTCGACCTGCTCCGGGACCTACGCGAGCTGCCCGCCGGCCGCTCCGTCCCGGTGATCTTGCTGACCGCGGGCGCCGACGACGATGTCCTGACCGGGCTGCGGCTCGGCGCCGACGACTGCGTGCCCAAGCCGCTGTCGGCCAGCGAGCTGGTGGCCCGGGTGCAGACCAAGATGGCCCGGCCGCCGGTCCCCGCCGAGCTGGTCGGCCACGATCACCGCACCGGCCTGGCCTCCGCCAAGAACCTGGAGCTGGAGGCGCAGCGCGAGCTGGACCGGGGCCGCCGGGCCGGCCGGCCGGGCGCGCTCGCCGTGGTCGCCCTGCAGGAAGCACCGGCCCTGCTGTCCCGCTACGGTCCGCGCGCCACCGGGGAACTGGCCGAGCAGCTGGCGGCGATGCTCGGCGGCGAATCGCATCCCCTGCAACGGCTCGGGGTCGATCAGTCCGGGCGGCTGCTGGCACTGCTGCCGGAAACCTCCGATCAGGACGTGGAGCAGCGCCTGGCGGTGCTCGGCGCGCAGGTCGGCGCCACCCGGCTGACCGTCGCCGGCGAGCAGGTCCGGGTCACCCCGGTGATCGGCTGGGTCCGGTTCGAGGACGCCGACAGCGGCGGCCAGCTGCTCAGCAGGGCCGCCCGCGCCAGCGAGGCGGCGGCCCTGCACCTGGACCTACTGCCCGTGCCGTGGACCCCCGACCTGGAACCCCGCGAGCCCAAGGTCCGGCTGCGGGGCACCGCCCGGCTGCTGGCCCTCGCGACCAGGCTCCGGCTCCCCGCCCAGGTGCTCGCCACGTTCCTGCTCGGGATCGGCGTGCCGTTCCTGGCCTACCTGACGCTCGGCCGCCTCGGGATCGACGTCGTGTCCGGACCGGCCTACTGGGTCATCCTCGCGGCGCTGCTGCTGACCGCCACGATGATCTGGGTGGAGGGCCTGTTCGCGCTGGACCCGCAGCAGCCCCCCGCCGAACCCGGCGCGCCCTGCCCGGCGGCGACCGCGATCATCGCGGCGTACCTGCCGAACGAGGCCGCCACCATCTTGGAAACCGTCGAGGCCTTCCAGCGGCTGGATTACCCCGGCCCGTTGCAGATCCTGGTCGCCTACAACAGCCCCAGGGTGATGTCGGTCGAGGAGGACCTGCGCGAGATCGCCCGGCAGGACCCCCGCGTCGTGCCGCTGCGGGTCACGAACAGCACCTCCAAGGCGCAGAACGTGAACGCGGCGATGAGCCATGTCACCGGCGAGTTCGTGGGCATGTTCGACGCCGATCATCACCCGGACCCCGGCTCGTTCCGGCGGGCCTGGCGCTGGCTGTCGAACGGCTGGGACGTCGTGCAGGGGCACTGCGTCATCCGCAATGGGGACGCCTCGGCGGTCGCCCGGATGGTCGCCGTCGAGTTCGAAACGATCTACGCGGTCAGCCACCCCGGCCGAGCCAAGCTGCACGGTTTCGGCATCTTCGGCGGGTCGAACGGCTACTGGCGGACCGAGCTGCTGGCCCGGACCCGGATGCACGGCTCGATGCTCACCGAGGACATCGACTCGACCCTGCGCATCCTGGACGCCGGCGCGAAGATCGCCTCCGATCCGGCGCTGATCTCCCGCGAGCTGGCCCCGACCACCTGGCACGCGCTGTGGAAGCAGCGCACCCGCTGGGCGCAGGGCTGGTTCCAGGTCTCCCGCAAGCACCTCCGGCCGACCTGGCGCTCCCGGCAGCTGGGGCTGCGGCAGAAGCTCGGCCTGACCTTTCTGCTCGGCTGGCGCGAGGTGTACGCGTGGGCGTCGCTGCAGATGATCCCGTTGCTGGCGTACAAGGCCTACAGCTCCGGCGGGGTCAGCAAACTGCACTGGGACGCCTCCGCGCTGGTCCTGGCGACCGCGTTCACGATCGCGGTCGGCCCGGTGCAGACGCTGTTCGCCAAGCGGCTGGCGGTGCCCGAACTGCGGCGCCGGCGCGGCTGGTTCTGGCGCTACCTGTTCGTCTCCTCGATCTTCTACACCGAGTGGAAGAACATCGTCGCCCGGGTGGCGCAGATCAAGGAGCTGGTCGGCGAGCGGCAATGGCATGTCACGCCGCGGGCGGGCGACCCGGCCCGGTGACCCGCGCGACCCCCCCGACCGCAACCCCGTCGAAGGAGAACCGCGTGAGCAGCACGACCGTGACACCGGGCGCGACCCTGACACCGGGCGCGACCCTGACACCGCCGGGCGCAACCGCGCCCGGCGCGCCCGGTGCGCACCGGGCCGCCCGCCCCGGCCCGCAGCCCCCCGAAGGGGCGCCGCGCAAGGCCCGGGCCCGCGAGCTCGAGGGCTACCGCGGCATTGCCGCGCTGTCGATCATCGCCTTCCACGTGTACCAGTACGCGATCCAGAGCAACACCACCAACCCGCTGGTCAACCAGCTGGGCCGCTTCGAGATCGTGGACATCTTGTTCGTGCTGTCCGCGTACCTGCTGACGCTGCCGTACGCGCGGGCCGCGGTGAACCAGACCTCGCTGCGCACCTCCCGGCAATTCCTGCTGCGCCGGGCGGTACGGATCCTGCCGCTGTACTGGATCGGGATTCTGGTCGTCTGGGGAGTGCGCAACCCCGGGCTGCCGGGCGACTGGCGCGACCTGCTCGAGCACCTCACCTTCACCCAGGTGTTCGACCGTAAGCGGATCTTCTACACGCTGGGCCCGAGCTGGTCGATGAGCCTGGAAGTGATGTTCTACCTGGTGCTGGTGCTGCTGGCGCCGCTGGCCTACCGGGCCTGCACCCGGATCGCCTCCCGGCGCGACCGGGTCAGGGTGCTGCTGGCCGGCTGCGCGGTGCTGTTCGCGGTGCCGGTGGCCTGGAACAACCTGGCCTACTTGGCTTTCCACGTGACGTTCGAGAACTGGCCGGTGTATTTCGGGCCGCAGGCCCGCTTTGGGGCATTCGCCGTCGGGATGGCACTGGCGGTGATGGTGGCCGCGCGCGACGGCAAGCCCTTGTTCCGCGGCCTGTGGCCGATGGCCCTCCGGCTGGGCGCCGTCGCGATCGTGGCCTTTGCCTGGTGGATCGACCGGCCCGACAGCTGGGGCCAGATCGCCTTCCACGACATCGCCTCCGTCGGCTGGCTGCTGCTGATGGGCTCGACCGTCCTCGGCGCCGGCGGGCAGTTCTGGTCGCGGGCGCTGTCCTGGCGGGCGCTGACCTGGATCGGATTGATCAGCTACAGCACCTACATCTGGCACGAGCCGGTGATGCTGCTGCTCAACCGCCTCGGTGTGATCAACCGCTCGATGGGGTTGTTCCCCTGGTCGGTGTTCGTGGTGCTCACCGCCTCGGTGGGGGCGGGGTGGCTCAGCTACTGGGTGATCGAGTACCCGACCGGCAAGCTGCGGGCGCTGCACGACAACGAAGGCCGGCCGCGGGACTACTACCCGGAGCTCACCGCCCCGGCAGCGCCGGTTCCGGCCGCCGTGACCCCGGAGCGGGAACTGGTCACCGTGCGGTGAGCAGGGACTTGTCCAGGACCGGGGGCGTTTGGGGGGTGCTGCACCCCTCTGAGCGGGTAGAGCAGCAGCTATGACCTCCGCAGAAACCGAGCGCCGGATCGCCGGGCGCTACCGGGTCGTCGGCCTGCTCGGCCGCGGCGGGATGGGCACCGTCTGGCTCGCCGAGGACGAACTGCTGCGCCGGCCGGTGGCCGTGAAGGAGATCTTCTACCCGCCGGGCCTGTCTGACCACGAGGTCGAGGTGCTTCGGGAGCGCACGATGCGCGAGGCGCGGGCTGCGGCGCGGCTCACCCATCCGAGCGTGGTCCGGATGTACGACGTCGTCGAGGAGGACGGCCATCCCTGCCTGGTGATGGAACGGCTGGCCGGCCGCACCCTGGCCGAGGCGGTCCGGGAGAACGGCGCGATGTCGGTCGCCGCGGTCGCGGGGATCGGGCTGCAGATCCTCGGCGGGCTGGAAGCGGCCCACGCGGAGGGCGTCGTGCACCGGGACGTGAAACCGTCCAATGTGGTGCTGGAGGACAACAACCGGGCGGTGCTCACCGACTTCGGGATCGCCGTCAGCGCCGGCGACTCCACCCTCACCAGCACCGGGCTGCTGGTGGGCAGCCCGGCGTTCATGGCGCCCGAGCGGGCCCGGGAAAGCCGCCCCGGGCCGCCCAGCGACCTGTGGTCGCTGGGCGCCACGCTGTACACCGCGGTGGAGGGCCATCCCCCGTTCCCGGGGCAGGAGGCGCTGGCCACGCTGACGGCCGTCGCCACCGAGGACCCCGAGCCCACCGTGCTGGCCGGCCCGCTGGCACCCGCGCTGGAGGGATTGCTGCGCAAGGACCCGGCCTTACGACTCAACGCCGCGCAGCTGCGCGGCCTGCTAGAGCAGGCGGCTCGGACCGGCGCCGATCTCCCCACCCCGCAGAGCCCGACCGCGGGGGCTCCGGCCGGCGCACTGCCCGGCCGGGGGGCCGCGCCCAGCGCCGCTGAGCGCACGCTGGCGCTCGGCGCGTTGGACGTAGCGGCCGCGGCCGGCGCCGCGCACGTGGCCGGAGATCTGCCGCCCCGGTACCGGGACCCGTTCGCGTCGCCGACGCCCATGGCCGACGCCGGCGCCGACGCAGGTGCCAGCGGCCCGCGCGCCGGCGCCTCGGACGCTGGCGGGGCGGGCGCGGCGTCGGGGGTGCGCCGCCGCCGGGTCGCGGTTCTCGCCGGGGCCCTGGTGGCGATCGCGGTGGTCGGCACCCTGGTGGGGCTCGCGCTTTCCGGCGGCCCTGCGCATCCGACCGCGGGGGCGCCAGCTCACCCGACGCGCTCAGCGGCGCCGAAGGCCAGCGCCTCAGCCAGCGCCCCGGCCCACTCGTCAGCGGCTGCGTCCACCCCGCCGCCGTCTGCTAGCCCCGAACCGGTGGCCGCCACCAGCGGCGCCGTACCGGCCGGTTGGGTCAGCTATCACTCCCCTGACGGCTGGACCCTGGCGCACCCGGCCAACTGGACCACCAGCGTGCAGAACGGGCAGACCGACTTCACCGCCCCGGGTGGAGCGACCCACCTGCGGGTGGACACCACGAACACCCCGGGGCCGTCCACGGTCGCGGCATGGCAGGACCAGGAGAAGAGCTTCTCGGCGCAGCACGCTTCCTATCACCGGCTCTACCTGGGGCCGGTCGCCTACCGGGATTACCACAGCGCCGACTGGACCTTCCAGTGGCAAGACGGCGCCGCGCTGCTGCAGGCCAACGACCGGGGCATGGTCACCGGCGGCAAGGGCTACGCCCTGTTCCTAGAAGCACCGGCTGCCCAGTGGAACGCCGACCAGCCACTGTTGCAAGGCTTCTACAGCACCTTCCAGCCC
>DASYGP010000106.1:0-7851 GCA_035999615.1 Mycobacteriales bacterium
CACGCGGCGTCGCTGCGTCAGGCTTTCGCCCATTGCGCAATATTCCCCACTGCTGCCTCCCGTAGGAGTCTGGGCCGTGTCTCAGTCCCAGTGTGGCCGGTCGCCCTCTCAGGCCGGCTACCCGTCGTCGCCTTGGTGGGCCATTACCTCACCAACAAGCTGATAGGCCGCGGGCCCATCCCTGGCCGAAATTCTTTCCACTATCAGAGGATGTCCTCGACAGTCATATCCGGTATTAGCCCCGGTTTCCCGGAGTTATCCCAGAGCCAGGGGCAGGTTGCCCACGTGTTACTCACCCGTTCGCCGCTAGGAGCAAGCTCCTCGCTCGACTTGCATGTGTTAAGCACGCCGCCAGCGTTCGTCCTGAGCCAGGATCAAACTCTCCATTGATGTCTATGTAACCACCCGGGCGAACCCGGTGAGGTTGACTCATTGAAGAACGGAGACGGTCTGGCGAGATCGCCTCCGCGATTCGATCTGGCAGATGACAGTGATTGGTAAACCACTGTCATGCCAATATAAATACCGCGACGGATACTGCGCCTCCGGTCAGGTGACCGGTCGCTTGTTGCCGTCGACGGGGTTTATGGCATCGACTTTCGGCACGCTGTTGAGTTCTCAAGGTACGGACGCGCACCGTAGGGGATCTTTCGACCCTGTTCCGGGGCAACTCCCTAAACCTACCGGGCTACTTCGACCCGGTCAAATCCGTTGCCCTGAGGCGACAAATCCGGCGAATCTTACCGGCCCCGACCCGGGTGTCTCCACCAGGTCCGGAGGGCTCCCGATCCGTCCCTCGAGGTGAGGTCCGGCGCTTCGGGTGCGAGATGAAAACCTAGGGAAGTCCTGCGGCAGAGTCAAATCGGTGCCTCGATCTGGGCGGGTCAGCCGCCGCGGTTGCACCCCAGGGCGGGTTAGCCGCCCCGGTTGCACCCCGGGGCGGGTTAGCCGCCCCGGTGCACCCCGGCCACGTGCTGCTTGCCGCGGCGCAGCACCAGGTAGCGCCCGTGCAGCCAGTCCGCTTCGCCGGGTACGGCCATCGGGTCGGTGGCCCGCTGGTTGTTGAGGTAGGCGCCGCCCTCGGCGACCGCCCGCCGGGCCGCGGACCGGCTGTCCACCAAGCCGCTGGCTTCCAGCAGCTCGGCCAGGCTGGCCTGCCCGCCGGCCGGGACGTGGACGCCGGGCGCTTCGGCGAGCGCGGCGGCCAGGGTGGCCTCGTCCAGCCCGATCAGGTCGGCCCGCCCGAACAGGGCGGCGGCGGCGGCCTCCACCCGGGCGCATTCGGCCGCGCCGTGCACCAGCGTGGTCAGATCCCGGGCCAGCGCCCGCTGCGCCTCGCGGGCGGCCGGCCGGCTGGCGACCAGGTCGACCAGCTCGTCGATCTGCTCGCGGGACCGGTCGGTCATCACCCGCAGGTAGGAACCGACCTGCGCGTCCTCGGCGTTCAGCCAGAACTGGTAGAACGCGTATGGGGAGGTCATCGCCGGGTCGAGCCAGATCGCGCCGCCCTCGCTCTTGCCGAATTTGGTGCCGTCCGCCTTGGTGAGCAGCGGCGTGCCGATGGCATGGGCGATCACCGATTCGGACCGGCGGATCAGGTCCAGCCCGGCGGTCATGTTCCCCCACTGGTCGCTGCCGGCCGTTTGCAGGGTGCAGCCGTAGCGGCGGAATAGTTCCAGGAAATCGAGCGCCTGCAACAATTGGTAGGAGAATTCGGTGTAGGAAATGCCGGCCGCGGAATCCATCCGGGCGCTGACCGCATCTTTGGCGAGCATCCGGCTGACGCTGAAATGCTTGCCGATATCGCGCAGGAAATCGACCGTCGAGAGCGGTTGGGTCCAGTCGAGGTTATTCACCATGCGCGCCGCGAATTCCCCGGAGAAATCCAGGAACGGCCCGATCTGGCCCTGAATGTGGCCCACCCATTCCGCGACGGTGTCCTTGCCGTGCAGCTGCCGCTCGGCGCCGGGTTTGGGATCGCCGATCAGCCCAGTCGAGCCACCGACCAGCGCCAGGGGCCGGTGCCCGGCGCGCTGCAGCCGGCGCATCGTCAGCAGCTGCACCAGATGCCCGTGGTGCAGGCTCGGGGCGGTCGGGTCGAAGCCGCAGTAGAAGGTGAGCGGACCGGCGTCCATCCCCTGGCGCAGGGCGCCGAGATCGGTGCTCTGCGCGACCAGTCCGCGCCAGGCCAGCTCCTCCAGGATGTGGGTCACCGCGGCATCATCTCGCCCCGGTCGCGTCGATTCCGCGCGGCCGGCTGCGGCGCGAGCCGGCCCGGAAGCTGGACACGGTCGGCTCCCCCGGTAACCAGAACCGCCACGGCGTCTCGGCGCCGGCGCCGACCCCGACCCGCGGTCCGGTCGCGTGCGGCAGCGGCGTCGGCGCGGGTTGGAGCACCGCCGGCCGGCCGGTGTCGGCACCGGTGAGCCCCAGCGCGCGGGCCAACCGGGCCGGGCCGCGGGCCAGCTCCCGGGCCGGCACGTCTCCCCGGCGGGCGCCGGCCAGCTCCGCGCCGTCGACCACTTCACCGGCGCGCAGCAGCACCGCGCTCGCGGCGCCCGCGGGACCGGTGACGATGTTGGCGCACCAGTGCCGCCCGTAGACGAAGTAGACGTAGAGGCGTCCGGGCGGCCCGTACATCGCCTCGGTTCTTGGGGTCCTCCCCCGGGCGGCGTGCGAGGCCGGGTCAGCCTCCCCGTTGTACGCCTCGACTTCCGTGAGCCGCAGGGTGACCCCGCCGTGCACCAGCAGCGCACCGAGCAGCCCGGGTGCCACCTCCCACACCGGGCCGGTGAGGTCAATCACCCGCCGCGAAGACCCGGTCGAGGGAGATCTGCGCGCGGACCTCGGCGAGTTGCTCCACCACCCGTGGTCGGGCGGTCCCGCCGCGCGCCGAGCGGGCGGCGAGGGCGCCCGGCACGTTGAGCACGCTGCGGACCTGCCCGGTCAGGTGCGGCGAGATGGCGGCCAGCTGGGCGTCGGTCGGACCAGACAGATCGACGTCGTGGGCCAGGCACCAGACGACCAGGTGGCCGACCGCCTCGTGGGCATCCCGGAAGGCGACCCCCTGCTGCACCAGCCATTCGGCGACGTCGGTGGCCAGCGCGAAGCCTTCCGGGGCGCTGGCCTCCAGTCGGTCGGTGCGCACCCGCATCGTCGCGATCATGCCGGTGACCGCGGGCAGCACCAGCAGCAGCGTGTCGACCGCGTCGAAGACCGGTTCCTTGTCCTCCTGCAGGTCCCGGTCGTAGGTGAGCGGCAGCCCCTTGAGGGTGGCCAGGAAACCCGTTAGGTGCCCGATCAGCCGGCCGGCCTTGCCGCGGGCCAGTTCGGCCACGTCCGGGTTCTTCTTCTGCGGCATGATCGAGCTGCCGGTGGTGTAGGCGTCGTCGAGCTCGACCCAGCCGAACTCGCGGGTCGCCCAGAGCACCACCTCCTCCCCCAGCCGGGACAGGTGCACCCCGACCAGCGACGCGGCGAACAGGAACTCGGCCACGAAGTCCCGGTCGGACACGGCGTCCATCGAGTTGGCGGCGGCGGCGCTGAACCCCAGCTCGGCGGCGACGACGACCGGGTCCAGCGGCAGCGAAGAACCGGACAGGGCCCCCGATCCCAGCGGGGAGATTGCCGCCCGCCGGTCCCAGTCCCGCAGCCGGTCGACATCGCGAAGAAGCGGGTGTACGTGCGCCAGCAGGTGGTGCGCGAACAGCACCGGCTGGGCGTGCTGCAGATGCGTCAGACCTGGGGCGGGCGTGTCCAGGTGCTGCTCGGCCTGATCGGCCAGCGCCTCGGCGAGGTCGGCGACGGCGGCGGCGACCTGCCGGGCGTGGTCGCGCAGGTACAGCCGCAGATCGGTGGCGACCTGATCGTTGCGGGACCGGCCGGCGCGCAGCTTGCCGCCGAGACCGCCGAGGCGCTCGAGCAGGCCCCGCTCCAACGCGGTGTGCACGTCCTCATCGGCGACGGTGGGTACGAACGTCCCGCTGCGGGCGGCGCCCTCCAGGTCGTCCAGCGCGGCGAGGATGCGGGCGAGCTCGTCGGCATCGAGCAGCCCGGCGCGGTGCAACACCCGGGCATGCGCCCGCGAGCCCAGCAGGTCGTAGGGGGCCAGCCGCCAATCGAAGTGCACCGACAGCGACAGTCGGGCGACGGCTTCGGCCGGGCCGCCGGCGAACCGGCCGCCCCACAGCCGGGTGGTGGGCGCGGGGGGCTGGGTCACGCCTCGGCCGCCCCGCCGTTCCCGCCGGACCCGGCCAGCCGTTCGGCGGCGTGCGCGCGGTCGGTGAGCCGCTGATCGCGCCGGGCCGCGATGCGGCTCGGGAGTCCCCACAGCTCCACGAAACCCTTGGCCAGCGACTGATCGAAGGTGTCCTGGCTGTCGTAGGTGGCCAGCCCGAAGTCGTAGAGGCTTGCCTCGCTGCGCCGCCCGGTGACGACGGTCCGGCCGCCGTGCAGGGTCAGCCGTACGTCGCCGGTGACCGGCGCGTTCGCGTCGGTCAGGAAGCCGTCCAGCGCGCGCTTGAGCGGGGAGAACCACAACCCGTCGTAGACCAGCTCGGTCCAGCGCTGCTGCACGGTGCGGGTGAATCGGGCCAGGTCCCGTTCCACCGTCATCGCCTGCAGTTCACGGTGCGCCTCGATGAGGGCCAGCGCCGCGGGCGCCTCGTAAACTTCCCTGCTCTTGATCCCCACCAGCCGGTCCTCGACCATGTCCAGCCGGCCGATGCCTTGCGCACCCGCCCTGGTGTTCAGCTCGCTGATCAGCGCGAGCGGGTCCAGGGCCCGGCCGTCCAACGCCACCGGAACGCCGGCGACGAAACGCACGGTCACCTCGTCCGGATCGCGGGTCGCCGACGGATCGGCGGTGTAGCTGTATAGGTCCTCGATCGGCCCGTTCCACGGGTCCTCCAAAAAGCCGGTCTCGACCGCCCGGCCCCACAGGTTTTGATCGATGGAGTACGGCGAACGCTTGTTGACGTCGATCGGCAGGCCGCGTTCGTCGGCGAACGCGATCGCCTTGTCCCTGGTCATCCCGGAATCCCGCACCGGGGCGAGCACCGCGATGTCCGGGGCCAGCGCCGCGAGGCCGACCTCGAAGCGGACCTGATCGTTGCCCTTGCCGGTGCAGCCGTGCGCCACCGTGTCGGCGCCCAGCTCGTGCGCGACCCTGGCCAGATGCCGCACGATCAGCGGACGGGACAGCGCGGACACCAACGGGTAGCGGTCCATGTACAACGCGTTCGCGGCCAGCGCGGGCAGGCAGAACTGCTCGGCGAACTCGGCCCGCGCATCGAGGACCACCGACTCCACCGCGCCGCAGTCCAGCGCTCGCTGCCGGATCACCTCCAGGTCCTCGCCGCCCTGGCCGACGTCAGCGGCGACCGCGATGACCTCCGCCCCGGTCTCGGCGGCGATCCAGCCGATGGCGACGGAGGTGTCGAGGCCGCCCGAATAGGCGAGCACGACGCGCTTGGGGCTCATGCGGGTTCCGTTCGTGAGAGGGGCAGGTCAGGACGTTCCCTCGGCCAGCTGCAACAGCCGGGCCGAGAGGACCGCGGCGCCGGGGGCGTCGCGGCAGACAAGCAGGATGGTGTCGTCCCCGGCGATGGTGCCGGCGACGGTGTCGGTCACCCACGGCTGGGCGGCCCGGTCCAGGGCGCTCGCCAGCAGATGCGCGCCCCCCGGCGGGGTGCGCAGCACCAGCAGGTTCAGCGCCGGCTCGGCGGCCAGCAGCAACTCCTCGGCGAGCCGGGCCAGCCGGGTATCGGAATCGGACGCGGGCCACGGCGCCGGCTCGCTGCGGACGACGTACCGGCCGTGCGCCTTGCTCGCGCCCAGATCCTCCAGATCCCGGGACAGGGTGGCCTGCGTGACGTGCACGCCGTCGGCGCCGAGCCGGCGGACCAGCTCGCCCTGACTGCGCACGTCGCTGGACTCGATCAGCGCGGTGATCCGGGCCTGGCGGGCCGCCTTGGTCAGCGGGGCGATGCGGGTGAGGCTCACCTCGCCGCCCCCTCCAGCAGGAACACCAGCAGCGCCTTCTGCGCGTGCAGCCGGTTTTCCGCCTGATCGAAGACCACACTGCGCGGCCCGTCGATGACCTCGGCCGCGATCTCCTCCCCACGGTGCGCCGGCAGGCAATGCATGACCAGGACGTCCGCGGCCGCGAGGTCGACCTTGCCGGCGTCCAGCGCGTACGGCCGGAACGGGGTGAGCCGTTGGGCCGCCTCGGCCTCCTGGCCCATCGAGGCCCAGACGTCGGTGTAGAGCACGTCGGCGCCGTCGGCCGCCGCCAGCGGATCGGTGGTGGTCAACACGCTCCCGCCGGTGCCGGCGCCCCGCTGCTGCGCGGCGGCCAGCACCGTCGGGTCGGGCCCGAAGCCCGGCGGGCAGGCCAGCCGGACGTGCAGTCCGGCCATCGCGCCGGCCAGCGCCAGGGAGTGGGCGACGTTGTTCCCGTCGCCGAGATAGGTCAGCGTCGTCCCCGCCAGCGGCCGGTGCTCGGAGATGGTCAGCAGGTCGGCCAGCGCCTGGCAGGGGTGATAGCTGTCGGTCAGTCCGTTGATGACCGGCACGGTGGCCGCCGCCGCGAGCTGCGCCAGCCGGTTCTGCCCGTAGGTCCGCCAGACCACCGCGTGGACGTACCGCGAGAGCACCCGCGCGGTGTCGGCGAGGCTTTCCCCGCGGCCCAGCTGGGTGCTCGCGGTGTCGACGACCAGCGGGTGGCCACCGAGCTGCGCGACCCCCACCTCGAAGCTCAACCGGGTCCGGGTCGAAGGCTTGTCGAACATCAACGCCACGCTGCGCCCCGCCAGCGGCCGGTGCGCGAACCGTTCGCCTTTCATGGTCCGGGCCCGTTCGAGCAGCTCGGCCTGTTCGGCCGGGGTGAGGTCGGTATCGACCAGCAGGTGCCGGGTCCTGGCTGCCACAGCGCCGGGAGCGGTGCTCACGGGCTGATCCGCGTGAGCAACCCGGGCAGCGCCGCCCCGAATTCGTCCGCCTGCGCGGTGGTCAACACCAGCGGTGGGGCCAGCCGCAGCCGGCCCGGCGCGGCGGCGTTCACCAGGAATCCGGCCTCCCGCGCGGCCAGCTCGAGGGCCGGCGCCACCGGCGCGCTGAGCACGATTCCCAACCACAAGCCGGCCCCATCGACGCGGTCGACGAGCGGGTGGTCCGGGGCCAGGATCGCGGCGCGCAGGTGTTCGCCGACCGCCCGGACCTGACCGAGCAGGCCTTCACTCTCGATCGTGTCGAGGACCGCCAGCGCGGCGGCGGCGCAGACCGGGTTGCCGCCGAAGGTCGAGCCGTGCTGGCCGCGTTGCAGCGCCCCCGCGGCCACGTCGGTCAGCGCCACGCAGGCGCCGATCGGGAGCCCGCCGCCCAGCCCTTTGGCAAGGGTGACCACGTCCGGCCGGACCCCGCTTTGGTGGTGGGCGAACCACTGCCCGGTCCGACCGATGCCGCCCTGCACCTCATCGATGATCAGCAGGGCACCGGCGTCGTCGCAGGCCTTCCGGGCGGCGGCGAGATACCCGTCGGCGGGGGCGATCACGCCGGCCTCCCCCAGCACCGGTTCGAGGATCACCGCCGCGGTCTGCGGGCCGACCCGGTCGGCCAGCGCGGCCGCGTCGCCGTAGTCCACGAAGGTGACCGGGCCGGGCAACGGGGCGAACGGCTCGCGCTTGTCCGGGCTGCCGGTCACCGCCAGCGCCCCGAAGGTGCGGCCATGGAAAGCATCGTGGGTCGCGATCACCTCCGTCCGGCCGCCGTGCTCGGCCCCGTGCCGGCGGGCGATCTTCAGCGCGCATTCGTTCGCCTCGGCGCCGGAGTTGGCGAAAAACACCCGGCCCG
>DASYGP010000166.1:0-38258 GCA_035999615.1 Mycobacteriales bacterium
AGATGGCGATGGCGATCATCGTGTCGCCGTCCACGCTCAGCATTGTCCGTATGCCGACACGATGACCTTGGTCCCGGCATCGTTGGCCTCCCGTGGCCGTCCATCTGGAGCAGGTGGGTACGCGTTGCTGCCTGTGGTGGCGCTGGAGCGCCACGTGGAGCGGCCGCTTGGCCCGGCGCCGCAGCCGGCCGGGGTGAGTGACCGCCCCCGGGGCACACCCGGGGCTCGGGAAGGGGCAGGGGAGCGAGCGTTGGCTGTCTGTGGTGGCGCTGGAGCGCCACGTGGAGCGGCAGGTTGGAGCGCCCAGCTGGAGCCGGCCGGGGTGACTGACCGCCCCCGGCGCGCATCCCGGGGCGCGGGAGGGGCAGGGGAGCGGGCGTTGGTTGTCTGTGGTGGCGCTACGGCGCCATGGGCGGCAGCCATCGGCGGCCAGACAGAGGTCCGGGAAGGCTGCTGATCCTCGCAGGCCGCCCGGAGCTCGCAGGCCGCCCGGCGCTCGCAGCCCGCCCGGCGCTAGCAGGCTGCCCTGGGCGCCAGCCGTCCGGGCGGCCCCCCGCCCACGGCAACACAGGAACGCCAGCTGGCCGTAAGGCCGGCCTCCGGCTGGCCGCGCAGTTACGGGCGGAAGAACCCGAGAAGGCCGCCACGGTGGGACTCTTCCGCCCCATCGGCGCCGCCGCCGACCGGGACAAGCTCCTTGCCGGCGCCGTTGGTTGCGCGGGCCCCGTTCGTGAGTTGCGCGAAGGTGGTCGTCTCCACAGGGGTGAGGACCGGCTGGTGCGCGGCCGGGAGTGGCGCGTGCACCTCGATGTACTCACCGGATGGCAGGCGTCGCACGATCCCCGTCTCGTAGCCGTGATGGATCTGCTCGTCTTCCCTGCGCTTGAGCTGGATGCAGATCAGCTTCGTCACCTTGTACGCAATGGGGGGCGCGATGATCAGCAGGATGCGCCCGGCCCAGGTCAAGGCATTCAGGCTGACGTGGAAGATCGACGCCATCACGTCGTTGCCGCCGGATGCCCACATGACGCTGTAGAAAGTCAGCGCCATCATGCCGCAGGCAGCCCGCGTCGGGGCGTCCCGGGGTCGCTGGAGCAGGTTGTGATAGGCGTGGTCGCCGGTGAACCGCGCCTCCAGGAACGGGTAAATCGCGAAGAGCGTGAACATGATCCCCGGGATCACCACGCCGGGAATGAGCAGCATGAACGGGATCGTGTGGCCGAAACCGCGGAACTCCCAGTTGGGCATGATGCGTACGGCGCCGTCGAGGAACCCGATGTACCAGTCGGGTTGGGAGCCGGCGGACACGACGGATGGGTCGTACGGCCCGTACAGCCAGATCGGGTTGATCTGGGCCAACCCGCCGAGGGCGGCCAGCATCGCGAATACGATCATGAAGAAGCCGCCGGCCTTGGCGCCGTAGACCGGGAACATGCGTTCCCCGACCACGTTGTTCTCGGTTCGCCCGGGACCTGGGAACTGGGTGTGCTTTTGATGCCACAGGATCCCGAGGTGGGCGGTGATCAACGCCAAAATAATGCCTGGGATCAACAGAATGTGGATCACGTAGAGACGGGGAATGATGCTCGTCCCAGGGTACGGGCCGCCGAAAACCAGGTAGCCGACCCAGGTGCCGACCACAGGGATCGACAAGACGATGGAGTAGGCGATCCGCAGGCCGGTTCCCGACAGGAGGTCGTCGGGCAGCGAGTACCCGGCAAAGCCCTCCAAGATGCCGAGCGTCATCAAGCCGACACCGATCAGCCAGTTGATCTCACGCGGCTTGCGAAACGCGCCGGTGAAGAACACGCGGCAGGCGTGCACGACCATGCCCGCGATGAACAACAGCGCGGCCCAGTGGTGAATCTGCCGGATGACCAGGCCGGCTCGGACGTCGAAGGAAATGTTGAGCGTCGATGCGTACGCATCGCTCATCGACACGTCCTGCAACCGCGTGTATGACCCGTGGTAGATGACCTGGGCGGTCGAGTCATGGAAGAACAGGGTCAGGTAGGTCCCGGTGAGCAGCAAGATGATGAAGCTGTAGAGCGCGATTTCCCCGATCATGAACGACCAGTTGTCGGGGAACACCTTGTTCAAAGACTCGCGGAAGAACGCCGAGCCGCCCATGCGGTCGTCGAAGAAGCGGCCCGTGCCGCCGATCGCCTTGCCGGCTCCGGTCGGGGCGGGCTTGGGATTACGTGAGTCGAAGACCTCAGGTGCACCGTTGCGGTCGGACGTCGAGGTCGTGCTGCTCATGACCGCTCCCAGAAGCCGGGCCCGATGGGTTCGTCGAAGTCCCTCACTGCGCGCAAGTATCCGTCCGAATCAGACGTGATGGCTAGTTGGGGAAGGGGGCGAGTTGCCGGGCCGGCCGCCGGCTGGGCGCCCAGCAAGACCTTGAACTGCGACTGGTGGCAGGGGCAGAGCAGCGTGTGCGTCTGCTGGCTGTACAGCCGCGCCGGACAGCCGGCGTGCGTGCAGATTTGGGAAAACACCACGTAGCCCTGATGAGACTTTGGACGGATCTTGTCGGTAACCACTTCGTCGGGCAGCCGGATGAGCACCGCCGAGGAGTTAGCGGCGGCCTCGATGTCGGTGTGGCCTTCCGGAAACACTGTCGCGATGCCGTTGGGTTCCAAGCTGTCGAGCTTCAACGGGGTCCCGTCCGGAAGGACGAGGCGGGCATTTTTTGACCAAAAGGTGTGCTTTAGCTCCCCCTTGGGCTTCTCACCCAGCGAGCGCAGCGGTGCAATGACGGGCAGCAAGAGCAGCCCGCTGGCGAGCAGCAGGCTGCGGCGTAGCAGGGGGCGCCGGGCGATGCCGCTTCCTTGGACACCCGCGTTCCACGCCTCGCCGGCCTCGGTTGCCAGTTCAGGTGGCGAGCCGAACGGATGCCGCTCCTGCACGGCCTCCTCCGCGGGCATGAGCATCTTGGCCCAGAGCACCGCACCCATACCGATGCCGAACAGCGCGACCGCGAGGGACGTCCCGAGCAGCGCGTTGACGAACAGGTCGGTCTTCGCGTGGATCCAGTAGGTGACGAAGAAAAAGATCGCGCCAGCCGCCGACAGCAGGAAGAACGAGGACACGATGCGCTCGGCCGAACGGTCGGCCTTACGGGCCGCAAGCTGCTCATCGCGCTCAGCGGCGAGCGTTGTTCCGGCGGCACGCCCCTTAGCGGGCGCCTCGAGATGGGCGGCGGGGGAGTCCGGCCGGCCCGGGTTGCGTTCGCTCATGATTTCGATCCAATAAACAGCGTGGCGGCCACCAGACCTCCGATGCCGATCAAGATGGCGACAACGCCTTCGGGCACCGGTCCGAGGTGGCCGAGGTTAGCGCCGCCGGGATCGGCGCCCTTGCGCAACGACTGCACGTAGCGCACCACCGCCAGCTTCTGCTGCGGGGTGATCTGGTTGTTGCCAAACACGGGCATCGACTCGGGACCGGTCAGCATGGCCTCGAAAATTTGCTTGCCGGTGGCCTGACCAAGGTTGGGCGCATAGCGACCCTTTTCCAGCGCGTTCCCCGCGCCGGCAAAGTTGTGGCAGGAGGCGCAGTTGGCGCGGAAGATCTCCCCACCCTTGGAGAGGTCGGCTCGCTGTACGTCAGCCGCGTTGAAAACCGGTGCGGCTGGCCCCCCGCCGAGTGAATTCACGTAGGCGGCCAGGTCGTCGATCTCTTGCTGGGTGTACCGCGCTGGGTGCCGATCGGCCTGAACGCCGATCTCCGCGAGGGGCATCCGTCCGCTGCTGACCTGAAAGTCCACCGCGGCCGCGCCGACCCCGATCAGGGATGGGGCGCGGCCGCCGATCCCTTGCGCCTGCAAGCCGTGGCAGGAGGCGCACCCCTGGGCGAAGATTTCCTTGCCTCGGGTGACGGCGGGGCTGTTGTCGCTCCCGGCCGCAGACCCCGAAGGAGCAAGGAACGCCCAGAGGCCTGCCGTGACCAGCAAGGCGAGCACCAGGTAGGCCCCGAACGGGATCGTTCGGCGGCGCGAGGACGCGTGGGAGGGGGAAGTCACTGGGCCGCTCACTGGATGAGGTAAATGGTCGCGTACAAGCCGATCCACACCACGTCGACGAAATGCCAGTAGTACGACGTGACGATCGCCGAGGACGCGCGGGCAGGGGTGAACGGGCCCATCCTGCTTCGGGCCAGCACAAACAAGAAGGCGATCAATCCGCCGCACACATGCAGGAAGTGAAAGCCGGTAGTCAGATAAAACGCCGATGAGTACGCGTTGTGGCTGAGGGTGTGACCGGCCTGGACCTCCATTCGATACTCATTGGCCTGCCCCAAGACAAACATCAGGCCCATGAAGAACGTCAACGAGTACCAACGCCGCAGCCCGTAGACATCCCCCTTCTCCGCCGCGAACACACCCAGCTGGCAGGTGAGCGACGACAGAACCAGGATCGTCGTGAAGATCGCGGAGTAGGCGACCTTCGGCGCTTCCCCCGGTGGCGGCCATTCGGGGCTCACGGACCTGATCGTGAAGTACATGGCAAACAACGCCGAAAAGAACATCAACTCGCTGGACAGCCAGATGATGGTGCCTACCGACACCATCGACGGGCGTTCCTGGGAGCTGTGGACGGGCGCGCTCTCCAGCGCTGTTGCGGCAGCCACGGGGGCATTCTGGCACGGGCCCCGAACAGGGGCGCGACGGGGCGCGCGGCACCGAACCGCGGTTCGCTGGCCTCCGCGCGTGCCGACGGCGGCGCGGTCGCCTGCAGCCGGATCGGCGCCTCCCGTCGGCGGTGACATTGACCGTCGCGATGGGCGTCACCTACGCTCGCGACAGCCCATAAGGCCCGGCGTCTGGTCGGTCCCGCTCGGCATCCACAGAAGGAGGGCGTAGGAGATGGCTTCCGGTACTCGCCCCACTGGAGCGACCCTCAAGCCGGTCCCCAGAGCACAGCCCGTTGGTGCTCCGAGCCGTGCCTGCACGGTGTGCGAGGAACGGCTCTCTGCCTACAATCCGGGGCCAAATTGTTACGCGCACACCGTCGGAATGCCATGGAAGGGCCCCAACAACCGCCCGTGAGCTGGGTCCGGCCGCCCGGTCCGGCCGCCCGGTCCGGGCGGCAGGTTCGGCCGGCAGGCAGGACTCGGGCGTCGAAAGCGGTGCCCCGCGCCGCGGCCGGTAGCATCCGGATCTCGTGAGCACCGTTTTGGTTTACAGCGACGACGCTGAGGTCCGAAGTCGTATCCGCATGTCCCTCGGGCGGGTACCGAGTCCGGAACTTGGGCGGGTCGAATACGTCGAGTGCGCCGACGGCAAGGCGGTCGTCGCGACCATCGACGCCGGCGGCATCGACGTGTGCGTCCTCGACGCGGAGGCGTGGCCGACGGGGGGGATGGGCCTGGCCCGCCAGATCAAGGACGAGATTCCCGACTGCCCCTCGACGGTGCTGCTGATCGCTCGACGCGACGACCGTTGGCTGGCGGCCTGGTCGCGCGCGGACGCGGTGCTCGCGCTCCCGGTGGATCCCTTCCAGCTCACCGAAGCGGTCGTGCGCCTTCTGACGGCGCGCCGGGCGCGGACTTCGGTGCCGACCGCCAGACCTGGCTTCGGTCTGCGTCGGGCCTAACGGGTCGGCGACGCGGCAATGGGTAGCCCGGTCCGACGCGCTTGGTGCGGCCGTTGCGGGTTGGACTTCCCGCTTGCCGAGGTCTTACGGGCCGCCGGTGCCGGTCGGTGTCCGCGTTGTGAGCGGCCCTTCGCCGCCTCATATGACGCGCTGGTGGTGGGACTGGTCCATGATCTTGTGGCGGGCTCCGAGGACGGCCGGACGGTGGCCGACCTTGGCGCCATGGCACCTCATTTGCACATCGAGCCCAATCCTGCGGGGGACGCATGACGCGGTGGCCGGATCTGTTGACAGCTCTGCTGCGCGGGGAATCGCTCGCCGAGGATCAGACGACCTGGGCGATGCGTCAGATCATGGCCGGGGAGGCCTCGCCGGCGCAGGTGGCTGGCTTCGTTGTCGCGCTGCGCGCCAAGGGGGAGTCCTCCGAGGAGGTAGCCGGCCTGGCGTCGGTGATGCTCGAGTTGGCTGCTTCTGTGCTGCTTCCGGAGGGACTGCGGGCGGTCGACACCTGCGGCACCGGTGGTGACCGTGCCAACACGGTGAACATCTCGACGATGGCGGCCCTGGTGTTGGCCGGGTGCGGAGCGCAGGTGGTCAAGCACGGCAACCGATCGGCCTCCTCCCTGTGCGGCTCGGCGGACCTGCTGGAGGAGATGGGGGTCGCCATCGACCTGCCCCCAGCGGGCGTGGCGGCGTGCGTCGCGGCCGGCGCCCCGGCCTTCTGTTTCGCACCGGTCTTCCATCCCTCAATGCGGCACACCGCGGCCCCACGCCGGGAGCTCGGCGTACCCACCGTGTTCAATGTTCTCGGTCCCCTGACGAATCCGGCCCGTCCAGCGGCACAGGTCGTGGGCGTGGCAGATGGCCGCCTTGCCGCCGTCATGGCCGGTGTGTTCGCTCGACGGGGGGTGGACGCGATCGTGGTGCGCGGCGACGACGGGCTCGACGAGCTCACGACCTCGACCACGTCCAGGGCGTGGTGGGTCCGTGGCCAGGACGTCGTCGAACGCGTTGTCGACCCGACAGTTTTCGGATTGCAGGCCGGGGACCTGGTCGGCGGGGACGCTGCGCACAACGCGAAGGTGTGTCGGGACTTGCTCGCCGGTAAGCCCGGACCGGTACGGGACGCCGTGTTGCTGAATGCCGCCGCGGGGCTGGTGGCGTGGCGACCTGGCCAAGGCAGCCTCGACGACCAGCTGGCCGAGGCTCTCACCCAAGGGGCGATCAGCATCGACGAGGGTGACGCCGCGGCGGCATTAGACCGGTGGATCACCAGCAGCCAGGCCGCCCGCAGCGCGTAATCTCCGCGGGCCAGGACCGAGGCCCACCGCAGCAAGGGCGGCCAACGTCAAGGCCAGCGGGCGGCCAATGTCAAGGCCAGCGGGCGGCCAATGTCAAGGCCGCCGGGCGGCCAGCGCCAAAATCTAGGCCTCGGCGCCCAACGAGAACGCGGCTTCCAGGTCGTGTCGGGAGTAGGCCCGAAACGCGATCATCGTCGTCGTGGCGAGAATCCCGTCCGTCCGGTTGATGCGCCCGGCAATGGTGTCGGCGATCTCCTCGTGGCTGTGCACTCGCACGATCGCCACCAGGTCCGCATCCCCGGCCACCGAATAGCACTCGCTGACGCCTTCAAGTCCCGCGAGCGCCTCGGCTACCTCCGGAATGCGATCCACCTCGGCGGTGACCAGGACTATGGCGGTGATCACTAAAGGTCCCCCTATCGATTGTCGTGAATGCTAGACGGCGATGGATCGGGCCGCGGTAACCAGCAGATTCACGCAGGTGTCCAGCGTCAGCGCCGTGCTGTCCAGCACCACGTGATACAGGGCCGGGTCGCGCGGATCCCGGCCATACAGGTTCTTCACGTACGCCTCCCGCGCTGCATCGTTATCGCGGAGGCGGGTTCGCGTGGTGTCAAGGTCCACCCCCCGTAGCCGGCTCGCCTGTTTTGCCCGGGCCTCGGGCGGTCCACTCATTCGCACGTGCAGGACCTGCGGGCGACCCGCGAGGACGACGGCCGCGGCACGGCCGAGGATGACCGCCCCCGTGTCGTCGGCAACTTCGCGCAGCAGGCGCGCGGTGTGTTCGGCGAAGACCGTCTCATCGGTGAGCTGGTCTGGGGGCAGGAACCCGGTGAGGCCGCCGAGCGTGGCGCTCGGCACTCGCCCGATCGCGGTGAGCAGCCGACCGAAGCCGTGTTCGCTGCGCCCGTCATGGGCCACCGCCTCGGCCAGTTCGACGCCGAGTTGGCCCGCGACGGCCGCCGGGATGGCGCGATCCAAAAAGCGCAGGCCCAACTGCTCGGCCAGACGCGGACCGACGTAGCTACCCCCCGCCCCGTACGCAGCGGACAGGGTGACGGTGAGCATCGGGGCACCTTTCCGTGCTTGCCTGGAGTGGGGCAGATCAGCTGGGGACCGCAGTCTATGAACGGCGCCATCCCACGCTGTCACAACGCCGGCCCGATGGGTCGGAGGGCGCGCCTGTCGATGAACGGGTCCATTCGGCTGGTCGCATGGTCCTGCGCTAGGGCCGCGAGCGCCCCGAATCGGCCGGCTCCGTACGCCGGGCTGGTCCAGGTCCCGGTGAGGCGGACCAGCCGCGTGCCCGGTAATTCCAGCCAGCGCAGAATCATGTCGGTCTCCTCCGCGGACGCGGCCGGAGTGGGCCCAGCACCGGGTCGCACCGTCTCCGCGGTCGCCACTGCGGCGTCCACCCACCCACCGGGCGGCTGCCCGCGGGGAGCGTGGCCGGCGGCGGTGAGGCGCCCGTACCGGACCACGGCAAGGTCCCAGCCGCCGCAGTGCGGACGGGCCGCCACCAGCTCGGGCAGTTGGGTCACGCTGATCAGCCTTTGCAAGCGTCGGGTGGCGTGTACGAGGACCGCCAACCTGTCGCGTTCGACAGCCGCCTGCTCATAGCGCTGTTGGTGGGCCAGCCGTTCGATGCGTTGGAGCAGAACGGTGATCACGGCACCGGGGTCTGCGGTGAGCGCCAGCCGCACGCGCTGCACATGCACGTCGTAGGCGACGGCATCCTCGCGCCCGTCGCACGGCGCGCCGCATCGGCCCATGCCGGCGAGGGCACACGCCGCGACCCTCGTGCGCGCGGTCAGGCGCAGCGTGCACCGGCGGAGCGGCACCGCCTCGTGCAGGGCGTTCATGGCTTGTTCGGCTGGCCTTCGGGTGCGAAACGGCCCCAAGTAGACGGCCTGGTCCGCCCGCACTGTCCGGACCAGCGACAGGCGTGGGAACGGCTCGACGGTCATCTTGATCCACAACCGGGCCCGCGCATTGCGGCCGGATCTGTTGTAGCGCGGCTGCAATTCCGCGATGAGCCGTAGTTCCCGAACCTCTGCTTCCAGGCCGGTCGAGCAGGGCACCGCGTCTACCCGCTCGGCCAGCGCGACCATCTCCACCATCCGCGTCCGCGTCTCCGCCGCGGTGAAGTAGGACCGCACCCGGCTGCGTAGCTCACTCGATTTACCGACATAGAGGGGACGCTGCTGCGCGTCTCGGAACACATAGACGCCGGGCCCGGTGGGCAGCCCCTCGGCGAGGTAGCGCTTGCGGCGCACCCGTTCAGGCACCTGCGCGGAAAACGCGCACAGTTCTTCTAGTGACTGCACGCCGAGATTGCCCACCCGCTCCAGCAGGCCGTGCAGCACTCCCACGGTGGCCCGGGCGTCGGACAAGGCGCGATGGCACGGTTCGGTGGTTGTGTGGAAAAGGCGCGCCAAGGTGGCCAGCTTGCAGTTGGGTGCCTCGTCCCGGGTCAAGGCGCGCCGCGCGAGACGTGCGGTGTCCACCGACGTGAAGCCAGGCCAGGCCAGGTCGAGGCGCGCGGCGCCCCGGCGTAAAAATCCGACGTCGAAAGGGGCGTTGTGCGCGACCAGAACCGCTCCGCGAGCAAACTCCAAGAAGGCGGGTAACGCAGTGCGGACGCTGGGGGAGCCAGCCACCAGAGCATCGGTGATGCCGGTGAGCACGGCGATGAACGGGGGAATGGTTCCGGTGGGCCGGACCAGGGTCTGAAACTCGCCCAGAACCTCCCCTCCCCGAACCTTGACCGCACCGATCTCGGTGATTTCACAAGATTCCGGGGAGCCCCCCGTTGTCTCGAGGTCGACCACGACAAACACTACGTCGCGCAGGGGGGTACCGAGCTCGTCGAAGCTGGTCTGCACCGGTGCCGTGGTCATGGTGGGCGAAACTAGGGCGCACCTCGGACACAATGACTGGATGCGCCCGCTGAACCCCGGAGGCCCGCCCGCGTGAACGCCCCGCCGAGCTTGAAACAGATGGCCGCCGACCTCGCAGCACGGCGCGCCGACGCGCTGTTGATGGGGGGGCCAGAGCTGGTCGAAAGGCAGCACTCACTGGGCAAGCTCACCGTGCGGGAACGCCTGGAGTTGCTTTTCGACGCCGGAACCTTCCGCGAGACAGGCCTGTTCGCCGAGGCCCTGGACTCACCTCAGTCCCAAGGGAAGCGAACGCCCGCGGATGGCTGCCTCACCGGAGTGGGGCACGTGAACGGCCGCCGGGTGACGGTGGTCGCCTACGACTTCACGGTGCTCGCCGGGAGCATCGGCCAGCATGGTGAGCGGAAGGCGGCCAGGGCCAGGGACTTCGCCGTCAAACACGGCACCCCGATCGTGTACCTGCTCGACTCGGCCGGTGCGCGCGTCACCGAAACGGTGGGAGCGGCGTTCGCCGGCGCCGGCGATCTGTTCCGTGAGATCACCACCATGTCCGGAGTCGTACCGCAGGTGGCCGCCATGCTCGGGCCGTGCAGCGCGGGAACGGCCTACATCCCGGCCCTATGTGATTTCGTTCCGATGGTGAAGGGCACGAGCTCGATGGCCCTGGCCGGTCGCTACCTGGTGAAGGCGGCCACCGGTGAGGACGTGACCGAAGAGGAGATGGGCGGGTCCGCGGTCCACAACAAGATATCCGGGGTGGCGGACCGGGAATGCGCCGATGACGCCGACTGCCTCGCCACGGTGCGCACCTACTTGTCCTATCTGCCGTCCCGATACGGCGATCCGGTGCCCCGGACGGTATCGACCGACGAGGCCGAACGTCGTTGCGAGGAGCTCTACGACATCGTGCCGGCCAACCCCCGGCAGGCGTACGACATGCGCCGTGTCATCAGGGCCGTGGTGGACGCGGACAGTTTCTTTCCGATGAAGCCCGACTGGGCCAAAAGCGTGATCACCGGATTCGCCCGATTCGACGGGCGCAGCGTAGGGATCATCGCCAGCCAGCCGATGATCCAGGCGGGGGCGCTGGATGTGAACTCCGCGGACAAGGCGGCCCGGTTCATCAACCTCTGTGACAGCTTCGAGGTGCCGCTGGTATTTCTCGTTGATGTTCCCGGCTTCGTCGTGGGCAAGGCGGTGGAACACCAGGGGATCATCCGGCACGGTGCCAAGATGCTGTTCAACGTTTCGGAGGCGACCGTTCCCAAGGTGACGGTTGTCCTGCGAAAGGCCTACGGGGCAGGGTATTTCGTCATGGCTGGACGGCAGTACGAATCCGACCATGTGGCTAGTTGGCCGTCCGGGGAGTTCTCGGTCATGGGGCCGGAAGGGGCGGTGAATATTCTTTTCCGCAAGCAGCTCGACGCCGCCCGACCTGAGGAGCGGGTGGCACTTCGAGCCGAACTCGTCGCCGGTATCCGGGCCCAAATTAGTCCATACCTCAGCGCGAAGATGGGCTTCGTCGATGAGGTGATCGATCCGGCCGACACGCGAGCCACGATCGTGCATGCGCTAGAGAAGGCGGAACGCAAAAGGGTGCTGCGCCCGGCACGCAAGCGGGGCGTGACCCCGGTCTAGGTTGCTGCCATGCCAAGCCTTTTCACCCGCATCATTGCCGGGGAGTTGCCCGGCCGTTTCGTCTACAGCGACCCACGGGTGGTCGCCTTCCTCACGATCGCGCCGGTGCGACCCGGGCACACCCTCGTGGTACCGCGGATAGAGGTCGATGATTGGCTGGAGCTCGACGAGGCCACCAGCCAGGCCCTGTTCGAGGTATCGCGGACGGTGGGCAAGGCGGTCGCCCGGGCCTTCCCCAGCCGCAAAGTGGCGCTGGTAGCGGTCGGCCTCGAGGTGCCCCATGTCCATCTGCATCTGATCCCGATCGATAGCGAGGAGGAGCTCGATTTTCGCCGTGCTGAAAAGTCGCCGGCCGCGGCAGCGTTGGACGAGGCACAGGCGCGGATCCGCGCGGCGATGGAATGAGTCTGCTCCCGGTTCTGGAGGACGAAGAGGTTCGCGCCGCTCGCGACAGCGCGCGGGGTGTCCTCGCGATGGGTCACGCAGGCCTGCTTGGAACCGGGTTGCTCGGTCCCGACGTACCCATGACTATTCGGCTTGCCGTCGCCGAGGAATGCGGCCGCGCCGCCGCTTTGGAGCTGGTCACGGGAGACCTGCCGACGGCGGCGGCACTGCTTGGCAGCGGCGAGACCCTCTTGCAGCTCGGCGCCCGGTATGCCTCCGAACGGCAGGCATTCGGTCGGCCACTCTCACGGTTCCAGGTGCAGCGGCATGCGTTTGCGGCGGCAGCGGTACGGCTGGCCGCGGCTCGGGCGCTGACCTGGCGGGCGGCCGCTCTCGGTGACTCGATGGATCTTGCCGCGGCGCTACCGGAGGCGGCGGAGGCCGCCTGGTTCACGGCTGAGACTGTCCTGCAGGTGCATGGAGGTGGGGGTTACGCCGCCGGCGAGGTCGCGGATCGATGGACTGAGATCATCCGGGTCCGGGCCGCGGTGCAGGCAAGGTGAGCTGTGGGTGGTCGGCCGCTCGATTGACTACCCTGCCGGGGTGCCGATCCCGCTGCCCGACGAGACCACCCGCTGGCGTTGCACCTCCTGCGGCAACCTGACCCGGTTTGACGTGGCGCGGACCACCCGTACCCGCGACTTCGTCCACGTGGACCTCACCGGGGCGCAGAGCATCGAGGAACGCGAGGTGCTCGCCGACAGCGCCGAGCATGTCACCTGCCGCTGGTGCAACAACGTGGACAGCGTGGAGCTGGTGCCGCGGCCTGCGGCGGGCGTCTGAGCCGCTGCCGGTCGGCCGGAGTGGCGGCCGTGACTGTCGGAGGTCGCTCCTAGCCTGCGGGCTGTCGCTGGTCCTTGGCACCGGCGCGGAGAAGGAGACGCTAGATGCTGATCGACTGTGGCACCTGCCAGGCGCGAGGCGACGCGTGTACGGACTGCGTCGTCGCGATCGTGCTCGGTAGCCCGGGCGGCCTGGAAGCGGACGACGTCGATCGCCGGGCCCTGCGCAGCCTGGCGGTCGTGGGCTTGGTGCCCGCGTTGCGCCATGAGCGTCCGGGGCCGACGGGCGCAACCCCAACCGTGACAGAGCGTGTAGAGCGCATCGCCTCTGGGTAACCAACGATCCGCCGTGCCCCTAGGTGGTTTGCGCCCGCTATTTGGCGGTGACTAAACTGCTGTCTGTCTTGCTGCTTTTCAGCATCCAATGTGGTTGCGGTGGCGGGCACCGCCGAATTCGCCCGCAGCGTGGGGCGGAGCCGGGGACCCACGTCCTCTGGGGTGAATCGGTGCTGGCGGAAGTACGTTTTCGCCGCGCTGTAGGGCCGACTTCCCGCCCGAACCCGTCAGCTGACCTGGTAGGCGGTTTCGGAAGTGAAGGAGTGCCGCCTTCGTGGCGACCCCCCTGGCGCGGCGCGGTTCCACCGCTCCACAGGACCAGCCCTGTTCGACCTCCTCGCGTTTCCGGCCCGGCTTTCGGCTGGTCGTCCTCGGCGTCGCGCTTGCCGCTCCGTTGGCGCTGTTGCCGGCGACGATGAGCGGTGCTGAGCCCACGATCACGGTCGGGCAGGCGGAGGCGCAGCTGTCCGCCCTGCAAGCTCGCGAGGGGGTGGCCGTCGAAGCGTTCGATGCAGGTCGTCTGGCCGCGGATGCCGCTCACCGGCGGGCGATTGTGGCGGCGCGTCAGGTGTCGGACGCCGCCGCGCGGTTGGCGGGACTCAAACGTAACGCCTCGGTTTTCGCCGCCGCGGCCTTCACCGGGGGAGCGACCGATCCGCTGACCGGTCTGCTCGCAGGCGGCAGCGCCTCCACCGCGGTGGTGATCGACCGAGCGGCGAACCTGGACCAGATCGCCCGCTCACGTACCCGTCAGCTGGTGGCTATTGCGGCCGAGCAGACCCGCCTCTCCGGCCTGCAACGCACTGCCGCCGACCGGGCTTCAGACGCCGCTTCCCAGGTCGGGAAACTGGCGGCGGCACAGAAGACCGTGCAAGCCCTGATCGATCAGCAACAGGGCGTGCTCAGCCGGCTGCGCGCGGATCAGCGCCGTCAGCTCCAGGCCGAGCAGGCGGCGCAGCAGGCCGCCGCGGAGCGAGCCTCGCGCGCGGCGACGCGGGTGCCGCTGGCAGCCAACTCGGGTACCGGCAGCGGGGTGCTGCCTTCGGGCTCTGGGGTGGCCCAGACGGTCCTCGCCGCCGCCTACAGCCAGCGCGGAAAGCCTTACGTCTACGGGGCCGCCGGTCCGGACGCCTACGACTGCTCGGGGCTAGTGATGTGGGCGTTCGCGCAAGCCGGGATCAGCCTGCCGCATAGCGCCGCAGCTCAATATGGTTACGGGACGCACATCCCACCCGCCCAACTGCAGCCCGGGGACATCGTGTTCTATGAAGAGGGTGGCGGCATCGGCCACGACGGCATCTACGTCGGTAACGGCATGATGATCGACGCCAATCACACCGGTAGCTGGGTCGATGTGCGGCCGCTCTATGGCGGTCTGATCGGCGGAACCCGGCTCTAACGGCACCAACTGCGGGAAGGACGCCCGCGGCGAAGACCCGTTCGCCAGACCCGTTCGCCAGACCCGTTCGCCGGACCCGTTCGACGGGCAGCGCGGTTGCCTAGACTTCATCCGATGAGCCGAACCGCGACCGCCAGCGGGCGCATGCGCCTGGTCGCGGCCGTCGGAACGATTGCCCTGGCCATCACCGGGGCGGACGCCAGCTGGCTGCTGACCCGGTCTTCGGGCCGGCCCGCAGGCGTAGCCGGGCCGTTGATCCATCGCAATATCGGTGCTCTCGCCGACCCGGCGCGGATTGTCCAGCAGGTCGCTGACAGCCGGGACGTGGCGGTCCGCGATCTGCTGGCCCGTCGCGCCAGCGCTGTCCTGCGCCACGACGAGACCGCATTTCTGGCGACCGTCGATCCAACGCAGGTCGCGTTCGCCGCACGCCAACGCCAGCGCTTCCAGAACATGGCGCAGGTTCCCTTCGCTTCGTTCTCCTATCAGCTAGGCCCAGCTGCGATCGCCGGGCGACGGCCGCATCCGGCGCGTTACGGCTCGGCCGGCACCTTCATCCCGGACGTCACCGAGTCCTATCAGTTGGCCGGCTTCGACCGGCAACCCGTTTCGCTACACCAGGTGCTGACCTTCGTTCATCGCCAGAGCGGATGGCTGCTCGCGGCCGACGATGATCTGGCGTTCCTGCACCAGGGATCCGACCGGGACCTGTGGGATTTTGGCCCGGTGTTGGTCTATCGAGGTCGGCATACCCTGGTTCTCGGACATCCTCAGGCCGGGGCGCTGCTCCGCCAGGCGGCGGAAGAAGCTGATCGGGACATCCCCGATGTCAGCGCGGTCTGGGGCGCCAACTGGGCCCAGCAAGTGGTGGTGTTCCTACCCGCCACACAAGCTGAGTTGGGCGCCCTGATCCATGATCCCGGGGACTTGTCGCAGATCGCTGCGGTCCAGTCGACCGAGTTGCACAGCAATGGTCTTGGGCCGCCGCAGCAGGCGGGCGACCGGATCGCGCTGAACCCGGGCCCGTTCGCCCACTTGTCCTCGCTCGGGCGGCGCATCGTGTTCACGCATGAAATCACGCATGTCGCGGCGCGCACCTTCACCACCGATGCCGTGCCCTTGTGGCTGGTGGAAGGTTTCGCCGACTACGTCGGATTCCTGCACTCCGGACTGTCGGTGCAGGTCATCGTCCAGGAACTGATCACGCATGTGCGAGACCAGGGGCTGCCCTCGACGTTGCCCACCAACGGCGAGTTCCTGGGCACGAACCCGTCATTGGCCGCGGTTTACGAGCAGTCCTGGCTGGCCTGCAGGTTGATCGTCGGAGAACGGGGGCAGGCGGCTTTGGTGCGGCTCTACCGAACGATCGGCGCACCGGACGCGCCCAGCCAGGCCGTGGCCGCGGGTTTGCTGCAGGTCCTGCACCAGACTCCGGTGGCCTTCACCGCTGCGTGGCGGGCGGCGTTGCGCGCCGCTGTCGGACGCGGGGCCGGGTGAGTCCCCGAACGCTGGTGGTCACCAATGACTACCCGCCTCGCCCTGGCGGGATCCAGGCGTTCGTACATCAGCTGGCGGTCCGCCAACCGCCCGGTGACGTCGTCGTCTACGCGCCGGCCTGGCGTGGGGCGGCCCGCTTCGACGCCGGCCTGTCGTATCCGGTGATCCGGCACCCCACGTCGCTGATGCTGCCCACCGCGGACGTCGCGCGACGGGCGATCCAGATCGCCGCCGCGGAGGGCTGTGAGGTGGTCTGGTTCGGCGCCGCGGCCCCGCTGGGGCTGCTGGCGCCCACCTTGCGCCGCGGCGCCGGGCTGCGGCGCACCGTGGCCTCGACCCACGGGCATGAGGTGGGCTGGGCGATGCTGCCGGGCGCGCGGCAACTGCTGCGCGCCGTCGGCGCCGCGAACGACGTGGTCACGTATCTCGGCGGTTACACGCATCGCCGGCTTGCCCCCGCACTGGGGGCGCATCCGCGGTTGGTGCGCTTACCCAGTGGCGTTGACACCCACGCTTTTCGCCCCGGAGCCGGCGGCGCGGAGATCCGCGCGGCCTACCGCCTCGGTGCGCGGCCGGTGGTTGTGTGTGTCAGCCGGCTGGTGCCGCGCAAAGGGCAGGACACCCTGGTTCGGGCGCTGCCGGCGATCCGCCGGCGGGTTCCGGGCACGGCGTTGCTCGTGGTGGGTGGCGGCCCGTATCGGGCGACCCTAGAACGGCTGGCCCGGGAGCAGGATGTCGCCCGCCATGTGGTGGTGACAGGTTCGGTTCCGTGGGCACGGCTTCCGGCGCATTACGACGCGGGGAACGTGTTTGCCATGCCGTGCCGCACGCGCCGCGCCGGCTTGGAGGTGGAAGGCCTCGGGATCGTCTACCTCGAGGCCAGCGCGACCGGCTTGCCGGTCGTCGCCGGCGACAGCGGCGGCGCTCCGGACGCTGTGCTGGCCGGCCGCACCGGGCACGTCGTGAACGGACGCGACATTCGGGCCGTAGTCGACGCGGTCGCCGGGCTGCTCGAAGACCCGGAGCGGGCGAGAGAGATGGGCGAGCAAGGCCGATCCTGGGTTGATCAGGTCTGGCACTGGGACGGGCTTGCCGCCCGGCTGGGCGCGGTGCTGGCCGGTGAGCGCGTCACCGCGGCGCTCCCCGGCCTAGGTCAGGTCTTGTAGATTTCGTTGACCGCGCCCGAATAGTTCTGCATCACGACATTGCGCTTCACCTTGAGGGACGGCGTGAGCGTGCCGTCGACTTCGGAAAAGTCCTCCGGCAGGATCGTGAAGGTACGGATGGACTCCGCCTTGGAGACCGCATTGTTCGCCTCGTCGATAGCGCCTTGTACCGCTGCGCGCAGGTCCGGGTCGTCCACGAGATCCGCGGCGGTCGGGTTGGCCGGCTTCCCGTGCGCCGATCGCCACGGGCCGATCGCGTCGGCGTCGAGGGTCACGAGGGCCGCGATGAAAGGTTTGTTGTCCCCGATCACCATCGCCTGACTGATCAGCGGGTGCGCCCGGATGCGGTCCTCCATGGGGGCGGGTGCCACGTTCTTGCCCCCGGCCGTGACCAGTAGCTCCTTCTTCCGGCCGGTGATCTTCAGGAATCCTTCGCTGTCGAGTTCCCCCACATCGCCGGTGTGGAACCAGCCGGCGACCAGGACATCGGCACTTGACTGCTCGTTGCGCCAATAGCCCCCGAAAACGTGTCGGCCCTTCATCAAAATCTCGCCGTCCGACTCGGCGATTTTCACGGTGCACCCGGGGGACGGACGGCCGACCGTACCGATCTTGATGTGATCGACCGTGTTCACCGTTCCGGCCGCGGTAGTTTCGGTGAGGCCGTAACCCTCGAGAACGGTGATGCCGATGCCTCGGAAGAAGTGACCGAGCCGGGCGCCCAGAGGTGCACCCCCCGAGACGGCGTAGGCAACATGCCCGCCCATCGCGGCCCGGAGTTTGCGGTAGACCAGCCGGTCAAAAACGGCGTGCTCGAGCTTGATCAAGGCGCCCGGAGTGCCGCCCGTGAGACCCTCCGAGTAGGCGATCGCTGTCTTCTCCGCGCGGTCGAAAATGGCGCCCTTGCCGTCGGCGTGGGCCCGCTGCTTCGCGGTGTTGTAGACCTTCTCGAAGATGCGCGGCACCGAGAGAATGAACGTTGGTTGGAAGGCGGCAAAGTCCCGCAGCAGGTTCTTGATGTCGTAGGTGTGCCCCATCCGGACACGGTTCTCCACGCAGGCGCCTTGGATGAGGCGACCGAAAACGTGGGCCAGCGGAAGGAACAGCAGCGTTGAACCGGCCGGATTGAACAACTGCGGCAGGACTTTGGCGGCGGAGCTGGCCGTGCTCCACATGTTGAAGTGAGTGAGTTCGCAGCCCTTGGGGCGGCCGGTCGTGCCCGAGGTGTAGACGATGGTGGCGACGTCCGCCGCTCCCCGGCTGCGGCGCCTCGCGGCCAGGGTGGCCGGGTCGACCCCGCGGCCGGCGGTCCGAAGGGCATCGAGGCCTTCGTTGTCAATCAGCCAATGATGCGAGACTTCGGGAAGGTCGGCGGCGATCTTCTCGAAAACGCTCTGATGCTCGGTTGTCTCGAGAAACGCCGCCTTCGCTCCGGAGTCGGAAAGGATCCACTGGATCTGCTCGCTGGACGATGTCTCGTAGATGGGCACCGTGACACCGCCGGCAGCCCAGATCGCGTAGTCCAGCAGCGTCCACTCGTACCTGGTCCGGCTCATCAGCCCGATGCGGTCGCCAGGTTCCAGCCCGGTCGCGATCAGGCCCGCCGCGAGCTCACTGACTTCCTGCGCGAACGTGAGGGCGGTGACCGGCCGCCAACCGTCGTTGGCCCGCCGGGAGAACACGGCAGTGTCCGGTGCCTGCTCGGCGTTCCGGTAGACCGCGTCGGTCATGTTCAACTCCGGGCCGGGTTCGTTCACAACCTCGGGTACCGAGTACTCGCGCACACCGTCTCCTCGAGCAGGCCGGGGTCCGGGCCGAACAGGCCTGGGTCTGGGCCAACGTAACGGACGCGCCCCCCGGCGGGGGGCGCAACCCGACCGACGACGCGCACCGCCCCCCATCGGCCGGCGCCTGGAAGGATGCCCGGGTGCCGATGGTGGACCTGATCGACGAAACCTTCGTGGTGGCCGATCCCCTTGCCGTCGCGGCGGCAGTGCATGACACCTCGGTCACGGATCGGTTCTGGCCCGACCTGGAACTGACCGTTTTCCAGGACCGAACCACCGCCGGGGTGCGCTGGACCGTCACCGGCGCCCTCGTCGGGTCGGCCGAGATGTGGCTCGAGCAGTGGGGCGACGGCGTGCTGCTGCACGTATACGTCCGCGCCGACATCACCCGGCGCGGCAGCGCCACCGACCCCATCACCGGATCCCCGCGGCGGCTACGGCGCCGGGCCGCCCTTGAGCTTCGCCGCCGCGCTTGGGCGATCAAGAAGGCGGCGTGGCAGCTCAAGACGGACCTCGAGGGCGGCCGGGCGCCGGGCCAGCGCCGGTTCGGCGAGGACCCCCGCCCTGCACCGCACGCGTAACACTTGAGTCGGCCGGCTCGCGGTCCGATGGGGGAGACATGGACGGCGACCGCTGCTCGCGGTGCGCGGCGGCCCTTCCCGTCGGCGCGCCATGGTGCACGCTGTGCTTCGCCCCTGTCGCGGACCACCGCGAGCCTGCCGGTCCGGTGCGCATCGAGCCGGAGACATCCGCCCGCACCGCGCCCCCGCTGACCGTGCCATCCCTGACCGTGCCATCCCTGACCGTGGCGACGCAGGGCGGCACGCTGCGGATGGCGGGTCCAAGCTCCTCGGCCCTTGTTCCCGGCAGCGGACCGGAGCCGCCCAGCTGGCCCTGCCAGTCCTGTGGGGAGGCCGTGCCCCTGGCCGATCCACGCTGCTCGGCGTGTGGAGCGGCCTTCCTGGCCGGCAGCGCTGAGGCGCCGAGTCTGACGCTGCCGGGCATCGGCAACCTGCTCGCACGCAGCCGCGGTCAGCGCCTGCTGATCGGAGCGGGGATCAGCGTGCTGCTGCTCGCCGTGCTCGTTGCGATCATGTGGATTCTCGGCTCCTTGCTGTAGTGCCGCGAGCCGCGGCCGCACCTCGCGGTCAGCCCCCGCCCGGCCGCGCCTCGGGTGCCTGCGCCGCCAGCGGACGGCTGGGCGGTAGCTTCTGCCGGGCGAGGGATCGGGAGGAGGTGAATGCGATGGTGGACCGGGCCAGCGCCAGCATCTCCATCGATGCGCCCGTGGAGCGGATCCTGGCGGTGATCGCTGATTTCGTCGGCTACCCGGCGTGGAGCAGCGAGGTGAAAAGCGTTCAAATCCTCGCCTCTGATGCGGAGGGCCGGGGCACGCAGGTGACATTCGTCATGGACGCCGGTGTGGTGAAAGACACCTACACCCTCGCCTACGACTGGTCGGCGCCGGACCGAGTCTCCTGGCAGCTGGTCAGGGCACAGCTGCAGAAGGCGCAGGAGGGGGCATACATCCTGCGGGCCGAGGGGGCCGGCACGCTGGTGACCTATGAACTGGCCGTCGACCTGGCCATTCCGATGCTCGGCCTGTTCAAGCGCAAGGCCGAGAGGATGATCATTGATACGGCCTTGAAGGGCCTGAAGCAGCACGTGGAGCAGCGTTGAGGGATGCCCGGCCCCGGTAGGCTGCGCCTGCACGCCGGCCGTTGCGCTGGCCGTCCGGATGGAGGTCCACGCTGGTGCGGGTGGTGTTGTTTACCGGCAAGGGTGGGGTCGGCAAGACCACGCTCGCCGCCGCGACTGCCGCGCTCGCTGCGGCGGAGGGCCACAAGGCACTGGTGGTGTCTACCGACCCGGCGCATTCACTGGCTGATGCGCTGGGGACGGGCGTCGGCCCCGAGCCCACCGAGGTAGACGGTGCGCTGCACGCGATGCAGGTCGATACCCAGCGCGCCTTCGAGCAGTCGTGGCGGGAGATCCAGCACTACCTGGTGACCGTGCTCGACATCGCCGGAGTGGACCCCGTCGAGGCGACCGAGCTGACCGTGCTGCCCGGAGCCGAGGAAGTCCTGGCGCTGCTCGCCGTACGCGATGCCGCCCGGTCGGGCGACTACGACGTGCTGTGCGTGGATTGCGCCGCCACGGCGGAGACGCTGCGCCTCCTGAGGCTGCCCGAGGCGCTGAGCTGGTGGCTGGGTCGGCTCTATCCCGCGGAACGGCGGCTGGTCCGCTCGATGCGTCCCCTACTCGGTCGAGTCTCCCAGCTGCCGGTCCCGCCAGAGGACGTTTTCGCTGCGGTGGGTCGGCTGCACGCCGCGCTGACCGACGTGCGGGCGCTGTTGACCGACCCGGAGATTGCGTCGGTGCGGCTGGTACTGACGCCAGAACAGGTGGTGGTCGCTGAGGCCCGGCGTACCCTCACGGCCCTGTCGTTGCACGGGTACCGGGTGGACGGGGTGGTGGCCAACCGCATCTTCCCGGCGGGGGCTGACCCATGGCGCATGGCCTGGGCGGCGGGACAAGCCCAACAGCTCGCGGAAATTCGGGCCAGCTTCGGCCCGTTGCCGCTGTGGCAGGTGCCCTACGCCGCCGCGGAGCCGCTCGGCCTGGCGGCGCTGACCGATCTGGCCCGGGCCGCGTACGCGGGGCACGACCCAGTGGCGCTCCCGGCCGGCCGGGCTCCCTTGACGGTGACGCGCACGACCGACGGGTTCGCGTTGAACCTGGCGCTGCCGTTCGCGAGCAGGGGTGAGCTCGACCTGGCCCGGCACGGTGATGAGCTGGTGGTTACCGTCGGCGCGCACCGCCGGGTGCTGACCCTTCCCAGCGCGCTGCGGCGCTGCACGGTGGAGGGGGCGCGGCTGGTGGACGGTGACCTCGTGGTGCGGTTCACCCCCGACCCGGATCTGTGGATGCGGCGATGAGCACCTCGCCGGTCGCGGAGGAGGCGGCGAAGCTGGTTGAGGCGCTCCAGCAGTGGTTCTCCGGGGCCACGGAGGAAATTCCGGTCGCGAGCGGGAGCGCCGAGTGCCAGCTGTGCCCCTTCTGCCGGTTGCTCGCACTGGCCAGGACTACGAAACCGGACGTGGTCGCGCACCTGATCGGGGCGAGCACCGAGCTGGCCGCCGCCGTCCGCGCCGCGGTGGCCGGCGTCGAGCGGGACAATCGTCCTTCGCCTAGCGGCGTCGAGCACATTGACATTGGGGACTGAGCCGGAATGGCAAGCACACTCACCATCGGCGTCGATGTTGGTGGCACCAAGGTGGCGGCCGGGCTGGTCGACGCCGAAGGGCAGGTGCTGGCGAGGCGCAGTCAGCAGACCCCGTCAACGTCCCCGACCAAGGTGGTTGAGGTTGTGGCGCAGGTCGTTGCGGAGCTGCGGGACGATCAAGCAGCCGACGGGCACCAGATCGAGGCCGTCGGTCTCGGCGCGGCCGGTTTCGTCGACGCCGACCGGTCCACGGTGCTGTTCGCGCCGAACCTAGCCTGGCGGGACGAGCCGCTGCGCGAGCTGCTCGCCGAACGGGTCGGCCTGCCCGTGGTGGTCGAGAACGACGCCAACGCGATGGCGTGGGGGGAGTACCGCTTCGGGGCCGGCCGCGGCGTGGATGACCTGGTGTGCCTGACCGTGGGCACCGGGATCGGCGGCGGTCTGGTGCTCGGCGGGGTGCTCCGGCGCGGCGCGTTCGGGATTGGTGCCGAGTTCGGCCATCTGCGGATGGTGCCCTCCGGTCGGCGCTGCGGCTGTGGCAACAGAGGCTGCTGGGAGCAGTACTGCTCCGGACGGGCCTTGATACGGGAGGCCCGCGACTTGGCGGTCGTCTCGCCGGACGCGGCCGGGCGGATGCTGGAGTTGGCCGACGACGAGGTCGACAACATCACCGGCCAGATCGTCACCCGGGCCGGGCAGGAGGGCGACCTCGGCGCGCTGGATTGCTTCGCGCAGATCGGCGGCTGGTTGGGGCAGGGACTGGCCGACTTGGCCGCGTTGCTGGACCCGGCCCGGTTCGTGATCGGTGGTGGCGTCAGCGGCGCCGGCGAGCTGCTGCTGGGCCCGGCCCGGCAGGCCTTCGAGCGGGCCTTGACCGGGCACGGCCACCGGCCGATCGCCGAGGTCGTCGCGGCACAACTGGGGTCTTCGGCCGGTCTGGTGGGAGCCGCCGACCTGGCCCGCCGCCGTTGACGATCCAGGGTTCCGGCGGCATCTGCCTGCAAGGCGGCGGTGAGTTCGGGCCGCGCTGCAGGGCGATGGACCTGCAGGTGCTGCGCCGGGCCGGCCCGGGACCGGTGGTGGTCACTGCCCTCGCCGGCAGCCCGGGACGTGACTACGCAACGGCGACCTCGCGTGGCGCCCGCTGGTACCGGAGTCTCGGTGCGGCGGCCGTTGTCGAGGCCCCCGACGGACGCGAAGAGGAGGATGCGGCCTACCAGCTGTGCCGCACGGCCGGCCTACTGGTGCTGCCGGGCGGATCCCCGCGCCGGCTGCTGTCGGCCCTCACGGCGACCAAGATCGGCACCGCGATTCGCGAAGTTCTCGCGGGGGGTGGAGCGGTCAGCGGAGCCAGTGCGGGAGCGATGGTGCTCTGCGGATGGACCTACCTTCCCGAGACGGGCACGGTTGAGGCGGGACTCGGCCTGGTGCCCGACGCGCTCGTGGTTCCCCACTTCACCGGCGATCTGCGCTGGTTGGCCCGCGCCGCTCCGCCGGAGGGCACCCGGATCTTCGGGCTCCCGGAACAGTCCGGCGTCTGGATCGGTGCAGGGGCTGTCACCGGGCTGGGCGCGGATGCGGTCACCGTTCTGGACGGGGGACGCCAGCAGCTGCTCGCGGCCGGTCAAACCGCCGGCCCGAGGCCGGTCAAACCCGCCGCCCCGAGGCCGGTCAAACCCGCCGCCTCGAGGCCGGTCAAACCCGCCGCCCCGAAGTCGGTCAACCCTCCGTGACCTGCCCCGCAACCCTCCGTAACCCCTCGCGGTGATCATGCAAGTTTGGTCGTGAAATCGCGATTTTCACGACCAAACTTGCATGATCACCGACGCGGGGCCGGCGCCGACGCCGACGCCGACGCCCGTCCCGCCGAGGCACGGGCCCGGGGTCAGACCACCGCCCCGTCGTCGCTGTCGTCATCACGTGGCCCATCACGCATCCGCGCTACCAGCGTGGCGATCCCGCCGACGATGAGGGCGGCGGCCACCAAGTCAGCCACGCCGGCATCGGTGAACAACCCAAAGATGGGTGCCAGCAGGCACAGGACGCCGGCGACGATCGCCACGACGGCGGCCCGGGTCAGCGGGTGCACCGGCGGCAGCGGCTCCACCGGCGGAGGTTCGTAGTGGTTGTCATCGCCGGCGAACGGGTCCTCCCCGCGTTGACGCTGACCGTCACCCAGCACGCTGTCGTAGAGCAGCCCGCCCGGGTCGAGCAGGCCGGGCTCCTGCGCCGGGCGGACGACGCGCGGGGCTGCCGGGCGGTCGTCTGCGGGCGCCGGCGGCACGGCGGAGGCATCGATGTCTTCGCTGACCGGCCAACCGCCGGCAGGCGCGGGGGCGTCGAAACCGGCCACGATGGCGGCGAACGCCGCGTCGTCTGGCGTCGATGGCGGCGGTGGGGGGCCGAGCCGTCCCCGGATCAGCGCCTGCGCCTCCTGCCGGTGCACGCCGTCGACAAACAGCTGATCCAGGGGCCGGCGCGGCGGGCGTCGTTCGAGATAGCCGCCCTGCGCCCCGACAGACGGCGCGGCGTACGCGGCGATCCGGGCGAGGGCAAGGTCGCCGAGCAGCTCATCGGCCAGTCGTGGATCGCATTCGCCAAGGGCCACCCATCCGGCGGTGGCGGACAGACCGTTGCCGCGCCCCCCATGGGGGGTGCTGGAGGTCATCGCCGCGCCTGCGCAGCGGTGCGGGTCATCGCGCGAGCGCCACGGCTAGGCCTGAACTTCCGCCTGCGCCCGGATGAAGGCGACGGATTCCGCGAAGATCGTCGGCGCGTCATGATCGAGCGTCGCGACGTGGAAGCTGTTCGTCAGGACGCGCTCGGTGACCGTGGTCCCGGTCGCTCCGCGGGTCAGGATCCTCAGGCTGGATGCCGGTACGACATGGTCCTCGGCGGAGCGGAACGCCAGGATCGGCGCGGTGATGGACGGGAGATCAGCGCGAACAGTGGCCCAGAGTTCACGCAGCGAAACCGCCGCCTTCAGGGGCAACCGGTCGTAGGCCCCCTCGTCCACGCCCGGCCTGTTGACATCGTTGCCGATCGGCGGGAGTGAGGCGATCACGCGGGACAGCAACGGCAGCAGGGCCGCCCGCCGGTCCTCGGTGTTCAGCGACGCGTTCACGACAACCACCCCGGCGAGTTCGCGGGCCCGCACTTCGGCGAGTCGAAGCGCCAGGGTGCCGCCCATCGACAGCCCGCAGACGAAAACCTCGTCACAGCGGCCGCGCAGATCGTCGAACGCCTGCTCGGCCGCGCCGTACCAGTCCCGCCAACCGGTGACGTTGAGGTCCTGCCAGCGGGTGCCATGCCCCGGCAGGCGGGGGAGCCGAACGGTGAGGCCGGCGGCGGCGAGGTGCTCCGCCCACGGCCGCATGCTGACCGGGCTGCCGGTGAACCCGTGCAAGACGAGGACGCCCGTCCGCGAGCCGTCAGCGGCGAACGGATCAGCGCCGGGGAGCACGGTCATCGAGCGGCCTCCGTGGACGCGTCGGCCGGCGGGGCCGACCGGGGTTACTGGACGTCTGATCGTGGCACGGACGGCACCGACAAGCACCTGCCGGGGTTGCCCGCGACGGGGCCGGCCGATCTACGCGCTTCGCCCTGGACTCAGTTCCCCGCCGCTGCGTAGGGTAATGGCTCCGACGGTGGGGAGGTGGCGGGTGTTCTACTGGGTGGTCAAGGGAATCTTGTCGCCCATTCTCCGGCTGCTTTTCCGGCCTTGGGTTGAAGGGCTGGAGAACATTCCCGCCGACGGAGCGGCGATATTGGCCGGCAATCACAACTCGTTTCTGGACAACCTCATCTTGCCGTTGGTGGTGCCCCGCCGGGTCACGTTCCTGGCCAAGAGCGACTACTTCAACGGGCGCGGGATCAAGGGTCGGCTTCAGGCGGCATTCTTTCGCGGGGTCGGCCAGCTTCCGGTGGACCGGGCCGGCGGCAACGCGAGCGCGGCCGCCCTGGAGACCGGCAAGCGGGTCCTCGCGCAGGGCAAGCTCCTGGGCATCTACCCGGAAGGGACCCGGTCCCCGGACGGCCGTCTCTACCGGGGCAAGACGGGCGTGGCCCGGATGGCCTTGGAGGCCGGCGTCCCGGTCTTGCCCTGCGCCATGATCGGCATGTTTGAGGTCCAGCCACCCGGAACGTTGATCCCGCGCATCAAGCGGGTCGGTGTGCGGATCGGCGCCCCGCTGGATTTCCGTCGCTACGACGGGATGGAAGGCGACCGCTTCGTGCTCCGGTCGATCACCGACGAGATCATGTACGAGTTGATGCTGGCGTCGGGGCAGGAGTACGTCGACCATTACGCGGCCAAGGCGAAGGCGGACCTCGCCGCCCGGGCGAGCGCCGCGGCCGAACCGGGAAGCGAAGCCGCCGAACCGGAGCGTCCCGCCGCCTGACCGGCGCGACCGCAGCCTGACCGGCGCGAGCACAGCCAGACCGGGCGGTGCCAGTGGTGAGGCCCACCCCTTCGGGTCAGGCCCAGCCCTTGGAGCGTCGTACCCCTTCGCGCCACCGCGCGTGGCGTCCGTCGTCGCGGGCCCCAGCATCGGCGCGGAACTCGCGATCCAGCGTCCATGTGGCGCGCAACGCTTCCAGGTCCGGCCAGACCTGCATGGCCAGGCCGGCGAGGAACGCCGCGCCCAGTCCGGTGGTTTCCAGCACCCGCGGCCTGCGGACCGGCACCCCGAGCTGATCGGCCTGCAGTTGGCAGAGCAGGTCATTGGCGGCGGCTCCGCCGTCGACGGTGAGTGCCGTCACCGGGACCGGCAGCACGTCGGCGACGTCCCGGACTTCAAAGGCGATCGCCTCCAAAGTGGCGCGGGCCAGGTGCCCGGCGCTGGTGCCCCGGGTGAGACCAAGGATCGTGCCCCGCGCGGTGGGATCCCAGTCCGGTGCGCCGAGCCCGGTCAAAGCGGGGACGAAGACCACGCCCCCGGTGTCGGGGACGCTGGCGGCCAATTCCTCCACGCTGGGCGAGGTCGGGATCAGTCCCAGCCCATCGCGGAGCCACTGCACGGCCGCGCCGGTGACGAAGATGGCCCCCTCCAGCGCGTAGGTGGTGACGCCGCCGATGCGCCAGGCGACCGTGGTGAGTAGACCCGCTCCCGAGGTGCGGGGCGTGGCCCCGGTGTTCACCAGCAGAAAGGAGCCGGTGCCGTACGTGCATTTGGACTCCCCGGGCCGGAAGCAGGCCTGCCCGAACAGCGCACTTTGCTGATCCCCGGCGATGCCGGCCACCGGGAGTTCCAGTCCGAGGAAGGCGCCCGGATCGGTGGTCCCGCAATGGCCCGAGGAATCGACGACCGTCGGGAGAGCAGCCATCGGCACCTCGAACAGATCGCACATGTCGCTGGACCAGGCTCCGCGTCTGATGTCGAACAGCAGGGTCCGGCTGGCGTGGGAAGGATCGGTGACGTGCCTCGCTCCGGCGGTGAGCCGCGCGATCACGTACGCGTCAATGGTGCCGATTGCGGTGTCGCCGGACCGAACCCCGGCCCAGATGTCGGGCTCGTGCCGGGCCAACCAGCTCAGCTTCGTGCCGCTGAAATACGGATCCAGTCGCAGCCCGGTGGTCGCCGTCACCAGCGGTTCCGAGCCGGCCGCCCGCAGATCGGCGCACAGCTCGGCGGTGCGCCGGTCCTGCCAGACGATTGCCGGCCGCGGCGCTGACAGATCGGCGCGCCGCCAGAGCACCACCGTTTCCCGCTGGCCGGTGACACCGATCGCCACGGGTGGGCTGGCCGCCCCAGCAACGGCCTCGCCCGCCGCGGCCAGCAGCGCCGTCCAGATCTCCTCCGGATCGTGCTCCACCCAACCCGGCCGCGGGAAGTGCTGCGGGAACTCCCGATAGCCGCGGGCCGAGACGCTGCCGTCGACTTCGACGGCCAGGGCAGTCACCCCGGTTGTCCCGGCATCGAGGGCAAGGACGCTCACAGCGTCGGACCCTAGTGCCGGCGGCGTGCTGCGGGCGGGCAGGATAGGCCGGTGGCCCGCTATGTCTATGACACCGAGTTCATCGAAGACGGCCGAACCATTGACCTCGTGTCGATTGCCGTCGTGAGCGAGGACGGCGAGCGCGAGTTCTATGCGATATCGACGGAGTTCGATCCGGCTAAGGCGATTCCCTGGGTGCGTAACAACGTGCTGGACAAACTCCCCTCCCCGTCGTCGCCGGCCTACCGCAGCCGGGAGCAGATCCGCGAGCAGCTGCTGGCCTTCCTCACCGTCGAACCTGGGGAGCTGGAGCTGTGGGCCTGGTACGGCGCCTACGACCACGTCGCGTTGTGTCAGCTGTGGGGTGACATGCGGGCGCTGCCCCGCGCGCTTCCGCGCTTCACGCGTGACCTGCGTCAGCGGTGGGAGGACGTCGGGTGCCCGGAGTTGCCGCCTGAGCCGCCCGATGCGCACGATGCGTTGGTGGACACCAGGCACAACTTGGCGCGCTGGCATGCGATCCAGGCGCATTGGCCGCCGATCGCTGGCTAGTCTGCGCCGCATGCGGATCGGCGTGCTGACCGGAGGCGGCGACTGCCCGGGACTCAACGCGGTCATCCGGGCGGTCGTTCGCAAGGGCAGCGATGTTTACGGGCACACCTTCGTGGGCTTCCGGGACGGTTGGCGTGGCCCGTTGGAAGGGCTCACCACGCCACTCGACGTCCCCGCGGTCCGCGGGATCCTGCCCCGCGGTGGCACGATTTTGGGTTCCAGCCGGACGAATCCCTACCGGGAGGAAAGCGGGGAGCAGCGCATCGCGGACACGGTGCGCGCGCTGGGCGTCGACGCGCTCATCGCGATCGGCGGTGAGGACACGTTGGGCGTGGCAACCCGCCTCACGGCAAGCGGCACCGTGCCGGTCGTCGGGGTGCCCAAGACCATCGATAACGATCTCGGCGCCACGGACTACACCTTCGGTTTCGATACGGCCGTCCACGTCGCGACCGAGGCCATCGATCGTTTGCACACCACGGCGGAGTCGCACCATCGGGTGTTGATCGTGGAGGTGATGGGACGGCACGCCGGCTGGATCGCGCTGCACGCCGGGATAGCGGGGGGCGCCAACGTCATTCTCATCCCCGAGCGGCGCTTCGACATCGACGCGGTCTGCGCCCACATCGAGCATCGGTTCGCCTCCCACTACGCGCCGATCGTGGTCGTGGCCGAGGGGGCGCTTCCCATCGACGGCACCTTCGCCCCCACCGCGGCGGAAAGCGACTCCTTCGGGCACCAACGGTTGGGCGGCATCGGCGCGCTCCTGGAGCGTGAGATCAGCGCCCGCACCGGCAAGGAGGCCAGGGCAACGGTGTTGGGCCACGTGCAGCGAGGTGGCTCACCGTCGCCGTTCGACCGCTGGCTGGCCACCCGCTTCGGGCTGCACGCCGTCGACGCGGTCCACGACAAGGACTTCGGCGTCATGGTGGCACTGCAGGGGACTGACATTGTGCGCGTCCCGCTGGCCCGGGCCACCGAGCAGTTGAAGACGGTGACTCCCGAGCTCTACGCCGAGGCCGAGGTGTTTTTTGGTTGAGAGTTGCGCCGATTCGACGAGGTGCCATGGGAGACTGGCCGTCAACCGACGTCAGCAGCTGCCCAGGAGGATCTCGTGACCGCCGCGACCGCGACCCGCAATGCTCCCGTCGCCGTGACCGCCTTGCTGGTGCTGCTGGGTGCGTTGTTCGTGGTGATCGGCGTCATCTACTTCGCCGATACGGCGAACGCGCTCCCGGCGTTCTTCCCGGGCCATCAGGCGGGCAGCGCTCATCACCACAGTAAGCACGGCATCGCGGCGTTCGTGATCGCGGTGTTGTGCTGGGTGGGTGCCTGGTTCAGCACCGGCCGGCGGGCCGCCTGAACACGGTCAGGCTTCCTCCTGCCGGGGGAGGAAAACCTCCCGCAGGATGAGCTGGATCGCGGCGGCCACCGGGATCGCGAGCAACGCGCCGACGATGCCCAGGAGCGCCCCGCCGAGGAGCGCGGCGAGGACCGTGACCAGGGGACTGACGTCCACCGTGCGTTTCATGACTCGCGGTGCCAGCAAGTAGTTCTCGAACTGCTGGTAGATGGCGAAGAACACGATGCTGGCCACCCCGACGTTCAGATCGGCGCCCAGGAAGGCGACGATCACCACGATCGCGGCGCCGATCGTCGCGCCGATCAACGGGATCAGGTCGGCCAACGCGACCAGCAGCGCGAGCGCCACCGCGTAGGGCACCCCGGTGATGAGCAGGAACACCAGAACCGCGACGCCGGCGATGACCGAGGTGGCAAGGTTCCCCAAGACATAACCGCCGACCCGGGCGAGGATCTCGTCCGACAGCAGCGACACCCGCGCCCGTCGGGTGCGCGGCACCAGCCGGTAGCAGAACCGCTTCAGTCCCGGCATGTTGGCCAGCAGGTACAAGGTGAGCGTGACCACCGTGATCACCGAGATGAGTACCCCGACGACCGCGGCGCTCGCCCCCAGGATCCCGCCGAAGGCGTTGATGCCCTCCTTGGGTAGCCGCGCTGCCTGCGCACGCGCGGCGCCGAGGAAGTGGAATTTCATGTCCAGGGTGTGAATCGTGCGGTTGCGGGCGAGGTCGTCCACGTATTTCGGGCCGCGGGCGATCAATTGGCCGACCTGCCTGCTCAGCGGCGGAAGGGCGGCCGCCATGAAGCCGCCGAACAGGCCGAGAAAGCCGAGCATGACCACCGTCACCGCAAGGGTCCGCCGCATCCAGCGCTCCAGCCAGGTGACCGCTGGGTCCAGCCCGATCGCCAGGAAGGCGGAGATCACCACGAGCACCAACACCTGACGTACCGCCAACACGGCGGCGCCGAGTGTCAGAGCCAGCAGACCACCCAGCGTCAGCGCGAACCCCAGCCGGAGCGGCGAGGTTTCGGACAGCGGGCGACCTGGCTTGCCGAACGGGTTCTGCTCATCGACGCCGGCGACCCGCTCGCGGACCTCACCGGAGGCGAGGTCGTCCACGGCGGCGGCGGCGAGCAACGCTTCCGCCTCCTCATGCAGCTGCTCGGCGATTGCCGGGAGCTCTTCGGCCAGGCCGATCGCCGCCGATTCCGCCTTGACCGCAGCGCCTTGCGCGAGGTCCGCCTCCTGACCGGCGTGTTCGGCTGCGTCCTCGGCGCGGTCGGCTTGCTTCCCGGCCCGCTCCGCCTGCTCGGTGGCTTCCTCGAGAACATCCGTGGGCTCGAGCATCCGCCGGTCGCTCTGGTCCATCGACGACCCATCTGTTTCCGTGGGCGCCCCGGGGTCGTCCCATCCGCTTCGCAGGCCGTCATGGCCAGCGGCGCGGGCGGCGTGGCCCGTACGCTGAGGTCATGACGTGGCGGGAACGGTACGCGGCACAGCAGCCGCAATGGCCGGACCCCGATGCGCTTCGGCGCGTCGAAGGGGAGCTGGCGGGTCTTCCGCCGCTGGTCGTCCCCACGGAGGTGGCTGCCCTGCGCGGCAAGCTGGCCGCGGTCGCACGCGGCGAGGCCTTCCTGTTGCAGGGTGGTGATTGCGCGGAGACGTTCGCCTCGAATACCGCCGAGGCGGTGCGCGACAAGGTACGCACCGTGCTGGCGATGGCCGTGGTGTTGACGTACGGGGCCAGCATGCCGGTCGTCAAGGTCGGCCGCTGGGCCGGTCAGTACGCCAAGCCGCGCAGCGCGGACCTGGACGCCGGCGGCCTGCCCTCCTACCGGGGGGATGCGGTCAACGGGTTAGCCCCCGGGCAGCGCACCCCGGACGCCCAGCGTCTGCTGCAGGCCTATCACGCGTCGGCGGTGACCTTGAACCTGCTCCGGGCGCTGGCCACCGGTGGCGAGGCCGATCTTCGTGCGGTGCACGACTGGACCAAGGACTTCGTGCGGCGCAGCCCGGCCGGTCGGCGGTACGACCGGCTCGCTCGGGACATCGACCGGGCGCTGGCGTTCATGCGGGCCTGCGGGGTGGACGACGGCGCGGTGCACGGCGTCGAACTGTACGCAAGTCATGAGCTCCTGCTCTTGCCTTACGAGAGCGCCTTGACCCGGGATGGTTACGACTTGTCGGCGCACCTGCTGTGGGTGGGCGAGCGCACCCGGGGTCTGGAGGACGCGCACATCGCGTTCGCGGCCGAGCTGGCCAACCCGGTGGGGGTGAAGTTGGGGCCGGCCAGCTCGCCCGAAGATGCCGTAGCGCTGGCGGAACGCCTCGACCCGCAGCACGTCCCGGGTCGGCTCACGTTCATCTGCCGGCTCGGCGCCGCCCAGGTCGGCCAGCTGCTTCCCCCCATGGTGGAGAAGGTCCGGGCGTCGGGTCACCCGGTTGTCTGGGCGTGCGACCCGATGCACGGCAACACGCGAACCTCGTCGGGGGGCGTGAAAACCCGGCACTTCGACGATGTGCTGGCGGAGGTCCGCGGCTTTTTCGCCGTGCACCGCGACTTGGGCACCCATCCGGGCGGCCTGCACATCGAATTGACCGGCGAGGATGTCACCGAATGCCTGGGCGGGGGGGCGAACATCGTCGAATCGGACCTTGCCGATCGTTACGAGACCGCGTGTGACCCTCGGCTGAACACCGGTCAGGCTCTGGAGCTCGCGTTCCTCGCCGCCGAGATGCTGCAGGGGTGAGCCTGCGCCGCCGGACACGGCTGGCCGTTGCTGGCCTTCGCGCCGCCGGCGAGCAGCGCGCCGAGCAGGCCGCCGAGCAGTATCGCGAGCAGGACCGCTACGCCCACCAGCAGCGGCGAGAGCAGCGGCGTGCGTTCGTACCCCTGCTCGATTTCCCGGCGGACCTGCTCCGCGCTGGGTAGAAGCTCCGCCGCGCGGGCCGTGCTGCGGCGCAGGAATTGCTCCCGGTCGGTGGCGGTCAATCCGAGGACCGGCAGAGCGGAGAGCATCGCCGCACCGCGCGTCTGCACGTCGAGCACGGCAGCGCATACGGCGCAACCGGATACGTGCCGGCGAAGCGCAGCGAACCGGCCGCCGGCGGCCGCGGTGCCGTCGGCGAGCTGACCGAGATCACCGACCGCCACGTCGTGGCCGGCGACAGACAGTGGGCTGGTGCCATCCACGGACGCGATCAACGCGAGCCGGGCCAGGGCGAGGCTGCGGGCAACTTCCAGCGGTTCGAGTCCGAGCGCGACCGACGCCTGCGGGAGGGTGAGGCCGTAACTGTCCCGGACCAGGGCCGCACACAGCTGCGTGTCCGGCAGCCGTTCCAACGCCGTATCGACGCTGGCGCCGTGCGTGGCGCCGGGGGCGCGGGCGCTGGCGTCTGACGTTGCGGTCTGGGCGATTCGGGCCCGCAGGGCCAGCAGCCGGCAGCGGGCGAAGAGCCCCCCCACCAGGTCGCCGACGGTTTCCGGGCGGCGGGCGAGGGCTTCCACCAGCTCCGCCGCGCTTTCCTCGGCGACGTCCGCCGCCGCTGCCGGGGCGCAGCCCAACCGGCTGCCCAAGTCATGCAACCGATCGGCGTAGGTCCGGGTGACGTTCGTGACGTCGACCGCGCTGACCAACGCCCTGACCACAACACTCCTTCCCGGGGCGGCCGGGGCGGCCACGACGTGACCTTACCGGCGGATAGGTTCCTCATCGTGACGCGTGAGCCGGTGGTGGACCTGCGCAGCGACACGGTCACCGCCCCCACCGCCGGCATGCGCGCGGCGATGGCAGCGGCCCCGGTCGGTGATGACGTTTACGGCGAAGACCCGACCGTGCAGGCACTCGAGGCGAGGGTAGCCGCGCTGCTCGGTCACGAGGCCGGCCTGTTTGTGGTCTCCGGTTCGCTGGGCAATCAGCTGGGACTTCGACTGGCCTGCCCGCCGGGCGGTGAACTGCTCTGCGATGAGGGGGCGCACGTGGTCACCTACGAGTTGGGGGCGGCCGCGGCCCTCGCGGGGATCACGACGCGCACCTTCGGGTCGAGGTCGGGGGTGCCGGACCCGGCGGCCATCGCGGCGATGATCCGGCCGGAGGGATACGGGACGGTGCCCACCTGCGCGATCGCCCTGGAGCAGACGCACAACCGGGCCGGCGGGACGGTTCTGCCGGTGCACATCCTGCAGTCGATCCGCACCGAGGCGCAGGCCAACGGGGTGCAGCTGCACGTGGACGGCGCCCGGCTGTGGAATGCGTGCGTCGCCACCGGGCTGGATCCGGCCGCCTACGGACGGTTGGCCGACACCGTCAGCGTGTGCCTCTCCAAGGGCTTGGGCGCGCCGGTCGGCTCGGTTCTGGTCGGGACGGCCAGCGCCATCGCGCAGGCCCGGGTGTGGCGCAAACGGCTCGGCGGCGGATGGCGGCAGGCGGGGATCCTCGCCGCCGCAGGCCTGTTCGCCCTCGAACATCACCTGCCGCGCCTGTCCGAGGACCACACCCGCGCGCGTCGGCTCGCCGCCGCGTTGGGACTGGCCGGCCCCGAAACCAACATCGTCCCGGTGCCGGTCACCGACTCCGATGCGGCGGTGGCGAGATGCGCCGCGGCGGGCATCCGCATCGGCGCCGTCGCCCCGGGCATCCTCCGGGCGGTGACGCACCTGGACATCGACGACGCGGGCCTCGAACGGGCGATCGGCGTGCTCGGCCCGCTGCTCCGCCGGCCCTGAGCCCGGCCGGTCAGTGGACGGTTGCGGCCACCGCCGCGGCGAGCGCAGCCAGTTCATCGCCGAACAGCGCCTGCGGCCCGTCACACAGTGCGTGTTCGGGATACGGATGGACATCGACGATCACCCCGTCGGCGCCGGCAGCGATGCCGGCCCGGGCGAGCGGCACGACCAGATCGCGCCGACCGGCGGCATGCGAGGGATCGACGATGACCGGCAGGTGGGACAGGGCGTGCACCATCGGCACCGCCGAAATATCCAGCATGTTGCGAATCGCCGGTTCGAACGAACGCACCCCCCGCTCGCACAACACGATGTCCAGGTTGCCGCGTTGGGCGACATACTCCGCGGCCATCAGCCACTCCTCGTAGGTAGCCGTCAGGCCGCGCTTGAGCAGCACCGGAAGCCCGGCTGAACCCACCGCCTGGAGCAGACCGAAGTTCTGCGCGTTGCGGGTGCCGACCTGAAGCATGTCGGCCCACCGGGCCACCAGCGGAACGTCCGCCGCGTCGACGACCTCGGTGACGACCGGCAGGCCGGTTACCTCCCGTGCCTCGGCCAAGATCTCCAGGCCGGCGGGGCCCAACCCCTGGAACGCGTACGGGCTGGTCCGAGGTTTGTAGGCGCCGCCCCGTAACAGCACGGCGCCGGCGTCCTTCGCCATCTGCGCCGCCTGCAGGGTCTGCTCCCTGGTCTCCACCGCGCAGGGGCCGGCGATGAACGCGAAGTGCCCGGGCCCGATCGGCACGCCACGGACCGTGACGGTCGAGGTGGCATCGTGGTGTCCGCGGGCGACCAGCTTGTAGGGCGCGGAGATCCGGACGACCTCCGCCACGCCCGGCAGCAGCGCCAGGTTGAGTCCGAGGAACAGTTCGATGTCGCCGATCAGGCCGATGATCGTGCGTTCCACTCCCCGCGACACGAACGCGGAGCCGCCGGCCTGCTCAACGGTGACGACGACCTTCTCGACGTCTTCGGGGCGGGCTTGCGCGCTCATCACGACGACCATGGCTGCGGCTGCTCTCCTCGGGGACGGCTGGCCGCGAGCCTACCCAGGCGGGGTCAGGGCGCGCGCAACGTGCCGGACAGGGCCGGGGGAGTCGGCAACCCGGTGGGAATCGGCAACCCGGTGGGAATCGGCAACGTCGGCACGATCCGCAGCGGTGGCAACGTGGTCGGCAGCGGTTGCGGTGGAGCCGAGGACAGCACTGGCGGCGGGGTGGGGAGGGGCGGCACGGTGACCGGGGCGCTGGTCACCCCCGGTGCGGTTGGGGCCGTCCCCGGCGACGTCGGGGTCGCGACGGGCAACGTCGGGCTGGCCGAGACCGAGCCCGCCGGCCCCGAGTTGCTTCCCGGTGCGGACGGTGCCCCCGACCCTGGCCGGGTCGCGGTGGACGGAACGGCGCCTCCGGGGCCGCTAGACCCCACCGGGAGCGGAACCGGCGGGTGCTGCTCGAGCAGGGTGGCGACCAACGCCTCGGTCGCGGTGATCATGTGTTGGGTTCGCGCCAGCTGCGGCTGGATGGTCGCGGGCAGCTGCCCGGCTAGGCCCGATAACGTCGTTGAGGTCTGGCTCATCGCCGTCCCCAGCAGCGTCCGGTCGGCTGGGCCACCGGCGAGCAGCGGGTCGGTGGCGTCACGCAGTTGGCCGTCGAGCTGGGTGAACAGTTGCCCGATCCGGTCGGTCGTCGTCGGGGAGGAGTCTGTGCCGGCCAGCGCGGTGATCTCTTGAAGCCGGGCCGCGGCGAAACCCAGGTGCGCCTTGGCCCGGGCGGTCCGGCCCTGGGTCAGGTCCAGCTGCACCGCTTCTGCGGCCTGCTTCACCGCGTAAAACGGCGCCCCCGGTGTGGCCCGATGTGCGGCGATCCCGATGGCGCTCACCCCGACGGCCGTCGCCAGGGCGCCCACCAGGACCGGGAGCAGCGCGTGGGCGGCGCCGGAACTGGCCGCGACCCCGCCGGCAGTGATCGGCCCGGCCGAGGTGGCAGCGGTTTCGGTCAGCGGCCCGGTCGCACCGGCCGAGCTGGCCGCGTGTGCGGAGTGTGATCCCAGCGCGGACAGATCCACCGCGGTGGCGGCTGCCGCCGCGACCACGGCGGCGCGGGCGGCGCCGTCGAAGCGGGGGAGGGGGGCGGCCGGTAGCTGTTGGAGCCGTTGGGCGACCAGGAGCAGGGCCGAACCCTGTCCGTGCGAGCTCCCCGAATCCTCAGGTGTGCCTTGTCCGTCCAGGGCGGCCGCGAATGCGTCAGCGCGGGCAGTCCGCCCGAAACCTCGCATCCTCGCCACCTCCCCACCCGATGCCCTCGCCCAGATGCTGGGCACGATCGGCTTGCCGGGCGCGGACTGATTGCCCTACTCGGAGCCCCGACACCTGTGCAACGAGCGGACCACGCCGGTGGACGTGGTCATATTGGGCTATTTTTCGTGGCCCTGCCCTGACGGGCCCGGGTCCGTCCGGGGGCGCCGGAGGGCGAACCGAGCGGGCAGCGGGGCGCCGGCATCACCCATCCCGAAGGCGCAGCAGGGCGGTGAGATCCCGGCGGTGGCCCTCCTCACCGCCCGGCGTCTCGATGATGACCGGGACGCCGCGGGTCGCCGGATGAACGAACAGTTCGCCGAACGGGGTGAGGCCGATGCTCCCCCCGCCGACGTTCTCGTGCCGGTCCCGGGCGGAGCCGAGCGGGTCCCGGCTGTCGTTCGCGTGCACGAGGCCCAGACGGCCCTTGCCCACCGCGCGGACCAGGGCGTTCAACATGCTGCGGACCCCCCCCGGGACGGCGAGGTCGTGGCCGGCGGCGTAGGCGTGACAGGTGTCGATGCACACGCCGAGCCTGGGGTGGTGCTCGAGCAGCGCGAAGTACTGGGCGAGTTCCTCCACCCTGGCGACGAGGGGCGCCCCGCCTCCGGCGGTGGGTTCCACGAGCAGCCGCGGGCCGTGGTCCGGCACGCTGTCCAGGATCGGCAGCAACGCCTCCCGCACCTGATTCAACGCGGCCGTGCGCCGCCCCTGGCTCACCGCTGAACCGGCGTGGACCACCACGCCGGCAGCGCCGAGCTCGACGCCGCGGGCCAGCGCGTGGCGCAGCGCGGCCACCGATCGCTCCCGCGTGGCGGCGCTGGGGGAGCCCAGGTTCACCAAATAGGGGGCATGGATGAATGCGGGGATCCGGCCGCCGGCGCACCCCTCCCGGAAGGCATGATCGTCCCGCGCGTTGGCCACGCTTGGCGCCCAGCCGCGGGGATTTGAGACGAACACTTGGACCGCCTGCGCGCCGACCTTGCCGGCGTAGCGCAGCGCGCCGCGTGACAGGCCGCCCGCGCTGGGGGCGTGCACGCCGACGGGAGAGGGTCGACGCGGCGGCACGACGGCAGAGGCTAGCGGGCCCTAGTCCACGTAGATGGTGACCGAGCTCCCGGGCTTCACGGTGGTACCGGCGTCCGGTGTTTGCGCGAAGACGCGGTTGCCGCCACCGAGCAGGTCAAATTCGTTCGTCTTGAGGCCGGCCTGATCGAGAAGTGCCCGGGCCTCGTCCGCCTTCTTCCCTTGCACATTGGGCACCGCGACCATCTGCGGACCCTTGCTGAGCACCAGGGAGATGGTGTCGCCGTG
>DASYGP010000022.1:0-131005 GCA_035999615.1 Mycobacteriales bacterium
GCGGCTGTGGGCGCACGGGCATCACCCGGCCGCGCAAGCTCTCGCGCACCACGCCGGCTTCGCCCGCACCCGGGTGCTGTGGCAGATGCGCAGGAGCCTGTTAGCTCCGGTCCCCGCGCCGCGCTGGCCGGCCGGCGTCACCGTGCGCACCTTCGACGTGGGCCAGGACGAACCAGCCTGGATCGCCTGCAACGCCAGGGCTTTCGCCCGGCATCCGGAACAAGGCGGCTGGACCATCCAGGATCTTCTGCTGCGCGAGGCGGAGCCGTGGTTCGACCCGGCCGGATTTTTCCTGGCCGAGCGCGACGGCCGGCTGGCCGGCTTCCACTGGACGAAGATCCACGGCGCCGAGGCCCGACACGGGCCGGCCGGTCACGAGCATCCGGCCATCGGTGAGGTGTACGTCGTCGGCGTCGACCCCAGCGCGCAAGGCACCGGGCTCGGTGCGGCGCTGACCCTGCGCGGGCTACAGCACCTGCGCGCCGAAGGGTTGACCCAGGTGCTGCTCTACGTCGATGAGGACAATCCGCGGGCGGTAGCCCTCTACGAGCGGTTGGGCTTCACCAAGTGGGACTCGGACATCACCTACATGTCAGGTGCCGTCCCGCCGATGCACGGACGGTGAGCTCATCAGCGGGAGTCGCCCAGGCCGACGTCGGGTTGGACCTGCAACAACGCGCCGAGGCGCTTGGCGCGGAGGATCTGTTCCTGTTCCGCCGCGTCAGCGGTGAGCGGTTCGTGCACCTCGGTGGGCTGGGCCGAGGCGTCGGCTGGGCCGGGATCGTCGAACTCGAACTGCTGGACGGCGCCTGCCTCGCCGAGGCGCACCGCTCCCGGCGGGTGCAACGCGTCACGTTCGCCACGCCGCGGCAGGTGGTGGGTCCCTACCACGCCAGCTCGGCGGTGATCATCCCGGTCAGCGGCGACGTGCTCGTGGTGGCCGGGAGAATCACCGGCACCCTGCTGGACAGCGCCACCGACGAGGCCTGGCGCGCCCTGGCCGGTGCCGCGCTGGAGGCGATCACCTTCGTCAGCCCCGCGAAACGGCTCGCGGACGAGCTGGAAGTGCTGCACGCGGTGCAGACCATGACGTCCCTCGACGTGGACCGGCCGGTAGCCGAGGTCCTCGCCGATGTCGTCACGATCGCCGCGGAAAGCCTGTCCTGCGAACTCGGGCTGGCCTCCCTGGCCAGCGGCGAGATCGGCGGCACGGCCCGCGGCTGGGAGCTCGTCGACGCCGAGGAGGCGCCCCGCTTGATCCAGCGGGTCCAACGCCTGGCCGCCGAGGTGGGGCCCTGCCAGCAGGACGCCGATCACCGTCCGCTGCCGGTGCCGCTCGATCACGGTGTGCGGTCCTGGCTGCTCCTCGCCTTGTCCACCCCGGACCCGGGTTGGCTGCTGATGGTGCACCTGGACGACGGGCCGCGCGGGTTCACCAACCTGTGTCAGGAACTCGGGCGCAAGCTCGCGGAGGCGGCCAGCGGCGTGCTGGGCACCGCCGCGATCCGCCAGCGGCTGCGGACCGAAACCGAGCTGGCCCTCGCGGCCGCCGAACGCGACCATCTCACCGGCATCGGCAACCGGGGCGCCTGGACCCGCGCGCTGCGCGCCGCGCAGCCGCAGGTGGACGCCGGGCAACCCGCCGCGGTCCTGGTCATCGACGTCGACGGGCTCAAAGCCGCGAACGACCGGTACGGGCACGCCACCGGGGACCGGGTGATCACCGCGACCGCGGCGGTCCTGTCCCGGCAGGTCGATGCGGCGGGCACCGTGGCCCGGCTGGGCGGCGATGAGTTCGGGCTGCTGCTGCCCGGGGTCGACCTGGCCGGCGCTGAACGGATCGCCGACCACATCCGCACGGCGCTGCACGAACATCCGTGGGTCGACGGGCGGGTGCAGCTGTGCTCCAGTATCGGGATCTCGATCGCCGGCCCCCAGCGGAGCCTGCCGGACGCGGCCGCCGCCGCCGACCGGGCGATGTATGCGGAAAAGACGAAGGCTCAGCCCAACCGGGACACGGCCTCGCGTTCCCCCGTCACCAGGTAGGTGACCCGCCGCGCGACCGACACGGCGTGGTCGGCGAACCGTTCGTAGTACCGGCCGCACAGGGTGAGGTCGATCGCCGCCTCGATTCCGTGCGTCCACTCCCGCTCGATCAACGCGACGAACAGCTGCCGGTGCAGATCGTCCATGGCGTCGTCGTCGTGCTCCAGCTCGGCGGCCTTGGCCAGGTCACGGCTGGCGATGATGGCCCCAGCCTTGGTCACGATGCGCTGCGCGGTCTGCCCCATCTCCAGCATGGTGTCCCGGACCTCCGCCGGGATCGCGCTGGCCGGGTAGCGGCGCCGGGCCACCTTCGCGACGTGCAGCGCCAGGTCCCCCATTCGCTCCAGGTCCGCCACCATCCGCAGGCTCGTGACGATCATCCGCAGGTCCCCGGCGACGGGTGCTTGTCGTACCAACAATTCGAAGGCGCGTTCCTCGACGTCCCGGTAGAGCAGATCCACGGTCTCATCGGCGGTGATGACCGATTCGGCGACGGTCAGATCGGCGTCCAGCAGCGCCGTGGTGGCGCGATTCATCGCCGAGCCGACCAGGTGCGTCATCTCCACCAGGGAGTCGGTAATGGATTCGAGCTCTTGAATGTAGGCCTGCCGCATGTCGGCAGGTTAGCCGCGGCAGGCAGCGCAGCACAGGCATCCGATGAACGCAGATCAACCGGGTGGTGAACTCTGACCGGTGCGAGCGCTCGCCGCGACCACCCGACCGGCGTCACCCACCTATTGTCGTGCTCGTGGCGGAGCTGGCGTTCCGACGGAGGCAGGGTGCCCCCCCGCCGCCGGCCGTCCCCGCGCCCGCCGACCTGGCGCTCGACGCGCTGGAGACCCTCGCGGCCGCGGTGCTGGTGGCCGGTCAGGACGGGACGGTGCTGTTCGCCAATCCCGCCGCCCGCCGGCTCGGGCTGCGCGGGCGCGGGACCGCGCTGCCGCCGTCGCTGACACCGCTGGCGGCCTCGGCGCGCGCCGACGGGCACCCGGTCGAGCAGCAGATCTCCCTGCCGGCGCCCGATGAGCTTCCGGTGCGGCTGCGGCGCAGCGAACGGCCCGGCATCCCGGTCCGGGTCCGCGCCCACGCGCTCGGCCCCGACGGGTATGTGGTGCTGGTGATCGAAGACCTGTCCGAAGCCTTCCGGGTGGAGGCGGTGCGCCGCGACTTCGTGGCGAACGTCAGCCACGAACTGAAGACGCCGGTCGGTGCCCTGCAGCTGCTCGCCGAGGCGATCACCGACGCCAGCGACGACCCCGCCGCGGTCCGGCACTTCGCCGCCCGGATGACCCATGAGGCCGCCCGGCTCGGCACCCTGGTCCAGGAATTGATCGACCTGTCCCGGCTGCAGGGCGCGGAGGCCATGAAGGAGCCCCGCCCGGTGCTGCTCGCGCAGGTGATCACCGAGGCGGTGGACCGCAACCGGCTGGGCGCCGCCGCGAAGGGGATCACGGTGGCTGTGGTGGGGGAAGCCGACGCCGACCTGACGGTGCAGGGGGACGAAACGCAGCTGGCGATGGCGGTCACCAACCTGTTGGCCAACGCGGTCGCCTACTCCCCCGAGCGCACCCGCGTCGTCGTCGGGATCCGCCGCCGCGACGACGTCGTCGAGGTCAGCGTCGCCGACGAAGGGATCGGCATCGCTGAGCGCGACCAAGAACGGGTCTTCGAACGGTTCTACCGCGCCGACCCGGCCCGTTCCCGGGCCACCGGTGGCACCGGACTGGGCCTCGCGATCGTCAAGCACGTCGCGACCAACCACGGCGGCGAGGTGATGCTGTGGAGCGCGGAAGGCAAGGGCTCCACCTTCACCCTGCGGCTGCCCGCACACCCCCGGCCAGCTGGAGAGGACGCCCGTTGACCCGCTTGCTGGTGGTGGAGGACGAACAGTCGTTTTCCGAGGCGCTGAGCTTCATGCTCCGGCGCGAGGGCTTCGAGGTGGCGGTGGCCGACACCGGGCCGAAGGCGCTGGCCGAGTTCGATGTGCACGGCGCCGACCTGGTCCTGCTGGACCTGATGCTGCCCGGCCTGTCCGGCACCGAGGTATGCCGGCAGCTCCGGGCCCGAAGTGCCGTACCGGTGATCATGTTGACCGCCCGCGACAGCGAGGTGGACAAGGTCGTCGGGCTGGAACTGGGTGCTGATGACTACGTGACCAAGCCGTTCTCCGCCCGCGAGCTGGTGGCCCGGATCAAGGCGGTGCTGCGCCGCGGCATGGAACCCGATGATCTGCTGCCACCCACCCTTGCCGCCGGGCCGGTCCGGATGGACGTGGATCGGCACGTGGTCAGCGTCGGCGGATCCTCCATCCGGCTGCCGCTCAAGGAATTCGAGCTGCTGGAAATGCTGCTGCGCAACGCCGGGCGGGTGCTCACCCGCGGGCAGCTGATCGACCGGATCTGGGGCAGCGACTACGTGGGGGACACCAAGACCTTGGATGTGCACATCAAGCGGCTGCGCGCCAAGATCGAGCCGGAGCCGAGCGAGCCGCGGCATCTGGTCACCGTGCGCGGCCTGGGCTACAAGTTCGAGGCCTGAGGTTTAACCGCCCGGCGGGCTCATTTGGTAGTCCCTTGGCCATCTGGCGTTGGCCTGGCGTTCATCTGCGCAACCGATGGCGGTCGTTTACGCCTCTTAGCGTCCCCCTGGTCAGGTGCACGCACGTCTTTACTCAGGAGGGACCGGACCTTGATGGTCACCCGTACCACGAGCCGCGCTTTCGGCCTTGCCGGAATCGGCATCGCCGGCGCGCTGGCACTGTCCGCATGCAGCAATGGAAACAACACGTCGTCCGCCGGGACCAGCGCAGGCACCGCCGGCACCAGCGCCGTATCCAGCAACTGCGCGACCGGGTCGTTGAGCGGTCAGGGCTCCACCTTCCAGCAGAACGCCGAGCTGCAGTGGAGCAAGGATTACGGGATCAAGTGCAGCGGGGCGCAGGTTGCCTACCAGGGCACCGGGTCCGGCGCCGGCAAGAAGGCGTTCGGCGACGGCACCGCCGATTTCGGGGGCACCGACTCGCTCCCCAACGCCACCGAGCAGGCGGCGGCGGACAAGCGCTGCGGCAGCGGCAACAAGGGTGTCCTCTCCCCCATCGTGGCCGGGGCCGTGGTGCTGACCTACAACCTCGACGGGGTGTCCAAGCTGGTCCTGTCGCCGAAGTCCGTCGCGGGGATCTTCCAGGGCACCATCAAGCAGTGGAATGACCCGACGATCATGGCCGACAACGCGGGCGTCAAGCTGCCGAGCATTCCGATCGTTCCGGTCCACCGCAGCGACAAGTCGGGCACCACCAGCATCTTCTCCAGCTGGCTGCAGGCCACCGACGCCGCCGACTGGAAGCTGGGCAAGGGCGAGACCCTGACCTGGCCCGGCGGGCAGTCCGGCAAGGGCTCCGATGGCACCACGACCGCCGTCAAGCAGGCCAAGGGCGGCATCACCTACACCGAGCTGTCGTTCGCCAAGGCGCGCGGGCTGGGCTTCGCGGACATCAAGAACCAGTCCGGCGCGGCGGTCACCGCCAGCGGCGCGAGTGTTTCCGCGGCGCTGAAGACCGCGAAGATCGACACCAGCAAGGGTGACATCCGCCTCACCCCGGACTACGCCACCACCACGGCCGACGCCTACCCGCTGGCTGCACCGTCGTACGTGCTGACCTGCAACAAGGGCAACAAGAACGCCGCCCTGCTCAAGGGGTACTTGACCTACGCCCTCACCGACGGGCAGGCCGTGCTGGACAAGCTCGGTTACGCGCCGCTGCCGGACAACGTGAACACCATGGCCAAGACCCAGGTCGCCGCCCTGAGCTAGCCAGGTCTTCCCGGTGGGTGTGGGGCCAGCCCCGGCGTCGGCCGGTCCCCACACCCAGCGGGCGCCTGTCCGGGGCGCCGGCCGGTCGGCCTAAGCTGTGCCGCGTCTGCCCCTGGTGACCCACCCGCTGCCTGTGAGACGGAGCGCATGACCAGCACCCCCGCCAGCACGGTCGACCGCCCGCCCATCAGCGGCGGCAACCGGCACCTGGGCGACCGGGTCTTCCACGGCCTGACCCGGGGCGCCGGGATCGTGGTGCTGGTCATCATCGTGGCGATCGGGGTCTTCCTGATCCAAAAGGCGATCCCGGCCATCTCGCAGGACACCACGAACTTCCTGACCACCAAGCAGTGGGAGCCGGACAACGTCCCGGCGGTGTTCGGGATCGCCGCCACCGCCTTCGGCACGCTGCTGTCCAGCGTGATTGCGCTGGTCATCGCCGGCCCGATCGCGATCGGCATCGCGCTGTACATCTCCGAGTACGCGCCCCGCCGGCTCGCGAAGCCGGTCGGTTACCTGGTGGATCTGCTCGCGGCGGTGCCCTCCGTCGTGTACGGCCTGTGGGGCCTGAAGTTCCTGGTTCCCTACTCCGGCAAGTTCCAGCAGTTCCTCGGCGATCATCTGGGCTGGATTCCGCTGTTCAACCTGGGCAAGAACGGCGTGGTGGGGCGCAGCGTGCTCATCGCCTCGCTGGTCCTCGCGATCATGATCTTGCCGATCATCGCGGCGATCACCCGCGAGATCTTCCTGCAGGTGCCGCAGGCGAACCGGGAGGCCGCCCTCGCCCTGGGCGCCACCAAACTCGAGATGATCCGGTACGCCGTACTTCCCTACAGCCGATCGGGGATTACCGGGGCCTTGATGCTCGGCCTGGGGCGCGCGCTCGGCGAGACGATCGCCATCGCGCTGGTGCTCTCGTTGGCGCCGACGACCACCTTTCACATCATCGACGCCAACCTGGGCGGGAACACGATCGCGGCGAACATCGCCGCGCAGTACCAGGCGGCCGAGCCGCTCGGGCAGAAGGCGCTGATCGCTTCCGGTTTGGTGCTGTTCATCATCACGTTCGCGGTCAACGGACTCGCCCGATACGTGGTGGCCCGCGGCGGGCGCCGGGCGGCCGCGATATGAGCCCCCGCAGATGAGCACCGGACCGGGCCCGCTGGCCGCCGGCAGCATGCCGGCGCGGGTGGAGCTGGCCGGCAGCGGCCGCCGGCTGACCCCCCTGTTCCGACTGGCGATTGCCGCCGCCACGGTCGTCGTCACGCTGCTGCTGTTCGCGGTCACCCCCATGCAGGGGCGGGTCGATTTCGTGATCTTCGCAATCGGCCTGTTCGCGGTATTGCAGACCGCGATTTCCTTCGCCACCGAGGGACGCCGCTTCGCGCTGGACCGGTTGCTGGCGTTGTTTGTCCATCTGGCGCTGCTCGCGGCATTGATTCCGCTGCTGGCGGTCATTGCGTACACGGTCATTTCTGGGGTGAAAAAACTTGACCTGCAGTTCCTCACGCACAATCTGACCGGCATAGGTCCGCTGGACACCAACGGCGGCGAGTATCACGCCATCATCGGGACGCTGGAGCAGGTGCTGATCACCATCGTGATCTCGGTACCGCTGGGATTGCTGGTCTCCATCTACATCACCGAGTACGGCCGCGGCGCGCTGGCCTCGTCGATCAGGTTCGTCGTCGACGTGATGACCGGAATCCCCTCCATCGTCGCCGGCCTTTTCATCTACGCATTCTTGGTGCTCGGCCTGCACCAGGGCTACTCCGGTTTCGCGGCCGCGCTTTCGTTGACGATCCTGATGCTGCCGGTCGTGGTCCGCTCCTCCGAAGAGATGATCAAACTGGTGCCGGATGAGCTCCGCGAAGCGGCGTTCGCACTGGGCGTGCCGAAATGGAAGACCATCTTGCGGGTCGTCCTGCCCACAGCGTCGGCCGGCATCACCACCGGGGTGATGATCGCCGTCGCTCGCGTCACCGGCGAGACCGCGCCGCTGCTTTTGACCTCCTTTGTCTCCCCGGCCACCAACTTCAGCGCCCTCCACGGAAAGCAGACCGCCATCCCGACCTTCATTTTCGACCAGGCCGGCCAAGGACAGGAAATTACCTACGACCGGGCGTGGGCGGCCGCGCTCACCCTTATCGTGATCGTGCTGGTGCTGTATGCGGGCGCGCGCTTGCTGACCCGCCGCAACTCCCTGGCTCGGAGGTAGCCGTGTCCAAGCGCATCGAGATCTCGGGACTGTCCGCCTTCTACGGCGGCTTCCGGGCGATCGACGACATGAACCTCACCATCGAGCCGAAGTCGGTGACCGCCTTCATCGGGCCGTCGGGCTGCGGGAAATCGACGTTGCTGCGGACCATCAACCGGATGCACGAGGTCGTCTCCGGTGCCCGGGTCGAGGGAAAGCTGCTGCTCGACGAGCAAAACATCTACGCCGACGACGTCGACCCGGTGGCGGTGCGCCGGATGGTCGGGATGGTTTTCCAGCGGCCCAACCCATTCCCCACCATGTCCATTTTCGACAACGTGGCCTCCGGCCTGCGGCTCAACGGGGTGCGGAACAAGGCCCGCCTCGAGGAGGCCGTCGAAAGCGCCCTGCGCGGGGCGAACCTGTGGGGCGAGGTGCAGGACCGGCTGACCAAGCCGGGCGCGAGCCTGTCCGGCGGTCAGCAGCAGCGGCTGTGCATCGCCCGGGCCACCGCCGTGCAACCGGACGTGCTCTTGATGGACGAACCCTGCTCAGCGCTCGACCCGATCTCCACCCTCGCCATCGAGGACCTGATCAACGAGCTCAAGGACCAGTACACGATCGTCATCGTCACGCACAACATGCAGCAGGCAGCCCGGGTAAGCGACACGACAGCGTTTTTCACCATCGGCGGGTCCGGTCAGCCCGGCCGGCTGGTGGAAATGGACGCCACCAGCAAGATGTTCTCCAACCCCGGCGACAAGCGCACCGAGGATTACGTGACCGGTCGTTTCGGCTGAGCCGGAACAGCCGGCCTAGCCCGTTCGGCCGATGAAGCTGCCTACGGGCACGGACGATCTCAGGACAAAGCGGCGCGCTGCGCCCAATCCGGGAGGTCGCGATGCCGAGAAGGGTCCTGCGCCGGCTGCGCGGGGTGCTCGGCATCGTGCTCGCCGCGGCACTGCTGCTCTCCCTCGGCGGCCTGACTCTCGTCTCTGATCAGCGGTCGGCCGCCACCGGTGACCTAGTGCACCGCAATGATCGCCTACAGCTGCAAACCACCCTGTCCGGCCTGACCCAGCAGTACCTGCTGCTGACCTTCGGCGAGCTCGAGACCCTCGCCCGGATGCCCGGCTGGGACCTGACCGCCGGCTCGGGCAAGGACACCCTGCGGCTCGCGGATTTCATCGCCGCGTCCCCGTTGATCTCCGCGGGTGCCGCGGTCATCGGACCGGACGGGACCCCCCTGGCGCTGGCCACCAAACCGGGCGTCAGCCTGCCGCCAGCCACCGATCCGGGCTACCGCCCCTTCCGGGCCGCCCTGCTCGCCGGCCGGCCGGGACTGTCCAACCTGATCACCGCCGGAAACCGAACCATGCTCGCGTTCGGAATCCCGCTGCCCAAGCGGGGCACGCTGCTCGTCGGGTACATCGATGCCCGGACCTGGCCGATGGAAAGCTACGTCAGCCACCTGCAGGTCGGCACCCAGGCGAAGCCCTACATCCTGGACGCGAACGGGATAGTGGTGGCCGCGCCCAGCACCGAGGAGATCGGCCGCCGGGTTTCCGGTCTGCCCACCTTCACCTCGGGCGCGGCCCAGATCGAGCGCTACCAGTCGGCGACGGGCACCCAGATCGCCACCGACGGCCCGGTCGGCATCGCCGGCTGGCAGTCGATCAACACCCAGCCGGCGGCCGCCTACGCCGGCAGCGCCGGGCTGCGGCACACCCAGACCGAGCTGGGGCTCCTGGCATTGCTGCTGGTCATCGGCGTCGTCGCGATCAGTGCGCTCTACTCGCGGCACCGGCGGCTGACCGCCGCGGCGCGGGAGGCACTGTTCGATCCGGTCACCGGCCTGGCGCAGCGTCGACTGCTCACCTTGCGGCTGGAAGCCGCGCTCGCCCGGGCCCCGCGCGCCGGCACCCGGGTAGGGCTGATCTACGGCGACCTGGACGGGTTCAAGGCCGTCAACGACACCCATGGGCACCGCCGCGGCGACGCGCTGCTGGCCGAGGTGGCCCGCCGTCTGTCCGCGGAGGTACGCGCGGAGGACCTGGTGGCCAGGTTCGGCGGCGACGAGTTCCTGGTCGTGATGGAAGGCATCTCCGGTCGCGAGGAGCTCGTCGACCTGGCCAGGCGTATCGGCGAGAGCATCGGATCGCCCGTCGCCCTGGACCGGGCCACGGTGACCGTGGGGATCAGCCTGGGTGGGGTGCTCGCTGACGGCGGCAGCGTCGAGACCCTCATCGAGGCCGCGGACCGCGCCATGTACGACGCGAAGAACGGCCGGGGGCCGGTCATCCGGGACCTCGGTGCGCGGGACCTGTTGCCGGCCGGCCTGCCGGGCGCGGCCGGGCCCTGGCCGATGTCGCGGTGACCACCGACGAGCGGGAGATCGCCGGCATCACCACCCGGCTCGTGCTGGGCTACGTCCGGGACCAGGCCGGGCCGGCGGCCCTGCCTCGACTGCTCACCCTCGCCAGCGAAACCCGTACCCTGGACGAACTCAGCGACGAACGCTGCTGGAGCTCGTACGCGCAGGCGCACGCGATCTTCCAGGCGGCCGAGGTCATCACCGGAGATCCGCAGGCGGCCCGCAGGATCGGCGAGCAGCTGCTCCGCCGCCGGGCCGGCAGCAAGATTGTCACGTTGCTGCGCATGCTGGGCTCCCCCGCCCACGTCTACCGGAACATCGCGCGCACGATGCCGAAGTTCTCCACCGTCGGCGCGATGCAGGCGGTGTCGGTGCGCGGCGGGCAGGCGCAGTTGAGCTACCGCACCCGGCCCGGCTATCAGCGCCACCGGGAGTTCTGCGACTACACGATGGGCCTGTTGACAGTGGTCCCGGAGCTTTTCGGCCTCGCCCCGGCCCAGATCACCCACGATCGGTGCGCGGCCCGGGGGGCCGCCCAGTGCGACTACGTGCTGTCCTGGGGGCAACATCGGCGGCTGCCCTGGCGCCGCGATCGAGGCGGCGGCGCGGTCGGGGCGGACTTCAGCGCGATCTCCGAACAACTCGCGGATCTGCAAGACACCGCCGCGGATCTGGTGTGCGCCGAGGACGTGGAAACGGTGCTGGCCCGCATCGCCGGGCGGGCCGCGTCCGCGGTCCGGGCCCAGCGATTCCTGCTGGTCGTGGACGCAGCCGCGGGCGGCGCGCCGCGGGTACACGCCGATGGGTTCACGCCGGCCGAGGCGGCGTCCCTCGCCCTGCAGATCCTGGCCGGTGCCGACCCGGCGGCCCAGCCCGAGACGCGGCTGGTCGTGGACGTGGCCTCGGCGCACCGGCATTACGGCCGGCTCGCCGCCGTGTACAGCAGCGGGGACCGGTTCTTCCCGCAGGAGCGGCGGCTGCTGGAGGCCTACGCCCGCTACGCGGCCACCGCGCTGGATGTCGCGACGGCGCTGGACGAGGCGCGCCGGGAGGGCGAGACCACCCGGGTGTTGCTGGACCTGGCGCGCGACCTCGCGACCACCACCAGCGTCGCGGAGGTCGCCCGCCGGCTGGCCCGCGCCGTACCCAGCCTGGTGCCCTGTGATCACACCTCGGTGATCTTGTGGAATCCGGAGACCCAGCTGCTGGTCACGGCCGCGCGGCACGCCGTGTCCGGCGAGACGAAACAGACCGAGGACATCACGATCCGGTTGGCGGACACGCCGGCGCTGGCCGAGATGCTCACCGATCCGAAGCCGCTTTTCCTCGACGCCGACATCGAGGACCCGTTCCTGCGGGAGGCCATGCGCAACGCCGGGGTCGAGGTGGCCGTGGTGGTCCCCATCGTCCGCGGCGGGGAACTGTTCGGGGTGGTGTCGGCGTCCGGCTCGGCGAACGCCCTGGGCCGGCTGCGGCACGACAAGGGGGTCCTCGAACGGGTCGCGGGCTTCGCCGACCAGGCGGCAGTCGCGCTCGCCAACGCCAAGCTGGTCGAGCAGATCCACTTCCAGGCCTACCACGACGACCTCACCGGCCTGCCGAACCGGCTGCTGTTCGATGAGTTCATCGCCGTCGAGCTGTCCCGGAGCAAGCGGGCCGGTGAGCAGTTCGGGGTGGTCTTCCTCGACCTGGACCGGTTCAAGAACATCAACGACAGCCTCGGGCACAGCGCCGGCAACGAACTGCTCAAACTGGTCGCCGAGCGGCTCAGCCACATCCTGCGGGAATCCGACGCTGTCGCCCGGCTCGGGGGCGACGAGTTCACCGTGCTGCTCGGCGGGGTCAAGGGACCCGAGGCGGCGCGGATCACCGGCGAGAAGATCATGGAGGCGGTGCGCGAACCGTTCGTGCTCGCCGGCCGTCAGGTGTTCATCACGCCCAGCCTGGGGATCGCGATCTACCCGCAGGCCGGCACGGATCCGGCCACCTTGCTGCGCAACGCCGACGCCGCGATGTACCGGGCCAAGCAGGCCGGCGGGAACGCGTGCGTGCTCTACGCGGCCGGGATGTCCAGTGACGGGGAGCCGCGCCTGGTGCTGGAGGCGGCGCTGCACGAAGCCCTCGACCGAGGCGAGCTGTCGGTGCATTACCAGCCGCAGATCGACTGCCGCAGCGGAGAAGTTGTCGGCACCGAGGCGCTGCTGCGCTGGACGCATTCGCAGCTGGGAGCCATCGCCCCTGACCAGTTCATCCCCATCGCCGAGGAATCCGGGCTGATCACCCAACTCGATCTGTGGATCCTTGCCACTGCCTGCGCGCAGACCCAGTCCTGGACCAAGGCCGGTTCGCCGCTGCGGGTGGCGATCAACGTGTCGGCACGGGACCTGCAAGATCCACAGTTCGCCGACCAGGTCATCAACACCATCACGGCCAGCGGCCTGGAGCCGGGCCGGGTCGAGCTGGAGATCACCGAGAGTCTCGCCATTCACGAGTCGGTCACCGCCCAGGAGGGTCTGGCCAAGCTCACCGCCGCGGGCTACTGGCTCGTGATCGACGATTTCGGGGTGGGGTACTCCGCGCTCGGCCGGCTCCGCCACCTCCCCGTGCAGGCAGTCAAGATCGATCGGGGATTCATCCACGAGATCCAGCACGCCGACGACGATGCACCGCTGGTCTCCGCGATCATCGCGATGGGTCACAGCCTGCACCTCACCGTCATCGCCGAGGGCGTGGAACGTCCCGAGCAGCTGGCCTGGCTACGCCGGCACGGCTGCGACCGGGCGCAGGGCTACCTGCTCGGGCGGCCCGCCGCGGCCACCGCGATCCCCCCGGCGGCTCGGCGCGTACGCGGCGGCGCGATAGGCCACCTTGCCTGGGTCGACCAGCCCGCCGGGTGACCTACGCTCCGGTCATGACCGACGCGCCGGCCGGATTCGTCGGGGGAAAGCCGGACCGGGCGGCCGGCGAGTCACTGGTGGCGCACGTCCCGCCGGACCCCACCCTGCGGCAGCGCAGCCGGGGCTGGCTGTACGCGGCGGTGACCAGCAACCCGCCGACCGGCCACGTCGACGGGTTCACCACGTGGATCGTGCTCACCCGCGCCGCGGTACTGCCGATGAGCATCATCGCGGCGCTGCTGGCCGGGCTGCTGGCCGTACACCACCCGGGCTTTAGCGCGGTGGACTTCGCGCTGGCCGCCGTCGGGGTGATCGCCGCGCATGTCGCCAACAACGTGATGAACGACCTGTTCGACACCGACGTCGGCCAGGACACCCCCGACTACCCCCGCGCGCAGTACGCGCCGCACCCCATCCTGTCCGGCCTCACTACCCGCTCCCGGCTGGCCACTGTCGCGGTCGGGGTCAACCTGCTGGACCTCGCCATCATGATCGCCTTGACGGTGGCCCGCGGGCCGCTGGTGCTCGCGTTCGGGATCGGCGGCTTCCTGCTGTCGGCGGCCTACACCGCGCCGCCGCTGCGGCTGAAAAAGCGCGGGCTGGGCGAGCTCGATGTGCTGATCACCTGGGGGCCGCTGATGGTCGGCGGGACCTACTTCGCGGCGACCGGGCACCTGCCGTGGCAGATCTGGGTGGCGAGCGTGCCCTACGCCTTGCTGTGCACCGCGGTGCTGATGGGCAAGCACACCGACAAGATCGCCTACGACGCTCCGCTGGGGATCCGGACGGTCCCGGTCCTGCTCGGCCGGGAACGTGCACTGGTGCTCACCCGCGCGCTGATCGGGGGCTTCTACCTGACGCTGCTGCTTGCGGTGGGTTTGGAAGCACTCCCCTGGCCGGCGCTGACGGCCCTGGCGGCCCTGCCGTATGCCGCAAAGGTGTGGCGACCGCTGTCCGCGCCGCCCCCGGCGGCAAAGCCGGCCGGGTTCCCGGTCTGGCCGCTGTGGTACGCCGCGTGGACGTTCGTGCACACCCGCAACGCCGGCGCCACGCTGATCGTGGGGGTCGCGCTAGCCGCGATCTTCGATGTCGTCGCGTTCTGAGCGCGGGGACGCCGGATGAGGCTCGTCGAGGTCAGCGACCCGGCCGATCCGCGGCTGGCGGACTACCGCGCGTTGACCGATGTCGCGTTGCGCTCACGGACCGAACCGGAGTTGGGCCTTTTCATCGCCGAGGGCGCGCTGGTGATCGAACGCGCCCAGCGCGCCGGTTACGCGCTGCGTTCGGTGCTGCTGTCCGGCAAGTGGCTGGGCAGCATCACGGTGCCCGACGAGGTCCCCGTCTACGTCGCGCCCGAGGAGTTGATGCGGGAGCTGACCGGTTTCCACGTGCACCGCGGCGCGCTCGCCGCGGTGCACCGCCGGCCCCTGCCTCCGGTTGAGGAGCTGCTGTCCCGCCGGCGGATCGCGGTGCTCGAGGACGTGAACACGCACACCAACGTGGGCGCGATCTTCCGCGGGGCGGCCGCGTTGGGCATCGACGCGATCCTGCTCACGCCGTCCTGCGCCGACCCGCTCTACCGGCGTTCGGTGCGGGTCTCGATGGGCGCGGTCTTCGCGCTGCCCTACGCCCGGTTCGCGGACTGGCCGGCCGACCTGCAGCTGCTCGACCGGGCCGGCTTCCGGGTGCTCGCCCTCACCCCGGACGGCGCGCTGGGCCTCGATGAGCTTCGGCTGGATCGGGAGACCCGCGCGGCACTGTTGCTGGGCGCCGAAGGGCCGGGTCTCACGGCCGCGGCGCGGGCGCACGCCGAAGGGGTCCGGATTCCGATGACGGCCGGCATGGACTCGCTGAATGTGGCCGCCGCCGCCGCGGTCGCCTTCTGGGTGCTCGCGCACTAGCAGCCGGGGCGGCGGGGCGGCCGGGCGGCCGGGCGGCGGCTAAGGGGCCGGCGCCGGACTGGCCGCGTCGCGGTGCGGCGATTGGGGGTGCGACACGCCGGCAGCAACCCCGATTTGCCACACACCCGCGACGGGGCGGCCGGCTAGAAGCCGGCTTTGGCGAGTTGGGCGTCCGCTGCCTGCGCGATCTTCTGCGCACCGGTGGCGTTCGGGATCACGCCATCGCCGGTATCGGCGGGCACCCACACCCCGGCCGAGGTGCTGACCGCATCGTGCAGGTCAAGCAGGATCACGCCGGTGTCCTTGGCGACGGCACGCAGCTGATCGTTGAGCGGGTAGACCGGCACCGCGTTGCGGGGGGGCACCGTGCACAGGGCGACCTTCGCGCCCGCATCGGTGGCTGCCTTGATCATCATCCGCAGGTTGGCGGCGACGGTCGATAGGGACACCTTCTGGGCCACATCCGCGCTCCCTGCCATGATCACCACCAGTTGGGGGTGCTTGGCCAACACGTCGTGGCTGAAACTCGCCAGCAGGTCGTGGGTGGTGCTGTCCGCGGCGGCGACGTTGCCCACCGAGCTCAGCTTCGGGTCACCCTTGACCGCCAGGGCGTACCAGGAACCATCGCCCGCGGTGATCTGATCGCCCGTCGCGATCGTGGTCACCAGCCCGGCGCCGGAACTTGCCGGGGCACTCGCCGAACTCGACGTGGGCGTTGGGCTCGAGCTCTGTGCGGTAGCCGGATTCGCCGCGACCAGCCCGGTGGCGGCAGGCGCAATGAGCGAGGTCCCGCCGGAGGGATGGTGCCGTACCACCACAGCGGCGGCGATCAGAACAGCGACCAGGGCGCCGAGCAACAGCGCATCACCGAGCCGCCTCATGAGCCGAAGTCTAGGCAACCGCGCGGCGCGATCATCAAGGCGCGCGGAGAGCAAGCCGATCGGTTAGCTAATACCCACTACCCGGCCAACCAACGGTAACGGACATGAGCGCATCTAGACCAGATTTCGGCAATCGCTTGCTCAACGCCCTTAAGGACGCTTTGCTTGCTTCTGACCAGGCTATTCTCATCCAAATCCCAGGAGCTTTGCGTCGCGGCAGGTAACGGGCCGGTGCAGCCGATTCGGAAGTGAGCGGGAGGGGTTCAGGCGTGTCGATCGTCGAGCGCGAGGAAGCGCTGAGCGCACCCCGCGACGTCGGTCTCCCCACGTTGGCCCGGCTGCGCAAGCGCCCGGAGACGGTCGCCCAGGACTGGACCGGTCAGGACTGGCAGCGCACCTACGTGCGGCTGCTGATCGCCGCCGACCTGCTCATCGTGGTGCTGGCCGTGGCGGCCGGGCTGGTGGGCGTGTTATCGATCAAGGGCCTGCAACCCGTCGATGAGCAGCTCGCCGCGCTCCTGGTCCCCAGCTGGTTGGGGATGGTGGCGGTGGCCGGCTGCTACGAGATGCGCTTTCTCGGGTCGGGCACCGAGGAATTCAAACGGATCGGGCTGGCGACGATCTGGCTGACGGCCGTGGTGGGCACCGGAAGCTTCGTGGTGGGCGCCCCGGTGAGCCGCTGGTTCGTCGCGGCGGCGTTGCCGGGCGCCGGGGCACTGCTGCTGCTGGAACGCTGGGGCGCCCGCAAGGTGCTGCACGCGCGGCGGCGCGCAGGAGCCTGCCTGCACCGGGTGATGGCCGTCGGCACCCGAGAAGACGTCGAGCACCTGATCCGGCAGACCCAGCGGGAGCAGTACGCCGGCTGGCGGGTGATCGGCGCCTGCCTGCCCCAGCCCTCCCGGACGACGGTGACCAGTCACGGGATCACCGTGCCGGTGGTCGGCCCCCCGCAACGGGCCGCCGAACTCGCGGCGGTGCACGCCGCCGACACCATCGCGGTCACGCACGCTGCTGTGCTCGCCAACGACGGGGTGAAACGGCTGGCCTGGGACTTGGAAGGCACCAGCGTCCACCTGCTGCTCTCCCCGGCCCTGACCGATATCGCCGGCCCCCGCGTTACCGTGCGTCCGCTGGTCGGCCTTCCCTTGTTGCACCTGGAGCAGCCGGCCTTCACCGGCTTCCAGCGCCTGGCCAAGGACGTTCTGGACCGGTTGCTGGCCCTGCTGCTGGTGGGGGCGCTGGCCCCTCTGCTGCTGATGATCGCGGTCATCATCAAGCTCGGCGATCACGGTCCGGTGCTGTTCCGGCAACGACGGGTCGGCGTACGGGGACGCAGCTTCACCTGCCTGAAGTTTCGCAGCATGCACGTGGACGCCGAGGAGCAGCTGGCCACGCTGGCCGGGCTCAACGACCACGACGGGGTGCTGTTCAAGATCCGCGTCGACCCGCGGGTGACCGCGGTCGGCCGCTGGCTGCGCCGCACCTCGCTCGACGAGCTGCCGCAGCTGTTCAACGTGCTCAGCGGCCAGATGTCGCTTGTCGGGCCGCGGCCCCCGATGCCCAGCGAGGTAGACAGGTACCACACCCACGTCCATCGCCGGCTGCTGGTGAAGCCGGGGATCACCGGGCTGTGGCAGGTCAGCGGCCGCTCTGATCTCAGCTGGGAGGAATCGGTCCGGCTGGACCTGTACTACGTGGAGAACTGGTCCCCGCTGCTCGATTTGACGATCTTGGCGAAGACCGCGGTCGCGGTGAGCCGGGGCGTCGGCGCCTACTGACACCTGGGTTCGGACCGCAGGTCGCCGGGTTCGCTGGCAGCGACGCGCCGAGACACCGGACGGGGTGGTCTGCTGCTATACCCTGGCATAACCACGCCGGGCCGCAGCGGTCCTGCCGCGAGTGAAGCACGAGGTCATCGATGGCTTGTTCACCCTGGGCCGGCCGATGACGCTGCACGACTATGTGCAAGTGCTCCGGCGCCAGTGGCGGATCATCACCGGATGCGTAATCGCCGCGTTGGCGGTAGCGGTCGCCACGATCGTCGCCAGCACACCGGTCTACAGCTCCTCGATCCAGCTGTTCGTGAGCACCCCAGTCGGTGATTCCGCCAGCCTGAGCAACGCCTTCAGCGGCAGCCAGTTCAGCCAGCAACGGGTGAAGTCCTACGCGGACATCGTCAACACGCCTGCCGTGACCCAGCCGATCATCGACCGGCTACACCTGCCGTTCACGGCCGCAGATCTCGCCGGCAAGATCAGTGCCAGCGCACCGCTGGACACGGTGCTGGTCAACGTCAGCGTGTCCGACACGGACAAGGTGCGCGCCGCCGCGATCGCGAACGCGGTCGGCCAGCAGCTCGTGGCTGTGGTGAAGCAGCTCGAGACGCCCGCGGGTGGCGGCGTGTCGCCGCTGAAGGTCAGCGTGGTGAAAAACGCGACCGTGCCGAACGCGCCGGTCTCCCCGAAAAAGTCGCTCGACCTGGCCCTCGGCCTGCTGCTCGGGCTGGCCATTGGCGCCGGCGCCGCCCTGGTGCGAGAGCGCCTGGACAACACCGTGAAAAACCCGCACGAGGTCGACGAACTGCTCGCCGCGCCGATGCTCGCCGTGGTGGCCTTCGACCCCAGCTCGGAGAAGCGGCCGCTGGTCATGCAGTCCGCCCCCAGCTCCACGCACGCCGAGGCGTTCCGCAAGCTCCGGACCAACCTGCAGTTCGTCAACGTGGACGAACGGCCGCGGTCGGTCGTGGTCACCTCCTCCGTGTCCGGCGAAGGCAAATCCGTCACGGCCGCGAACCTGGCACTCACCTTGGCGGAGAGCGGCATGCGGGTGCTGCTGATGGACGGAGACCTGCGCAAGCCACGCATCGCGACCTACCTCGGCTTGGAGGGCGCCGCCGGGCTGACCACCGTGCTGTCCCGGCAGGCCGCCGTCGAGGACGTCATCCAACTGTGGGGCACCCGGCAGCTCGCGGTGCTGCCGTCGGGCAGCATCCCGCCGAACCCGGCGGAACTGCTCGGATCGCAGCAAATGATCAACTTGCTGTCGAGCTTGCGGGAGACCTTCGACATGGTGGTGATCGACGCGCCGCCGCTGCTGCCGGTCACCGACGCGGCGGTCCTCGCCACCATCGCCGACGGCGCGATGCTGGTGGTCCGGCACGGCAGCACCACCCATGACCAGCTGCATCAGGCCGTTCGGAACCTGCGCAACGTCGATGCGGCCATCGTTGGTTCGGTGCTGAACATGGCGCCGGTCAAGGGGCCCGACGCCTACTACTACGCCACCTACTACGGCGAGGAGCAGAACGCCTCGCAGGCCAACGGTCGGGGGCGTCGGCGCCGCCCGGTCAGCCGCCCGGTGGAGACCAGCCCCAGCGGGTATCTCCCCGATCCGGCCACGGCCGGCTCCGAGCGCCCGTAACCGGCTCGGTCAGCAACCCCGGCTGGGAAGCTGGGTGTGTTGCGGCCGGACCAGCGGCTGCACGATCGTCGAGGGAATCCCGCGGGCCGTGGCCGGCTCAACCAGGTAGAGCACGAGCGTCCGTGCGGTCTGCGGCGCGATCTCCAGGAACGCGGTGTAGACCGGTCGCCCCAGCTCCTGATTGACCGTCAGGAACTCCTGTTTGCCATCAAGCGTGGCGCTGGCCAAAAGAGCCCCCTTGGTGGCGTAGACGCCGATCTGCAGGCGTTCACTGCCTCGGGGCGTGCCCGGCGGGGGGTTGTCGACGCGGTTGGCCACGTAGTCCGAAAGACCGGAGGTGGGGGCGTTGTTGGTCAGCCGTACCGTGACCGACGAGGTGCGGACCCGGCCGCTGCAGCTCGGGCCGGTATAACGCACGTCCCGGTCGAAGTAGTAGTCGACCTTGCTCCCGGACGCACTATTGATCACCACGCTGGCGAACGGGGCGGAGGTGTCGGGGAGCAATCCGGCGATCGGCTCCCCGGACAACAGCTGCTCCTCGTCCGGGCGGGCACTCCACACCAGCATCCGGCGTTCCCCGACGGCCCGCGCCAACGACTTGGCCAGCGTGGTGTCCTTGGCCGGCCCCCGTTTGAGCACATCGTCGGCGACGGCCTTGGCCACGTCGATGAAGAACTGCTTGCGCCGGGCAGTGTCGGTGAACCGGGTGTAGGCCAGGCTTTCGGTCAGCGCAACCACGTTGCTGGCGCTCACGGCTGTCCCGTCGGCCAGCGTGGTCGGGCCGGTCACGGCGAGCAGGTAGGACAGCGCCGTCGGATCGGTGGCGATGGCGCCATCCAGCTTCTCCCCGGTCTTTGCCTGCCAGTAGCGCATCCAGAGCTTCGCCGCGTAGGGGAAGTGCGGGCTGTAATCGGAGTTGACGAAGATGTCCTGCGGGCCGGCGCCGGCATAGTGCGCCAGGAAGTCCGGACCGAAGTCCGCGGCGGAGACGTGCACCCCGCCGAAGTCGGTGTCGTTCCCGAACTTCTCGAATGTGATCTTGCCCTGATCGGCGCGGACGATGGCGTAGGCCCCGGGCAGGCCACCCAGCCCGCGCGCCTCCGCGTTGTTCTCGAACCCGAGGAAGTAGCGCCGCGGCCCGTCGGCTCCGAGCATCGGCGGCAGCAACCGGACGGCCGTATCGGCAGCGTGCAGTTGACCGGCGAGTCCCTGCACCTGGGCCAGCAGTTGGCGTCGGCCCTGGTCGACCGGTCCGATGATGCTGTGCTGCAGCGCCTGGATCTGCGCGAGGATCTGCCCGGTCTGGGCATCTGCCCGCGCGAGCGGCTGCTGCGCCGCCACGATCGGGGCCAGCCGCACGCCGCCGGCAGCGGTGTGCAGCGAGCCGGTGAGCAGGGTCCGCTGCGCGGCGGCGAGGTCGGGCAGCACCATGCGCGCCAGCTGATCGACGGCGCTTGCGGCGCCGCGGACCGTACGTAGCGGACGCCCCAGCAGCGGCACGGCGGCCGGGAGCCCCCACAAGGGACCGCTGGCCGCATCGTCGGCGGCCTTGGCGGCGGCCTGCACCCGCTGCAGGTCCGCGCTGACCTCAGCGGGCGTGGTGCCCCGGTCCAGCAACGCGGCGCGCAGCCCGCCGACCGCGACCCGGGCGTCGCGCAGGTTGCGCTGCACCGACAACGCCGAGACCGTGAAGGCTGCGACGAAGGCCACGACGAGCAGTACCAGGGGGCCGAGCGCCCACCACAGACGACGACGCCGCGGGGTCACGCGGCGTCGTCGATTCTCTGGTGCGGAGCTGAGTGAGCCGGCCGGCTGCTCGCCGGCGGCAGGCTCAGGCAGCGGTCTGCGAGCTCTTGCGCCGACGGGCGACGGCGACGACCGCGCCGCCACCGATCAGCAGCGCCCCGCCGACGGCCACCATCGGCAGCACATTCGCGCCGGTGAACGGGAGCGAGGAGGTGCTGGTGGTCGTGGCCGCAACCACGGTGATCGTGGTGGTTTCGCGCAGCCCCGAGGTCGCGCCGGTCAAGACCAGGGTGTGGGTGCCCGGGCTGGTCGGAGCGGTTACCGAGCCACTGACGGTGCCGTTGCTGTTCGCGGTGAAGCTCGCCACGGTGGACCCGTTGTCGAAGTTCACGGTCACCGTCTCACCGGGGGTGAAGCCGCTGCCGGTGAACGAGACGGTGCCACCCGGGGTGGTGGTGGTCGCGCTGACCGACACGGTGCAGGCGCTGGTGTTCGGGTAGTTCGGGCTGCAGGCGGCGGGGGCGGCGCTGGCCGTCGTCGCGAAGCCGACCAGTACGGGAGCTACCGCGAGGGTCAGGCCGACGAGAGCTGCTGCGGGCTTCGTGGGGCGCATCGTGTTCTCCCAGAACTGTGGACGAGTCATACCTAGGGCTTCCGCGCACGGTAGCGCACATACCTAAATCGTGTGAAGTGTTTGGTACGCCCCGCTATCAACTGTAGTCGCGCGGCCACCTAAAGATCAGCCTACCCGATTGAGCGGGGCGGGAGGGGTCAAAACGTCGGTAAGCGGGCGTAACGCTTGGTGCACTAGCCGGAGCGCCGCGTCGAACGCCGGTCCGCCGCGGCGGTAGGGGTCGGGGATGTCCTCGTCGGCCGGCGGGCCGATGGCCAGGGTGCCGCGGCGGGCCCGGACGGCGGTCAGCAGCTCGGTCAGCCGGGCGGCCGGGTTCCCCCCCGGTAGCTCGGCGGGATCGACGGCGGCGGCCAGCCGACCGAACTCGCGCAGGGTGTAAGCGTGCCGAGCCCGCGCCGGCGCGAGGGTCACGGCGGCCGCGCGGTGCTCCCGCGTCGCTCCCAGCAGCAGGTCGGCCCCCTGCACCAGGGCGGCCGTGAGCTGGGTGGCGGCGAAATCCGGTGCGGGCACCCCCCAGACGGCGAGCGCAGCCAGCGCGTCGGGGTCGATCGGATTGCCCACCAGGGCGTGCGTGCCCGCGCTCGCCACGCGGATCGGCTCGCCCGACGCGCTGGGCAACCCCGCCGGCAGCCCGGCCAGCAGCACCGCCTGCGCCATCGGGCTACGGCAGATGTTGCCGGTGCAGACGATCAGCACCGAGGGGCCCATGGCGCCATTGCACACCACCGGCCGTCGCGACCACGACCGGGGTTACTGCCGCGGCAGCGGACGGGTGATCGGCTCCGCGTGCGGGTCCGGGGAACGGTAGGCCCGCGGGTCGACTGGGTCAGCTGCCTGGTTGGTCCGCGGATCGGGCTCGGACACGTCCACCACCCGGTCGGCGGGATAGGCCGCCTGGTCGTACACGCCGCCCGCGGAGCGGGTCGGCTGGGTGCGGTTCGGCGCCGCGTACGCCGGGTCGGGCTCCGGCGGGACAGGCGCAGCCTGCTCCGGCCGGCCGGTGGGGGCCTGCCCGGTGGGGGTCTGCCCGGAGGCAGCCCACCCCGGCGCGGCCTGGTCCGGCGCAGCCGGCTCCGACTGGACCCGCGCCGCCTCGGCGCGCTGGGCCTGCCGGCGCTCCTTGCTCTGCCGTACCTCGGTCCGCACGTTGTGCTTCTCGCTGTCATAGGTGCCCAGCACGTTGTCCCAGCGTCGGCGCATCGGGGTGATCCCGCCGCCGCCGATGGCCACGATGGCTATCCCCACCGCGGCGGCCAGCACGGCGTAGAGCACCGCGTTGACCACGGCGGTCGCGATCTGCAGCTGATCGAGCGCGGCGATGACGCCCAGGAACAGGATCGCGATGCTCGCCACGTTCGCCATCAGCGCGCCGTAAGAAAGGCCGCCGACAAGGTCGGTGACGATCGTCTTGACACCGCCGGCGATCAGCGCCGCGACCACGATGATCACGATGGCGGCGAACAGGCGCGGCAGGTAGGCGATCACCGCATGCAGGTAGCTGTTCACCGGGCTGGGCCCGAACACGCCGAAGGCGATGGACAGGACAAACAGCATGACCGCGTAAAAAACGATCTTGCCCAGGATGCCCGCCGCGTCGTACTGGCTGCGGGAGATCGCGGTCTTCACCCCGCCGCGCGCCACCAGCCGGTCGATGTCGACCTTCCCAAGGACCTTCACGACCGCCTTCTGCAGCACCCTTGCAATGAGGTAACCCACGATCAAGATCACTAAGAAGGCGGCGATCTTGGGGATGATCCGCGCCACATCGGTCCAGGCGTTGCTGACGCCCTGACCGAAGTTCACGGCGGGGGCGGAAACCGGCATTGCCATAGCTGCTCCAGATCATGGGGTGCCGCGGCCCCCGGTTGGGCCGCACGGGCATGACCGGTTGATGCCCACCCCAACCTGGCTGACACCAGTGTTCACCCGTTCGCAGCTCAGGCGAGGGGCGGCTACGCCCGATTTATCACCCATGACGTTCCCGACTGCCGTGCTGCCCGCGCGCGCCCGGCGCGGCCGGCGGGCGCTGCGCGCCATCGTGCTCGCCGCGAGCGCCCTCACCGTGGTCGCGCAGCTCGCCGCGCCCGGGAGCGCCGCGCCCGGGAGCGCCGCGCCGGGTAACGCCGGGCCCGGGAGCGCCGCGCCGGGTAGCGCCGCCAGCGCCGCCGGCGGCCGGAACACGCCGCTGCCGGCCTTCCGGGTGCACCACAGCGCGCAGGGCCAGACCGACGTCAACGCCTGCTCCTACGACGTCGCCCCGGGCCACGCCCGCTGCGATGCCCGGATCCGCACCGACGCCGCCGCCCGGTACCCGCGCGCCGGTGTCGCCGCCAATGTGACCATGAACTCCGCCAACGGCTACGCACCGTCCTACCTGCAGGCGGCCTACAACGCGGCCTCCGCGACCGGCGGTCAGGGGCAGACGGTCGCGGTCGTGGACGCCATGGACGACCCGGCGGCGGAGGCCGACCTGGCGGTGTATCGGAACCGCTTCGGCCTGCCGGCCTGCACCACGGCGAACGGCTGCTTCCGCAAGGTCAACCAGAACGGCGGCAGCACCCCGCCCGCCGCGGATGCCAGCTGGGCGGTGGAGATCTCCCTGGACCTGGACATGGTCAGCGCGCTGTGTCCGAACTGCCAAATCCTGCTGGTGGAGGCGAACAGCACCTCGCTGGATGACCTGGGGACCGGAGTCAACAGCGCGGTTGCGCTCGGTGCCAATGTGGTCTCCAACAGTTACGGCGGCGCGGAAGTCAGCTTCGAGACCCAGTTCGACAGCTACTTCAACCACCCGGGCGTGGCGATCGTGGCCAGCACCGGGGATTCCGGTTACGGGGTGCACTACCCGGCGGCGTCGCCCTACGTGACCGCCGTGGGCGGCACCAGCCTCTCGCAGCAGACCAGCACCGGCGGCCGGAACGCGACCGAGACGGTGTGGAGCGGGGCGGGCAGCGGCTGCAGCATCTATGAGCCGAAACCGAGCTGGCAGCATGACACCGGCTGCGCCGGCCGGACTGTCGCCGACGTTGCCGCTGTGTCCGACCCGAACACCGGCGTGCTGATGTACGACAGCTTCGGGCGGACCCCCGCCTACCTGATCGGCGGCGGCACCAGCGCCGCCGCGCCCATCATCGGCGCGCTGTACGCGTTGGCCGGCACCCCGGCGGCCGGCAGCAACCCGGCCTCCTACCCGTACGCCGACCCGACAGCGCTCAACGACGTGACCTCCGGCAGCAACGGCAGCTGCGGGTCCTACCTGTGCACCGGCGGACCGGGTTACGACGGGCCGACCGGCCTGGGCACTCCCCGAGCGACGGTCGCGCTTGGCGCGCCGGCCGCGCCCGCACCGCCGCCGCCCTCCGCGCCGCCGGCCGCGCTGGGCACCTATCACCCCACCGATCCGGTGCGGGTGCTGGACACCCGGTCCGGGACGAGCACCAACCCGGGCCTGAACCGGGCGATCCCGGCGCACAGCGCCATCACCGTGGCGATCGCCGGCAGCGGCTCCCCCGTGCCGGCGGGTGCCTCCGCGGCGGTGCTGAATGTGACAGTGACCGGGGCCGGCTCCGGCGGCTACCTGTCGGTCGGACCGGTGACCTCGACCGGCACCTCCAACCTGAACTTCACCCGGGGCCAGACGGTGCCCAACCTGGTGATCAGCCAGCTGTCCGCCGGATCGGTCAGCATCTACAACGGATCCGCCGGGCCGGTGCAGGTGATCGCCGACGCCGAGGGTTACGACACCCCCGACACCACCGGCAGCACCTACCACCCGACGGCCCCGGTCCGGGTGCTCGACACCCGGACCGGCACGCTCACCAATCCGAGCAAGGTCCAGCCGCTCCCCGCGGGCGGCTCGATCACCGTCTCGATCAACGGTGGTGACTCCCCGGTGCCACCGGAAGCGTCGGCGGCCGCACTGAACGTGACAGTCACCCGCGCCGTGGGCAGCGGCTTCCTGTCGGTGGCGCCGGCGATGTCGACGACCACCTCGAACCTGAACTTCACCCGCGGCCAGACGGTGCCCAACCTGGTGATCAGCCGGCTGGCCGCCGGGACGGTCAGCATCTTCAACGGCTCCGGCGGCCCGGTGGATGTGGTGGCGGACGTCCAGGGTTATGAGACGGCCGATGGCACGGGCTCGGCGTATATGCCGGCGGCTCCGGTTCGGCTGCTCGACACCCGCGCCGGCAAGGCGACCAACCCGACCTTGAACACGCCCATCGCGCCGCACAGCGCGATCACCGTATCGATCGGCGGCGGTGATTCCCCGGTCCCTGCGTCCGCCTCCGCGGTGGCCCTGAACGTGACCGTGACCGGCGCGCAGGCCGGCGGGTTCCTGTCGGTGGCGCCGGCGATGTCGACGACCACCTCGAACCTGAACTTCGGCCGGGGCCAGACGGTGCCCAACCTCGTGCTGACCCAGGTCTCCGGCGGCACCGTCAGCATTTACAACGGTTCCGACGGGACGGTGCAGGTGCTCGCCGACGTGCAGGGCTTCAACCCCTGACGTTCCGCTAGTGCCTGGGAGAGCGTTCGCCGAGGCCAACACCTGACCCCAGTCAACCCTCCGTAACCCCTCCCGCAACCCTGCGTGATGCCTCCTCGTGATCATGCAACTTTGGCGGCAAATATTGGGTTTTTGCGACCAAACTTGCATGATCACTGTCCGGCTAGCCCCGGCTAGCCCCGGCTAGCCCGTGGCGCCGGCCCGCAGCCGAGTCAGCAGCGCGGCGCCGTCGGGCACGCCCAGGCCGGTACACGCGTCCCAGCCCGGGCCAGCCCGGTAGGCGCCGTTGGTACCGCTGGTGATGTCACGCAGGCCGGCGACCGGACGGCCGGGGGCGGCGGCGGCGTACAGGGCGGGCTGCAGCAGGCCCAGCGGCCGGCCCAGCCCCTGCGCCAGCCGACAGACCAGCGCCGCCCACAGCGGGGCGACGGCACTGGTCCCGCCGATCACCCGCGGCTGACCGTCGACATAGACGGCGTAGCCGGTGGCCGGGTCCGCGTCGGCGGCCACGTCAGGCACCCCGCGACCGCCAGGTCCGGAGCCGCCCGCGGGCCCTCCAGCGCGGGCCGGGACGCCGGCCTGCGCCTGCCACGCCGGCAGCGCGAACGCGTCGCTGACCCCGCCGCCGGTGGCGCCGTGGCCCGGGTCGTTCCACACCGTCTCACTGCGAACGACCGCGGTCGCCGGGTCGGCCGACAGCGCGGTGCCCCCGCAGGCCAGCGCGTGCGGGCTGGACGCGGGGAAGTCCACGTGCGCGGCGCCGTCGGTGACCCGATCGCTGCTGCCGTCGTCACCGGCGGCGACGGTCACCGTGACCCCCAGGGCGGCCGCGTCCGCCATCGCCTGGTCCAGCGCGTCGCGGGCCTGCGCGGTCCATCCGTCCTCGCTTTGCCCCCAGCTGATCGACATCGCGGCGGGGGTGGGGCTGGCGTGGGCCGCGGCGCTCACCGCATCGAGGAATCCGGCGTCGCTGTTCGGCGCGAAATACACCACCAGGGCGGCGGCGGGGGCGAGCGCCCCGGCCACCTCGATGTCCAGCAGCACCTCCCCGTCGGCGCCCTGCGGGTCCTGACCTGGCACGTTCGTGGCGCCGTCGACGCCAACCGCGGTGACCTTCGGCGTGGCCACGCCCAGGCCGCCGAAATAGGCCTGCAGGTCGCTGTCCGCGTAGCCGCCGCCCAGCTCGATGATCGCCAGCGTCTGGCCGGCCCCGTCGGTGCCGGCCGGGAAGCGGTAGGCCGCGCCGAGCTGCAGCGGGGTGTAGGACGCCGCGCCGGCGGCGGCCGGGGCGAACCGGAAGTGGGCCCGGGCCTGCGGGCGGTTGTCCAGCCCGAGGACGGCCACCACGACGCCGGCGAGCTCCGCCGGCACCGACAGCTCACCGCTGCGATGCCGGTGCGGGGTGAGCTCGCCCGAGCCCGGGTGCGGGCTGCGGACCAGGTCCAGCTGGGTGCCGAACACCTCGGCCAGCCGCCCCACCGGGCCGGCGACCCGGACCAGCCGGGTCGCGGCATCCGCGCTGCGAATCTGCAGCCCCAGCCCGGTCAGCCGGCTTCGCACCAGCTCAACGTCGGCCGGGTCCGCGCCGGCCACGTCCGCCAGCCGGGCGCGGTCGAGCAGCTCCTCGCCGCCGCGGACGGCCGCGGGCAGCTCCCCGCGCCGGCGCAGCACGACGGTCACCTCCACCACGGTCGTGGGGTCCAGCGGCCCGGCCGGCTGCACGTCGGGCAACGCGGCCCGTTCGCTGCCCGCCAACGCCTGCAGGTTCAGTGCTGGTTGATTGGTCATTTGTCCAGCTTGCCGCGTCCCGGACGGTCGTGTCAGCCCCGCGTGCGGGTGAGTCCCGCGGGCGGGTCAGCCCTGCGGCTCCCTCAGGCCGCCGCGCCCGTGAGGCGCGGGGCCATCCACAGCACACCGGCCAGCAGCCCCGGGCGCCACGCGCCGTAGTCATGGCCGCCGGCCCGCTCGGTCAGCATGACCAGCTGGCCGCGGCTGGTGAGCACCCGATTCATCCGCTCGATGTCGCGCCGGGCGCTGGCATCCCCCCGGCCGGTGTCCAGCCAGATCGACATCCGCGGGTTCACCGGTATCCCGCTGGCGTACTGGGACGGGTCTTCGGCCGCCACCACCTGGCGCAGCTGCGCGGTGCTGCCGAACAGCTTGGCCATCCCCCCATCGAAGGTGGGCCGGGCGAAACCGGACAGGTCCACGATGCCGGCGAACCGGTCCCGGTGCCGCAGCCCGAGGTTCAGCGCGCAGTAGCCGCCGGCGCTGTTCCCGGCCACCGCGCGGGCGGTCCGCAGCGGCACCGTGCGCAGCGCGGCGTCGACCGCGGCCGGCACGTCCACCGCCAGGTAGGTCTCCATGTGCTCACTGGGCCGGTTCACGCACTCGCTGTCATCGGTCCAATAGCGGCTGGCCCGCGGCGCCACCAGGATCACCGGATGCCCGGCGCGAGCCGCGGCGTAGCCGGCGTCTGCCGCCTTCGCGGCCCGGTACCAGTCCACCGGGGCCCCGGGGCTGCCGTGCAGCAGGTAGATCACCGGGAAGCGCCGGGTCTGGTCGGTGAAGTACTGCGGCGGCAGGTAGACCAGCGCCTTGTGGGTGCCGAACCCGCTCACCGGCCCGGCGATCGGCAGCGGCACCACCACCCCGCGGGGGAACTCCGGGGCGGCCGCCCTCGGTGCCACCACTCGTTCCGGCCGGTCGTTCCCGCCGAGCGCGCTCAGATCCGGATTCAGCGCCTCGGCCAGCGGAGCCGTCGGCCACGTCGGCAGCCCGATCACGTCGTCCACCCGCGGCAGGAACTGGTAGTGCGCGTTCACCGCGTCGGCGGCGGTGCTGCCGGTCAACAGCAGCGCGAGCACCCCGGCCACGACCGATCCGGCCCGCCGGCGATGCCGGGCGAGGACCACGACCAACGCCCAGCCGACCATCGACACCATCGCCAGGCACACGACAAACCGGGGGGTGATCACCAGCAGGTCGCCCAGGAAATGGAGCATCGCGCCTGGCCCCCTCTGGCCGCGAAGGCACGCGACCGGTCCGCGTAGGTGAGACGGTAGCGCGGCCGGGGATGTTCCCGCCTGCTGTTAACGTCGAAACGTGCAGCGTCAGGGCCTGGGTTTCGGCATCCTCGCCTACGCGCTGTGGGGACTGTTCCCGCTGTACTGGCCGCTGTTGGAACCGGCCGGGGCGCTGGAGATCCTGGCCTTCCGCGTGGTCATGTCGGCGGTCAGCGTGCTGCTGCTGCTCGCCGCCGGCCGCCGGCTGTCCGGGGTCACCCGACTGGGTTCGCTGGCGCTGCGGCGCCTCACCATCGCCGGGGTCGTCATCGGGATCAACTGGGGCACCTACATCTATGGGGTGAACAACCACCACGTGGTGGAGACCTCACTGGGCTACTTCGTCAACCCGCTGGTCACCGTCGGGCTGGGCGTCCTGGTTCTGGGCGAGCGGTTGCGCCGGGTGCAGTGGGTCGCGCTGGCCTTCGGGGTCCTCGCGGTCGTCATCATCACGATCGACTACGGGCACCCGCCGTGGATCGCGCTGATCCTGGCGGTCAGCTTCGGCAGCTACGGCCTGGTGAAAAAGCAGGTCGGCGTCGCCGCGCCGGAGGGCCTTCTGGTCGAGTCCCTGGTCCTGGTGCTGCCCGCCGTGGTACTGCTCGCCGTGCTCGGGTCCAGCGGGCGCGGCTCGTTCGTACACGCCAACACCGGCCATGAACTCCTGCTCGCCAGCACCGGCCTGGTCACCGTGATCCCGCTGCTGTTCTTCGCCGGCGCGGCGTCCCGGCTGCCGCTGTCGAGCCTGGGGCTGCTGCAATACCTCGCCCCGGTGCTGCAGCTGATCGTCGGGATCGGGGTGCGGCACGAGCCGCTGCCGCCGGCACGGCTCGCCGGCTTCGCCCTGGTCTGGCTGGCGCTGGTCATCCTCACCGTCGACGGGGTACGCCACCGGGGGAACCGCGGTGCCCGACCGGCCGACCCGTCCCGCACGCCCGGCGCGGCTGACCCGTCCCGCGCGCCCGGCGCGGCCGAGCCGATCAGCGGCGAGCCCGTACCTTCGGGGTGACCTTCCGCTCGGCGACGAACGATAAGAACGGCACCGTCCCGGCCGCCGCGACCAGCACCGCGAAGACCGGATTCCACTTCTCCCGCAGCCACAGCTGCAAGGTGAGCAGCAGGTAGACCACGTAGAGGAATCCGTGCAGCGGGCCGACGACCTTGACGACGATGGGCTGGCCGGCGGCGTACTTCAGCGGCACCCCGATCAGGACCAGGACGACGAGCCCCACGCCGACGATCATCGCCACGATCCGGTAGGCGAGCAGGGTGGTGTCCCGAGCGGGGGCCGCGGTCGCCGCCGGGTGCTGGCGCAGCTCGCTCACCGGCGCGGGTTCGCGTTCAGCTCGGTCAGCCAGGCGTTCCAGGCGACGACCTCCGGGTCGGCGGCGTCGGCGGCGACCGCGGTGGCGCGCTGCGCCTCCTGCACCAAGGCCCCGTACGCGCCGGCCTCATCGACCTGGCGGGGCAGCCCCACCTCGCGGGCGGCATCGCGCAGCGTCCGCCCCCAGAATCCGAGCGAGAGCAGCGAGAACAGCCACCAGTTGAACGCGTAGGCGGTGTTCTGCAGCGAGCCGTGCGCCGCCTGCCCGCGGTTCCATTGCCAGCGCCCCAGCCAGGCGAAGATCACGGCGAACAGGATGCACAGCGCGAGGCCACCGAGCCACTGCCGGGTGAAAGCCAACCTGCGCACCGGCCGAGCGTACGCGGGCCGGCCCGTGCCGTCCCGGTCAGCGGGCCCGCAGCAGGGCCGAGCACAGCGTCAGCCCGGGGCCGAACGCCATCGCGACGAGGGCGTCGCCCGGTGCGGGCGTCACCCGCCGGCGCAGCTGCTCCAGCACCAGCAGCACGGTGGCCGACGAGCAGTTCCCGTGCCGGTCCAGCACGTCCAGCGAGTCCGCGACCTGATCGGGGGTGAGCCGCAGCGCGGCCGCGACCACTTCCACGATGCGTTTGCCGCCGGGATGCACCGCCCAGAACGGCACCTCGGCCGGGTCCAGGGCGTAGGGGGCCAGCAGCGCCCGCACCGACGGGGCGGCGTGCACGGCGAGCACCCCGGGAACCCGGGGGGACAGCCCCATCCGGAAACCCTGATCGGTGACATCCCAGGTCATGTGGTCGCTGGTCGTCGGGTCGGTGATCGACCCGACGTCGAGCAATTCCAGCCCGCGCGGGGCGTCCGGCTGCAGCACCACGGCGGCGGCCGCGTCGGAGAACAGCGCGTGCGCGACGACCTGCTGCAGGTCGGTGCTCGGCGGCTGGACGTGCAGGCTGGTCAGCTCGACGCAGAGCACGACCGCGGGCCGGCGCCGGCTGCGGACGAAGTCCGCGGCGGCGCCGAGGGCGGGGATCGCGGCGTAGCAGCCCATGTGCCCGATGTGCAGGCGCTGCACGTCCGCGCGCATCCCCAGGTCGCGGGCCAGCGCAATGTCCAGCCCCGGGGTGGCGTAGCCGGTACACGACACCACCACCAGCAGGCCCACCTCGGCGGCGGACAGGCCGGCGTCTGCCAGCGCGCCGGCCAGCGCCTCCTTGCCCAGCGGCGTCGCTTCCTCCACGAACCGCTGCATCCGCGCGCCGGTGCCCCAGCCGCTGGCGTCCTCCACCCGCGGGTCCACCACGGCATGCCGGCTGGTGATCGCCGCGCCGCGGAAGATCCGCTCGGCCCGCGGATCGCCGGCGTAGTGCGCTGCGAAGAAGCCGTCCCACAGGGCGGACTGGTCCAGCGGCGGCGGCAGCGCGCTGGCCTGCCCGGTGATGACGGCGGCTACCACCGGCCGGGCCCCTCACGGCGCATGGTCATGCCCCAGCCTCTCTCACATCGGGGCGGCCGGGCAGGGCGGCCGGGTCCGCGGCCGCGGTGGGGGCAGCAAGCTTGCGCCCGCGGGCCTGCACGACGCCGGAGGTCGAACCAACCCGAATCATGGATACGTCAGCCCCGCGGCGGGCCAACCACCGCAGGTAGCCCGGGATGGAGGGGCGCAGGCCCACCATCGGTTCCAGCTCGACGCCGGCAGCCTCCAGCGAGCGGCGCAGCACCCGGCGGTCCACCAGCAGCGCCGGGTCGTGGCAGCGCGGCGGCGGGCCGCCCGGGACCCGTTCGGCCAGCGCGATCAGCACGACCCGGGAGAACAGGCTGCGCGCGATGGTGTCCAGCACCAGCGTGCCGCCGGGCGCGAGGACCCGGGCGATCTCCGCGCAGGCCGCCGGCAAGTCCGGCAGGTGCTCCAGGCACTCCCCCGCGATGACGCACCCGAACGCGCCGTCCGGGAACGGCAACCGCATCGCATCGGCCCGCACCGGGATCACCGCGTGCTCCCGGGCCTGGGTCAACGCGGGCACGGACAGGTCGATGCCGACGTGCCGCCAGCCGGCGGGCAGGTGTGGGGCGAGCAGTCCCGCCCCGCACGCCACGTCCAGCAGCAGGCCGCCCCCGCCGGGCGGCGCGGGAACCAGCGCGCCACGCGCGGCGGCGAGCCAGCGCAAGGCGGCGAACCGGGCGTACGGCGGCCACCATTCGCCGGCCAAGTCGTCGTACTGGGCCGGATCGTTGCGAGCCCGCCTCGGCAGGGGCGCGGAACCCCGCCGCGCAGCGGCCCATACACACAGCCGCGCAGCGGCCCATACACACAGTGCGGTAGGTCCGGTTTGAGAGGCCCGCATTGACGGGATGCTTCCAGCACCCGTCACGGGACGCACGGCGGGTCGTTGAACGTGCTGAGACCGGATTCGGAAGCGAACGTCAGGAGGCACGCCAGTCATGACCAGCCGTCGGGTGCGACAGCTCGGTGCCGTCAGCGGCGCCTCCGTGGCGCTGGTGCTCGGCCTGGGCACGGTGGCCACCGCGGCGACCGCGGTCTCCGGTCCTGGCGTGCCCGGCCCCGGCCCGGTGCTCCCCACCTCGGTCGTGCCGGCGTTGCCGGTCCCGTCGGTGCCGCCACTCCCGATTCCGACCTCGCCACTTCCCTCCATCCCGATCCCGACCGGAACGCCGACCGTGCCGATTACGGTGCCGGCCCCGATCTCTCAGCTGCTGCCCGGCGGGCCGGGGGCGCCGGGCAGCCCCGGGGCCCCGCAGGCCCCCGTCGGCAAGAGCGGCGCCGGTCTCGGCGGCGGCAGCTACGGCCAGCCGGCCGCCGCGAAGGCACCGGCGAAGAAGTCCACCGCGGCCGCGCCGAAGTCCACCAGCCGCTCCGGCTCCGGGGTGACCGTGGCGCAGCTGCCCGGCAGCCTGCTGCTGCCCGGCACGGCCTACGCCGGTGCGTTTTCCAACGTGCCGGTGCTCGCTGACCTCTCGGCCGGGTTCGGCGTCGTGCCCCCGCCGGACCTCGCGGCGCTGCTGGCCGGCGCCGGTTCCGGCTCCCCGGACGTGCCGAACGCGCAGGTCGCCGCCGCCCCCAGCACCGCCACCCCCGGCCGGACGCTCGCCACGGCCGCCGACCAGGTGCCCGCCGCGCTCGGCGGGGGGCAGCTGCCCAACATCCTGGTCGGCCTCGCCGTCGTGCTGATCGCCCTGGTCGGCGCCGGCAACGCCCGGGTCATCGGCGCGCTCCGTCGTTAAGGCCGGCGCAAGCCGGCCGTACCGCTAAGGCCGGTACCCCGGCCGCGCCGCTAAGGCCGGCACACCGGCCGCGCCGCTAGCCGTCGACGGTGCGCCGGTGCGGGGCACGGTGCAGCGGCTGGGTGGGCCTCGGCTGCACGGGTGGCCGCTTCAACGGCCGGAGCTGGGCCTGCCCCGGCTCCACGGTGAGCTCCACCCCCTCGTGGATCAGGCTGATCGCCGGGCCGGAGAGCACCTCGTAGCTGACCCGCTCGGGGGTGATCTCGACGCGCAGCACGCCCCCTCGATAACACAAGTGAAAACGAAGCCGGGGCAGCGCGTCGGGAAGCCGCGGCCGGAAACTCAGCAGCTCGCCGTGATCCCGTAAACCGCCAAAACCGGCGACCAGCGCCAGCCATGTCCCGGCCAGCGAGGCGATGTGCACCCCGTCGCGGGTGTTGCGGGCCAAATCGTCCAGGTCGACCAGGGCCGCCTCGGCCAGGTAGTCGTAGGCCAGGTCCAGCTGCCCCACCTCCGCCGCCATGATCGACTGCACGCAGGCAGACAGCGACGAGTCGCGGACGGTGATCCGCTCGTAGTAGGCGAAGTTACGGGCCTTCTGCTCGTAGCTGAACGCATCCCCGCGCCGGTACATCGCCAGCACCAGATCGGCCTGCTTGACCACCTGCTTGCGGTACAGATCGAAATACGGGTAGTGCAGCAGCAGCGGGTAGGCCTCCTCCGGGGTACCGGCGAAGTCCCATTCGGCGTGCTCGGTGAAACCCTCGGACTGCGGATGCACCCGCAGCGCCTTGTCGTAGGGCACGAACATGCCCCCGGCCGCATCCCGCCAGGCGGCGGCTTCCTCCACGTCGACCAGCAGCAGCCGCGCCCGTTCCGGGTGCCGGACCACCGCATCGGCGGCCTCCCGCAGGTTGCGCTGCGCCATCAGGTTGGTGAACACGTTGTTGTCGGCGACCGCGGAGTACTCGTCCGGGCCGGTGACCCCGTCGATCCGGAACCGGCCGCGGCTGTCGTGGTGACCCAGGCTGCGCCACAGCCGGGCGGTTTCCACCAGCAGCGGGAGGCCGACCTCCGCGTCGAAGCGCACGTCTCCGGTCGCGTTGACGTACCGGACGACCGCGTCGGCGATGTTCGCGTTGACGTGGAAGGCGGCGGTCCCCGCCGGCCAGTACGCCGAGCACTCCTGCCCCCGGATCGTCCGCCACGGGAACGCCGCCCCGGACAGGTCCAGCGTCTGGGCCCGTTCCTGCGCCAGCGGCAGGGTGGTGTATCGCCAGCTCAACGCGTCCCGGGCGGCCAGCGGCGCGGTGTAGGTGAGCACCGGCAACACGAACGCCTCCGTGTCCCAGAAGGCGTGCCCGTCATAACCGGTCCCGGTCAGCCCCTTGGCGGCGATGGCGCGGCGTTCGGCCCGCGCCCCGGACTGCAGGACATGGAACAGCGCGAACCGGACCGCCTGCTGCACCTCGGCGTCGCCGTCCACCTCGACGTCGGCGCGGCCCCAGAAATCGTCCAGGTAGCCGCGCTGGCTGGCGACCAGCCCCTCCCACCCGGCCCGCTTCGCGCCGGTCATCGCGGCGATGACCTGATCGCGAATGGCGGGCCGGGAACGTTGCGAGGACCAGCCGTAGGCCAGGTACTTCACGACCCGCAGCCGCTCGCCGGGCGCAAGGTCGCAGGTGACGGTGACCCGGCCCGAGTCGGGGAAGGCCTGCGACTCGCGTTCGGTGCCTTCGGGCCCCTGCACCACGTGATCGCAGATGGCCGCCATCAGCAGGTCGCTGTGCACGGTGCGGTGGATCAGCAGCAGCGACGCGCCGACCGCGTGGTGTTGCTCGGCCTTCAGCGGGCTTTCCAGCACGGCGGCCACCCGCGGGTCGGCGCTCGCCCGGGGCAGCGGCTCATTGGCGACCAGCTCGCTCTGCAGCACCAGCCGGACCGGCTCGTCGACGGCCTCGACGATGTACTCGATGGCGGCCACGCTGCGATGGGTGAAGCTGACCAGCCGGGTCGAGCACACCGTGATCTGCTTGCCGGCCGGGGAGGTCCAGCGGCAGGTGCGCCGTAGCGTGCCGGCGCGCAGATCGAGCAGCCGCTCATGCTCGGCGAGCTCCCCGTAACGCACGTCGAACGGCTCATCGTCGACCAGCAGGCGCATCAGCTTGCCGTTGGTGACGTTGATCAGGCTCTGGCCCGACTCGGGATAGCCATAGCCGGCCTCCGCGTACGGCAACGGACGCAGCTCGTAGAAGGAGTTCAGGTAGGTCCCGGGCAGCCCGTGCGGCTCCCCCTCGTCCAGATTCCCGCGTAGCCCGATGTGCCCGTTGGACAGGGCAAACACCGATTCCGCCTGGGCGAGACGGTCCAGCTCGAGCCGGGTTTCGCGTACGGCCCACGGCTCGACCGCAAACGCCTTCTGCGCGATCACAGCAGCTCCCCCAGGTCGCGCACGACGCTATCGGCCCCGTGCGTGCGCAGCGCCTCCGCCTGCCCGACCCGGTCGACCCCGACGACGTGACCGAAGCCGCCGGCCCGGCCGGCTGCCACGCCGGCGAGCGCATCCTCGAACACCGCGCACTGTTGGTGCGGCACACCGAGTTTGCCGGCCGCGGCGAGGAAGGTGTCGGGTTTCGGCTTACCGGGCAGGTGCTCGGCGGCGGCGACCACCCCGTCGACGCGGACGTCGAACAGGTCCTCGATCCGGACCGAGGCCAGCACCTGCTGGCAGTTGGCGGAGCTGGAGACCACCGCGGTCCCCCAGCCGGCGCCGCGCACCGCGTGCAGGTACCGCACCGAGGTGTCGAAGACCTCCACCTTGCCCTCGGCGATCGCCGCGAGCACCAGGTCATTCTTGCGGTCCGAGAGTCGGGTCAACCCCGCCGCATCGAGGCTGATGTTGCGGCTGGCCAGAAAATCGCGGGTGCCGGCCGCGCGCGGCTTGCCATCGACATACGCGTCGTAATCGTGGCTGCTGAACGGAACGAACTCGGGGCCGTCCTGCGCGCGCAGGAACTCATCGAACATCTGCTTCCAGGCGGCCGCATGCAAGGTGGCGGTCTTGGTGATGACCCCATCCAGGTCGAACAGGCAGGCGCGGATGTGATCGGGCAGTCCGAACATGCGGGCACGCTAGCGGCCGCCGACCCCCGCCGAGAGGATTGATGGCCGCAGGATCGGAAAGGGTGCAGGCTGGCAGTCGCCAGCTCCCACCCGCGCAAGGAGAATCCATGCTCGCCCTGTTGCTGCTCCTGATCTTGATCTACGTCGCGATCGGCATCATCGGGTTCGTCGTGCACGGCCTGTTCTGGCTGTTCATCATCGCCGCCGTGCTGTTCCTGGGCACCGTGTTCTTCGGCGGCACCCGGCTCGGCGGCCGGAGCCGGTCCCGCCGATAACGGCCCCGGCGGGCTAGCCCGCTGACATCCGCAGCGGCGGCGGGACCGGCATCAGCGAGGCCCGCGGGCAGCTGGCGAGCGTCAGGCCGGCGTGCGCAAAGGCCTCATCGCACAGCAGTTGCGTCGTCCAGCCCTGGTGCAGCCCGTAGGTGGTGAGCGACACCCGGAAGACGGTGACGCTGTACCGGCTCGGGCTGTCATACACGCAGCTGATCGTGCCCAGCTGAACCGCCGGGCCCGGGCCGTCCGCGCCGGGCGACCAGGGGCCGGCGTAGCGCCGCCACACCCCGACGCGGGTCCACCAGTGCCCGCCGGCCTGGACATCGTCGCCCGCCAGCCCGGCGAGGATCAGCCGCGCGTGCGATTCGGACAGGACAGCCGCCGGCCGGATGACCTCGCTGGACGCGAACTCGGTGCTGGCCACGTGTGCGATCACGCGCTGGCCCGCAGGGCGTCCGGCAGCGCCGCCGGCCGGCCGAACAGGAAGCCCTGCCCGTGCGTGCACCCGAGGTCGGTCAGCACGGCCAGCTGCTCGTCGGTTTCGATGCCCTCGGCGACCGAGGTCAGCCCCAGGTCCTGGCACATGCCCACCACGGCCCGGACGATCGCCAGCGCGCTGCGGTCGGTCGACAGCGGCGCCACGAAACTCTGATCGATCTTCACGGTGTTCACCGGGAACTGCCGGAGCAGGCTGAGCGAGGAGTAGCCGGTCCCGAAATCGTCCAGCGCGATCCCGACGCCCATCGCGGATACCTCATGCAGCTCGCGGATCAGCGCCGGGCTGGCGTGCATCAGGACCGTTTCGGTCACCTCCAGGTGCAGCAGCTGCGGCGCCAACCCGGATGTGGTCAGCGCCCGCCGGACCATCGACGCCACCCCGGGCCGGGCCAGCTGGCTGGGGCTGGCGTTGACCGATACCCACGGTCCCGGCGCCCATCCGGTCGCGAACTCCTTCGCGTCCCGGCAGGCCCGCGACAGCACCCACCAGCCGATCGGCCGGATCAGGCCGCTGACCTCCGCCATGTCCAGGAACCGGTCCGGGGGCAGCAGGCCTTGCTCGGGATGCTGCCAACGCAGCAGCGATTCGTAGCCGGCGACCGACAGGTCATCGAGCCGCACGATCGGCTGGTAGTGCACCCGCAACTCGTTCGCGGCGACGGATTGCCGCAGCTCGTCCTCCAGCTGCAGATCGACCGCTGTCGCGATCTTGTCGACCGCGTCGTCGAACAACTCGCAGCGCGAACGGCCCAGCCGTTTGGCCCGCAGCAACGCCATGTCGGCGCGGACCAGCAGGTGGTCGGCCGGCTCGGGATGCACCCCGATCGCGCCGCCCAAACTGAGGGTGACCACGTGCTGATGCCCGGCCAGGATGAACGGGTCCTCCATGCTGGCGGTCAGCCGCGCGGCCAGGTGCAGCAGATCACCTTCAGCGGCGACGCCCTCCGCGATCACCACGAACTCGTCCCCCCCGACGCGCCCGACGAAATCGTCCGGGCGCAGCGCCTGCCGGACCCGAGCGGCCAGCTGGCCGAGCAGCTCATCGCCCGCCGCGTGCCCCAGGCTGTCGTTGATCAGCTTGAACCGGTCCACGTCGAAGTACAGAACCCCCACCGGCTGCCCGGCGTGCTCCTCCAGCGCGCTGGTCAGCCACTGCCGGGTGAAAAACCGGTTCGGTAGGGACGTCAGGCTGTCGTGCAGGGCCCGGTCGGCCAGCTGCAGCTCGGCGTCCCGCCGGTCGGTGATGTCCTGCACCTGCAGCATCAGCCGGCGGGAACTGGTGTCCGAGGCCGGCACCGCCGCGGCAGTGAGCCGGCACCAGACCGTGTGCCCGTCCAGGGTCGTGCAGCGGATGTCCCCGGCGTAGTGCACGCTGCGGCCGTAGGTGAACTCCCGCCACCGGGCGTCCCCGCCCAGGCCGGACTCGCCGCCGAACACGTCGAGGATGTTGAGGTGCACGAAGTCGTGCCGGGGATGGCCGAGCATCGCGACCAGGGCGTCGTTGGTGAGCACGATCGACCCGTCGGAGGCCAGCAGCGCGCCGCCGATGGGGGAGTTCTCGAACGCCACCCGCCACTGCTGCTCCGCCGCCGACAGGTGGTGCATCGCCAGCACGTCGTCGCTCACGTCGCGGGCGCTGACGTACACCTCCGCATCCGGGCCGTCGGTGAGCTGCCGGGCGGCGACGTCGAGCCACATCATCTGTTCCGCGGCGTGCACCCGGACGGTCGCGCGGACCCGGCCGGTCCGGACCAGCTGGGCGCCGAGGGAGGCCATCGTGGCCCGATCGTCCTCGTGCGGGATCGCCGCGCACAGGCTGTCGGCGGCGGCCGCGAGATCCCAGCCGAGCACCTCGGCGACATTCGCGCTCGCGTCCAACAGCCGCCCGGACAGGGTGATCCGGGCCACGAAGTCGGCTTCGGTGTGCGGCAGGTTGGACGCCGCCAGCTGACCGGGGGCACTCACAACCCTCCCGGGTGCGCTCACCAGGTCTCCTTCGTTTCACGATGACAGCTTCCGCGAGCTGCCTGTGTTGTGTCGGCCGCCGGCCCGGCCGTCTTGACCGGCCGGACGCGCCGCCATCCGGGCGATCGGAGCAGCACCAGCGGTTCCGGGCGGGTCGCGGTCAGGCGATGCCGAGATAGCTCTCTTGGACCCGCTTGTCGGCCAGCAGCTCGCCGGCCTTCCCGCTGAGGGCGACCTGACCGGTTTCCAGCACGTAGGCCCGTTCGGCCACCGACAGCGCCGCGTCGACGTCCTGCTCGACTAGCAGGACCGCGGTGCCGGAGGCGGCGATGTCCGGCAGCCGGGCGATGATCTCATCGACGACCACCGGGGCCAGCCCCAGCGACAGCTCGTCGATCATCATCAGTTCCGGGCTGCTCATCAGGCCACGGCCGATCGCCACCATCTGCTGCTCGCCCCCGGACATGCTGCCGGTGATCTGCCCCAGCCGCTCCCCCACCCGCGGGAACAGCTCCACCACCCGGCTGACGTCCTTGCTGCGGTTGCGCCAGCCGCCGAGGGTGAGGTTGTCCCGCACGCTCAGCCCCGGGAAAAGCCGTCGCCCCTCCGGGACGTGGGACAGGCCCAGGTGCGCGATCTGCTCGATCGAGCAGCCGCGCAGCGAACGCCCGCGGAAGCGCACCGAGCCCTCGCGGACCGGGATCATCCCGGACAGGGCCCGCAGCAGGGTGGACTTGCCCGCCCCATTCGGCCCCACCAGGGCCACGATCTCGTTCTGCTCGACCTGCAGGTCCACCTCGCGCAACACCAGCCCGCGGCCGTAGCCGGCGGACAGCCCGGCGACCTCCAGCATGCTCACCGCTGCTGCCGCTTGGCGTAGCGGTGACCGAGGTAGGCCTCGATCACCCGTTCGTCGGACAGCACCTCGCGCGGCGCGCCGCTGGTCAGCACCTGGCCCTGATGCAGCACCAGCACCCGATCGCTGATCGCCAGGATCGCCTTCATCACATGCTCCACGGCGATGATCGTCATTCCCTCCCGCTTCAGGCTGTCGATCAACTCCAGGCTCGGCTCGATCTCGGTATGCCGCAGCCCGGCCATCACCTCATCCAGCAGCAGCAGCCGCGGCTTGAGCGCCAGGGCCTTGGCGAATTCCAGCCGTCGGGCGTCCGCGACGCTCAGCTCGCCCGGCGAGCGGGACGCCTGCGCCCCCAGACCAACGCGCTCCAGCACCTCATCGGCGGCGGCCAGCGCCTGGCTCATCACCGATGTCCCGTCCGGCCCGTGCAGCACGCCCACCGCGACGTTCTCCCGGATCGACATGCCGCGAAACGGCTTGACGATCTGGAAGGTGCGGGCCACCCGCGCCTTCGCGATCACCCACGGCTTGGCGCCGGTGAGGTCCTTGCCGTCGATGAGCACCTGCCCGGACGTGGGCCGGATGTGCCCGGTGACCAGGTTGATGAAGGTGCTCTTGCCGGCGCCGTTCGGCCCGATCACCCCCAGGGTCTGGCCCGCCGGCACCGAGAAGCTGACGTCGGACACGGCCTGCAGCCCGCCGAAGCGCCGGCCCAGCCCGCGGGTCTCCAGCACCGGGGGGCCGACGGTCGAGGCCGGCGCCGGTGAGGTCGCCGGCATGGTGGTCACAGCCGGTACCTGCGCACGTTGGCCAGCAGGGAGAACTCGCGGGTGCGGACCGCGTCGCGCACGTAGGGCACCACGCCCTGCGGCAGCAGCACCACACCCACGATGATGATCAACCCGAGTAGGAAGATGTGCACGTTGGTGTAGTGCTGCCGCAGATATTCGGACACGAACTGCAGTCCCACCGCGCCGAGGACCGGACCGAGCACCGTCCCGCTGCCCCCGATCACCACCATGATCACCATCAGCACGGTGATGTTCACATCGAACAGTCGCTCCGGGAAGATCGTCACCTGCTGGAAGGCATAGGTCGCGCCCACCAGGCCGGTCACGAACCCGGACAGCGCGAAGGTGAGCACCTTGGTCCGGGTGGTGTTGACGCCCACCGCCCCGGCCGCGTCCTCGTCCTGGTTGACCGCCCGCAACGCGAACCCGAACTTGCTGCGGCTGACCAGGCCGCTGATGGCGACCGACCCGGCGGCGATCAGCAAGAACAACACGTAAAAGCCGTTGTTGCCCAGGTACGCGGTCGTGGCCTGGTTGCCCACCGTGGGGACGGTGATCCCGGCCCCACCGCCGGTCAGCGACGGCACGTTGATGACGACCTCGCGCATGCCCTCGGCCACCCCCAGGGTGGCGATCGCGAAGTAGTGCCCCTTGAGCCGCAGCAGCGGCAGTCCAATGAGCGCGCCGAATGCGGTGGCGAGCAGCGCGCTGACGACCAGGGACACCCAGAACCCCACGTGCGTGTGCGCCATCAGCACGGCTGTCGTGTAGCCGCCGAGGCCGAAGAACACGACCTGGCCGAAGCAGGCGTAGCCGGCGAAGCCGCCGATCAGGTTCCAGGCCTGGGCCAGCGCGACGAACATGAAGATCGTGGAGACGGTGCGTTCCTGGCCGACGTAGATCTGGGACTGCAGCGCGAAGGCACCGCCGACGATCAGCAGCCCGAGGAGCCACGGGCCCCAGCGGCGGGCGAACGCGGTGCGCAGCGCCGCCGGGTTCGTCCCGAGGACCCGGCCCGGGGCGGTGCTCTGCGTGGTCATGCTGCTCAGACCTCGACCCGGGCGGCGTAGTAGGCCTTCCCCACCAGGCCCGAGGGCCGGAAGATCAGCACCAGCACCAGGACCAGGAACGCGAGCGCGTTCACCCAGGTGCCGGGCAGGTACTGCCCGCCCCAGGCCTCAACCAGCCCGATCACCAGGCCGCCGGCCATCGCCCCGTACATGTTGCCCAGACCGCCGAGCACGGCAATGACGAACGACAGCAGCGTGTACCGGGCGGCGTCCGCGGGTTGGAAGGTGCCGACGGTGCCGACCATCGCCCCGGCCATCCCGGCCAGGGCCGCGGCGATGCCGAACGTCAGCGCGTAGACGTGCCGGGCCCGGATGCCCATCAGCCGGGCCGCGCCGCGGTCCATCCCGGTGGCCGTGATCGACAGGCCGACCCGGGTGCGGTTCACCACCGCCACCAGCACCAGGGTCACCGCGACGGCCACGAGGAACGCGAACAGCCGCCCATAGGGCAGGCGCACGCCACCGGCGCCGAAATTCGCTGACGCATAGGAGGTTTGAATGCTGCGGTAATCCGCGGAGAACACGATGTTCATGCCCTGCACCAGCAGCAGATCCAACCCGAAGGTCAGCAGCAGCGTCACGAAAATGGGCGCATTGACCACCAGGTTGATCACGTACCGCTGCACCAGGTAGCCCAGCACGAACAGCGCCAACGCGGAGGCGAACATCCCGAGGAACGGGTCGACGCCGGTCAGGCTCTGCAGCTTCCAGGCCACGTAGGCGCCCAGGATGACGAACGAGCCGTGCGCCAGATTGACGATGTTCATCACCCCCCAGACCAGCGAGAAGCCGGCGGCGATCAGCGCGAGCAGGCCACCTTGCAGCAGGCCGTAGAGCGTGGCCTGCAGAAAGCTGCTCACTTGCCGGTGCCGGGCCAGACCAACTTCGCCGCCGCATCCGCCGCCGGCCACACGTCCACCGACGCGCCGTGCTGGATCTGGATGACCGACATCGGCTTGTAGATGTTCTGCCCGGACGCGTCGAACTTGATCCGGCCGAAGAAGCTCTGGGTGTCCAGCGCGGCCACCGCGTCGCGCAGCTTGTTCACGTCGGTGGAGCCGGCCTTCTCCGCCGCCAGCACGATGGCGAGACAGGCGGCGCTGGCCTCAGCGTCGTGGTAGTCCGGCGCGTGGCCGAACTTGGACTTGATCAGGTTGGCGTAGTCCTGCGCGGTGCCGAAGTAGGCGTCCTGGCCCTTGACCTGCGGGGTCCACTGACTGGAGCCGAGCACCCCTTCGGCCAGCGGGCCGAGCGTCTTGGCGAAGTCCGGCGTGGGCGGCGCGACGGTCTCCCCGATGCCACCGGACGGGGTCACCCCGAGCTCCTTGGCCTGCTTCACGATCGCGATGCCCTCCACCAGGTGCACCGACCCGATGATCACGTCCGGGTGCTGGCTCCTGATCTTGGTGAGCGAGGAACTCACGTCGGAGGCACCGTTGGGGAAGAACTCGGGCGGGATGACGGTGAAGCCTTCCTTTTTGGCCTCGGCCACCGCCCCGGTGGTCACCGTCTTGGAGAAGCCATCGTCGGCGGACAGGAACGCGATCGTCTTCGGCCTGGGCTTGGCCAGCTCCCCGATCGCCTTGATGATCGACGAGGCGTATTCGGTCGCCGGCGACAGCACGGCGAACGTGCGCTTATAACCCTTGGTGAAGATCTTGTTGTCGGCGCCGGCGGAGTCCAACATCAGCTGGCCGTTGCGCTCGACCACGGCCGCCTGCGCCTCGGTGCTGGCCGAGCCGTAGGAGCTGAGGATGACCTTGACGCCCTTGTCGTTGAACTGGTCCACGAGCTGCGCGGCCGTGTCGGGCTGCGAGGTGTCGTCCTGGTATTGGATGTTCAGCTTGACCTTCTTGCCGGCCACCGGGATGCCGCCCTTGGCGTTGACCACGTCCTGGCAGGCGCTGTAGCCCTCCTTGGTGAGCGCGCCTTCGCGGGCCAGCTTCCCGGTCAGACTCATCGACGCGCCGACCGTCAAGGTGTCCGGGACGGCCGCGGACCCGCCGCTGCCGCTGCCCGCGTTGCTCGAGGCGACCTTCGCCCCGCAACCCGACAGGGCGAGCCCCAGGCTCAGGGCCGCACCGATCCCGAGCACCGCCGTCCGATTCGTCTGCACTGGTCCGCCTCTCCACCGTCCCGGAATAAATTGCATCCGGTGTATACAGTGAGCCAGCTCACATGTCCAGTGCGGCCGGTGGCGCCGGCGGTCGGACCCGGCCGCGCACCCCCAACAGCGGATCCGCGCCGCGCGGGGCGAGGTCGGCCATCCCCGCGGTGAGCTTGGCCTCGGCCCGGTCGATGCCCTGCGTGATCAGCGCGGCGAGCGCCGCGTCGTCGCCGTCCACCAAGGCCCGGACCATCGCCGAGCGGTGTTCTTGCATTTCGCCGCGCGAGCCCAGCACGTGCGCGTGCACCCGGGCGTAGGGCTCGACCAGGTTCAGCACCTGCACGACCAGGCGCAGCGCGTGCCGCCGGTCGGACAGTTCATACAGCCGCCGGTAGAACCGGTAGTTGAGCGTCGACCACTCCTCGGACTGCTCGACATCGAGGCCGACCATGCTGTCGACGAGCGCGCTGAGGTCCGCCACGTCCTGGCGGCGGGCATTGGCCACGACGTAGGGCGCCAGCGGCGGCTCCAGCTGCCGGCGCAGGCCGTACAGCTCGGTCACCTCCGAGGCCTTCAGCTCGGTGACGACCGCGCCGAGTCCCGGCTGCATGTGGATCAGCCCCTCGCCGACCAGGGTGCGCAGCGCCTCGCGCAGCGGGATCCGGCTGACCCCGAACCGGCGCGCCAACTCGTCCTGGTTGACCGCGTGCCCCGGCGGGAGCACCCGTTCGCGCACCGCGCGCCGGAGCGAGGTGGCGATCTCGTCCGGGCGTGGGCGGCTAGCCACGGGGGTCCAGCGGGGTGGGGGCGGGCTGGGTCACGGTTCGCTCCCGGTGTCGATGGCGCCGGCGCGCGGGACGACAACGCCGGGCAGGCTCAGGGCCGCGGCGACCGCGACCGTCAAGGGCAAGGCGAGCAGCACGACCAACCCGCTCCATCCGCCGGCGCCGTAGACCAGCCCCCCGATGACACCGAGCAGGCTGGAACCTACGTGATAGAACAACAGGTAAAGCGAGGAGGCCTGCGCGCGTCTGCTGCGGGCCCGCGAGTTCACCCATCCGCTGGCCACCGCGTGCGCGCCGAAGAAGCCGAACGTCATCATCGCGGTGCCAAGCAGCACCAGCGCCAGCACGTTGGCCAGGCTGACCGCCAATCCCGCCGACATGATCCCCAGGCCGAGCAGCAGCACGCTGCGGCGCGGTCGTCGATCGGTGAGCCGGCCGAGCCAGTTGGCGCTCACCGTCCCGGCGGCGTACAGCACGAAGACGGTCGAGGCCGCGCTCTGGGACAGCCCGAACGGCGCGGCCTCCAACCGGTAGAGCAGGTAGTTGAAATAGGCCACCATCGAGCCCATCAGGGCAAAGCCGCAGCCGAACAGCCGCAGCAGCACCCCGTCCGCCAGATGCACCCGGGCGGCGCGCAGTTGCCGCAGCAGGCCCTCGGGCTGCGGCTCAAAATGCGCCGACGGCGGCAACCGGCGGGCCACGTAGAGCCCGCCGAGCAGCGCGATCAGGCCCACCACCCCCAACGACACCCGCCAGGAGAACCACCCCGCCAACAGGCCGCCCAGCAGCCGCCCGGTCATGCCGCCGAACCCGGTGGCGCCGATATACAGGCCCATCGCCGAGCCCAGGCTCCGCCCCGACACCTCTTCGGCCACGTAGGCCATGGCGACCGCGGGCAGCGCCGCCAGCGACAGGCCGGTGAGCACCCGCAGGCCCAGCAGCACCCCGAAGGTGGGGCTCGCCGCGGCCGCCACCGTGCAGGTCGCGGCCGCGAGCAGCGAACCCACCAGCAGGCCCCGCCGGCCGCGGCGCTCGGCGATCGATGCGGCCAGCACGACCCCGAGGGCCAGCGGCAGGGTGGTCAACGAGACGGTCAGGCTGGCCACCGCCGGCGAGACGTGAAAGTCGGCGCCGATCGCCGGCAGCGTGCCCTGCGCCACGTACAGCACCGAGAACGCGCAGAAGCCGGCCAGGAACAGCGCGCGGCCGGTCCGCCGGTAGGCAGCGGTCCCCAGTTCCAGGTAGCCGGCCGCCGGCCCGCGGCCACGCGGCACCGCGGCGCATCCGGCCGCCTGCGTGTCCATCGATCGCCCCTGCCGCCGTTCCTCGGTCACCGAGGCCGTGTATACACGGGATACCCGCCGGCTGCAGCGGGCCGGCGGGTCAGCGCAGGCCGCCGCGCTGGATCAGCTGCGCGGTGATCACGTTGCGTTGGATCTCGTTGGTGCCCTCACCGACGATCATCAGCGGGGCGTCCCGGAAGTACCGCTCGACGTCGAACTCGGTGGAGTAGCCGTAGCCGCCGTGGACCCGGATCGCGTCGAGGGTGATCTCGGCGGCCGCCTCGGAGGCGAACAGCTTGGCCATCCCCGCCTCCATGTCGCAGCGCTCACCGGAGTCGTACCGGTCGGCGGCGTAGCGCACCAGCTGCTGGGCGGCGACCAGCTTGGTGGCCATGTTGGCCAGGTGGTTGCCCACCGATTGGTGCCGCCAGATCGGCTTGCCGAAGCTGGTGCGTTCCTGCGCGTAGCGCAGCGAGTCCTCCAGCGCGGCGCGGGCCACCCCGGTCGCGCGCGCCGCCACCTGGATCCGGCCGATTTCCAGGCCCTTCATCATCTGCCCGAACCCGTGGCCCTCCGCGGTCCCGAGCAGCGCCTCCGCCGGGGCCCGGAAGTCCGCGAACGCCAGCTCGCAGCTCTCCACCCCCTTGTAGCCGAGCTTGGGCAGGTCCCGGGACACGATGAAGCCGGGGCCCTTCTCGACCAGCAGGATGCTGATCCCGCGGTGCGCCGGGCTGGCGGCCGGGTCGGTCTTGCACAGCAACGCGACCAGCGCGGCCCGGCGGGCGTTGGTGATCCAGGTCTTCGAGCCGTTGATCAGGTAGCCGTCGCCGTCCCGCCGGGCGGTGGTCCGCATGGCCTGCAGATCCGAGCCGCCGCCGGGTTCGGTGAGCGCCATCGTGGCCCGGATCTCCCCGGTCGCGAGGCGCGGCAGGTACCGGCTCTTCTGCTCCTCGGTGCCGTAGGCCGACAGCAGCTTGCACACCACCGTGTGCCCGCCCATCGCGCCGGCCAGGCTCATCCAGCCGCGGGCCAGCTCCTCGGTGACCTGCGCGTAGCACGGCGTGGAGACCGCGACATCGCCGTACGGCGCGGGGACCGCCAGCCCGAAGATCCCCATCGCCTTCATCTGCTCGATCAGGGCTTCCGGGTAGGTGTCCGCGTGCTCGAGTTGCCGCACCACCGGCCGGACCTCGCGGTCCACGAAGTCGGCGACCGCCGCGACGATCGCGGCCTCTTCGGCGGTGAGCATGCTCATCTGCGTCGATCCCTTCGTCGAGGCGCCCGGATTCAGCCGCCGCGCAGGGCGGTGCGGCGCAGCTTGCCGGTGCTGGTCTTGGGCAGTTCGGTAACGAAGTCCACCACCCGCGGATATTTGTACGGGGCGGTCCGCTCGCGGACGTGCTGCTGCAGGTCGGCCACCAGCTCCGGCGAGGCCAGGTAGCCCGCCCGCAGCACCACCACCGCGCGGACCACCTGGCCGCGTTCGGCGTCGGGAGCGCCGACCACCGCCGCTTCGGCCACCGCGGGATGCCCGGCCAGGACGTCCTCCACCTCGAACGGTCCGATCCGGTAGCCCGCGGAGTTGATCACATCATCGGCCCGGCCCTCGAAGTAGAGGTAGCCGTCGGGTTCCTGCCGCACCCGGTCGCCGGTGTGCCACCAGCCGGTCGGCGCCGGCTCCCCCAGGTAGCCCAGGAAGAAGGTCGGCACCGTCGCCGGGTCCACCAGCAGCTCACCGTCGACGAGCTGGACGGCCACCCCGGGCAGCGGCCGGCCCATCGAGCCGGGACGCGCGTCAGCGCCGAGCGGGTTCGCCGTCACCTGCCCGGTCTCGCTCTGCCCGTAGCCGTCGCGGACGAACAGTCCGGTGACCTCGTGCCAGCGGGCGAGGGTCTCCCGGTCGAGCGCCTCCCCCGCGGCGACCAGGGAACGCACCGCGGGAAGCGGGCGCAGCGCCCCGCGGCCGGCGATCACCCGGTATTCGGTCGGGGCCATGCACAGCACCGCGACCCCCTCCTCGGCGGCGAGCGCCATCCGCTGGGCCGGGTCGAAGCGGGCATCGTGCAGGAAGGCGGCCGCCCCGGACAGCCAGGGCGCCACGAAGGCGTTGCGGGCGGACTTCGACCAGCCGGTGGCGGCGGTGCACCAGACCAGGTCGCCGGGCTGCGCGCCCAGCCAGTGCAGGGCCTGCAGCCATTGTCCGGCCAGGTAGCGCTGGCCGTGCCGCACCGCCTTGGCCCGACCCGAGGTGCCGCTGGTGAACGTCAGCAGGCAGGGGTCGGTGGCGGCCAGCTCGACCCAGCGCTCCGGCTCGGCCGCGTACGCCGCCGGATCCGGCAGGTACAGCACCGGGCAGTCGAGGTCCGCCTCCTGCACGACCGGCCGGTTGCGCTCATCGGCGACGAGCAGGGCCGGGCGCGCCACCGCCACCCGGTGGCGCAGGTCCGCCGCCCGCAGCTGCTCGGTACAGGGCAGCACCACCCGGCCGGTTCCGAAGCAGGCCAGCAGCACCTCGACCCACTCGACCCGGCTGCCGACGAGCGTCAGCACCACATCGCCGCGGTGGGCGCCGAGCCGGCCCAGGGTCCCGGCCAGGCGCCCGGCCCGGTCGGCGAGCTCCCCGAAGGTGTGCGGGCGCCGCTCACCGGACCGGGTCCGCTCCAGCACCGCCAGGTCCTGCGGATCCCGGCGGAGCACCACGTCGGTCACGAAGTTCACCCGCGGAGCTTAGGAGACCGGGATGACACACTTCAGGCGTGGTGGACCGGGCGGCCGGCGGTGTGCAGTCGGTGGAACGCGCGTTCACCCTGCTCGAGGCGCTGGCCCGGGCCGGCGGACGGCTGGCGCTGAGCGAACTCGCCGAACGGTCGAGCCTGTCCCTGGGCACCGTGCACCGGCTGCTGGCGACGCTGGTGCTGCGCGGCTATGTCCGGCAGGACGCCGATCGCCGGTACGCGCTCGGCACCGCGCTGTTACCGCTGGGCGACGCCGCGACCCGGCTGTTGGGCAGCTGGGCGCAGCCGTACTTGGCGGAGCTGGTCGAGGCCAGCGGTGAGACGGCGAACCTGGCGGTCCTGGAGGACGACCGGATCGTCTACGTCGCGCAGGCCCCCGGCCGGCACCGGATGCGGATGTTCACCGAGGTCGGCCGGCGGGTGCTGCCGCACAGCACCGCGGTCGGCAAGGTGCTGCTGGCCTGGCAGGCGGAGGAGAACGTGCGCCGGGTCGTGCGCCGGTTCGGGCTGCCGGCGCACACCCCGCACACCGTGACCACCGCCGAGGCGTTCGCGGCCGAGCTGCGCCAGGTCCGCCGGCTGGGCTGGGCGGTCGACGATGAAGAGGAGGAACTGGGGGTCCGCTGCCTGGCCGTCCCCGTCGGCCCGGGCGCCGCCGCGGTGGCGGCGGTTTCCATCTCGGCCCCGGCCAGCCGGTTGAGTCGGGACTCGCCGGAGTTGATCGCGACCATGCAGCGGATCGCGGCGCGGCTGGCTCGATCGCTGGCCCAACCGGCGCCCGTATCAAGCTCGCCCTCTTCAAACCCGCATCCGTAGCGCGCAGCTCGCCCCGATACTTCCACTAGGTGGAAGTCACTTTTCGTATGTACTGGCGCCCGCCCGCGACCTGCGCGAGGGTGGAAACCCACCCCGCCGCCGACGGTCCCGAGGAGTTTTTCGTGAGCAGCGCACCGCAGATCCCCGGCATCGAGCTGACCGCCGACTGGCGGGAGGGCTACGAGCAGGTCCTGACCCCGGCGGCGTTGACGCTGCTGGCCGCCTTGCACCGGGAGTTCGGGCCGCGCCGGCTCGAGCTGCTCGCCGCCCGCGCCAAGCGGGACGCCGAGCTGGCCGGCGGGGCGCTCCCGGACTTCCTGCCCGAGACCGCGCAGATCCGCAGCGGCGACTGGCAGGTCGCGCCCATCTCCCCCGGCCTGGCCGACCGGCGCGTCGAGATCACCGGCCCGACCGACCGCAAGATGGTCATCAACGCGCTGAACTCCGGCGCCAAGGTGTTCATGGCCGACTTCGAGGACAGCAACACCCCCACCTTCGACAACCTGGTCACCGGTCAGCTGAACCTGCGCAACGCGCTGGCGCGCACCATCGATTTCTCCAGCCCCGAGGGAAAGAGCTACGCGCTGGCCGACACCGTCGCGACGCTGGTCGTGCGCCCGCGCGGCTGGCACCTGCCCGAACGGCACGTCCTGATCGACGGCGAACCGGTGTCGGGCAGCCTGTTCGATTTCTGCCTGTACATGACGACCAGCGCCGCGCTCGCGCTGCAGACCGGGACCGGGCCGTACTTCTACCTGCCCAAGCTGGAAAGCCACCTCGAGGCCCGGCTGTGGAACGACATCTTCGTCGCCACCCAGCAGGCCCTGGGCATCCCGGTCGGCACCATCCGGGCCACCGTCCTGGTCGAGACCATCCTCGCCGCGTTCGAGATGGAAGAGATCTTGTACGAGCTGCGGGAACACTCGGCCGGGCTGAACGCCGGCCGCTGGGACTACATCTTCTCCATGATCAAGAAATTCCGGACCCGGGGCACCGAGTTCCAGCTCCCGGACCGGGCGCAGGTGGTGATGACCGTGCCGTTCATGCGCGCGTACACCGAGCTGCTGGTCAAGACCTGCCACTCCCGCGGGGCGCACGCCATCGGGGGCATGGCCGCGTTCATCCCGAACCGGCGCGACGCGGAGGTCAACGACAAGGCCCTGGCCGCGGTCCGCGCGGACAAAAAGCGGGAGGCGGCCGACGGTTTCGACGGCTCCTGGGTGGCCCATCCCGACCTGGTGCCGGTCGCGCTGCAGGTGTTCGACGAGGCGCTCGGCGACAGGCCCAACCAGCTGGATCGGCGCCGCGCCGAGGTGAGCGTCACCGCCGCGCAGCTGCTCGACGCGAAGTCGACCCCCGGGCAGGTGACCGAGGCCGGGCTGCGCAACAACGTCAGCGTGGGACTGCAGTACCTGGAGTCCTGGCTGCGCGGCGGCGGCGCGGTGGCGATCTTCAACCTGATGGAGGACGCGGCCACCGCCGAGATCAGCCGCTCGCAGATCTGGCAGTGGGTGCACAACGGGGTCGCCACCGCGGAGGGCACCCCGATCACGCCCGAGTTCGTCCAGCAGATCGAGACCGAAGAGCTGGCCAAGGTACGGGCCGCAGTCGGCGACGACATCTTCCGAGCCGGCCGGTACGACGAGGCCCGGGAGCTGTTCGAGCAGGTCGCCCTCGCCGATGAGTTCATCGAGTTCCTCACCTTGCCGGCCTACGACCGGATCGGCTGACCCGATGGGCGCGCAGGCGGCCGAGCTGGCCGAGTCGGCCGCGCGGGCGGCCGCCGCTGCCGGGGATCGCACCGCGACCCTCGCCGGGCTGCTGCGGGCCGCGGTCGGCGCCGAGCGGGTCCTCACCGACCGGGCCCAGCTGCGGACCTACGAATGCGATGGGCTGGCGAACTTCCGGGTCACCCCGGGCATCGTGGTGCTGGCCGAAAGCCGGCAGCACGTGGTCGACACGGTCCGGCTCTGCGCCCAGCTGGGGGTGCCGTTCGTGGCCCGCGGCTCGGGCACCGGCCTGTCCGGCGGCGCGCTGCCGATCGCCGAGGGCGTCCTGGTCGTGCTGTCCCGGCTGCGGGCCATCCTCGCGGTCGACCCGGACAACGCCCGGGTGGTGGTCGAGCCCGGCGTGATCAACCTGTGGGTCAGCCGGGAAGTCGCGCCGCACGATCTGGCCTACGCCCCCGACCCGTCCTCCCAGCAGGTCTGCTCGATCGGCGGGAACGTCGCGGAAAACTCCGGCGGGGCGCACTGCCTCAAATACGGATTCACCGTCAATCACGTCGTCGGCGCCGAGGTGGTGCTGCCCGACGGCGCGGTCGTGCACCTGGGCGGGACGGCGATGGAGCACCCCGGCTATGACCTGCTCGGCGCGTTCATCGGCAGCGAGGGCACCCTCGGGGTCGCGACGGAGCTCACCCTGCGGCTGATCCGGATCCCGGAAGCCGTCCAGACCATGCTGGTGGGCTTCCGCAGCGTGGAAGACGCCGGCGGCGCGGTCAGCGACATCATCGCCGCCGGGATCCTGCCCGCCGCGATCGAGATGATGGACGCGCTCGCCATCGAGGCCGCCGAGGCGGCGGTCAACTGCGGCTACCCGCCCGGCGCGGTCGCGGTCCTGGTGATCGAGCTGGACGGTCCCGAGGTCGAGGTCGAGGCGCAGTTCGCGCAGGTGGCCCGGCTGGTCGCCGACCGGCACGCGTTCGAAACCCGGATCGCGGCCGACGCTGCGGAACGGGCGCTGATGTGGAAGGGGCGTAAATCGGCGTTCGCGGCGGTCGGCCGGATCAGCCCGTCGTACTTCGTGCAGGACGGGGTGATCCCGCGCACCCTGCTGCCCGAGGTGCTCGGCGAGATCTCCCGGATGGCCGGCGAGGTCGGGCTGCGGGTGGCGAACGTCTTCCACGCCGGCGATGGCAACCTGCACCCGCTGGTGCTGTTCGACGAGAACATCCCCGGCCAGGCCCAGCACGCCGAGGACCTCGCCGGCGCGATCTTGGACCTGTGCATCAGCTCCGGCGGGTCGATCACCGGGGAGCACGGCGTCGGGCACGAGAAGAAGGAAAAGATGAGCCGGCAGTTCACCGCCGAGGACCTGGACACCATGCAGCTGGTGCGCTGCGCCTTCGACCCGGACGGGCTCGCGAACCCGGGCAAGATCTTCCCGACGCCGCGGCTGTGCGGCGAGCGGCCCGGCCCGCGGCAGGGGGCGCACCCGCTGACGGACGCGGGCCTCGCCGAGGTCTTCTAGATGCCGACGGGCCGGTAGATGCCGAATCTGACCGCCGAACGTCGCCCCGGGGCGGCCGCCGACGCTGTCGCCGGAGTGATCCCCGTCGAGGTGATCCGGCCGGCCGACGAGGCAGAGGTCGTCGCGGTCCTCCGCGAGGCGCAGGCCCAGGCACGAACCGTGGTGCCGGTCGGCGCCGGCACCAAGACCGGCTGGGCCGCGCCGCCCACCAGCGCCGACCTGCTGCTGGATCTCACCGCCCTGGACCGGATCGTGGAACACACCGCCGGTGACCTGGTCGTCATCGCGCAGGCCGGGGTGCGGATCGAAGCCCTCGCCGCGCAGCTCGCCGGCGCCGGCCAGGCGCTCGCCCTCGACCCACCCGAACCGGGCGCCACCCTCGGCGGCATCGTGAGCGCGAACGCCTCCGGCCCGCGCCGGCTGCGCTACGGCACCGTCCGGGACCTGCTGATCGGGGTGACCGTCGTGCTCGCCGACGGCACCGTCGCGCATTCCGGCGGCAAGGTCGTCAAAAACGTCGCCGGCTACGACCTGGGCAAGCTCTACACCGGCGCGCACGGCAGCCTCGGGGTGGTCGTGTCCACCACCTGGCGGCTGCACCCGCGGCCGGCCGCCACCGCCGCCGTGACCCTCGAGCTGCCCGACGCGGCCGCCGCCGCCCCGCTGGCGCTGGCGCTGTCCCGCTCGACGCTGACCCCCACCGCGGTCGAGCTGCTCGCCACCGTCGGTGCCGGCGGCCGGCTCGTCGTGCTGTTCGAAGCCATCGCCGAATCGGTTGCCGCGCAGGCCACGTCGGCGGTCGCGCTGCTCGGCGGCGGGGCGGTCAGCGACCAGCCGCCGGCCGAGTTCGGTCAGCGGCCAGGCGGTCCGGACCAGCTGCTGCTGCGGCTGGCCTACGCCCCCGCCGCGCTCCCGGCTGTGCTCGCGGCGCTCCCGGACGGCGCGACGCTCACCGCCTCCGCCTGCAGCGGCATCGGCTACGCCGCGCTGCCCGCCGCCGACGGGGTCGCCGGGTTGGCCGGGCTGCGCGCGGCCCTCGCCGAGCACGACGGGACCGCGGTGGTGCTGCGGGTCCCGGATGCGCTGCGGGCCGGGCTGGACCACTGGGGCCCGGTCGGCGACGCGCTGACGCTGATGCGGCAGGTAAAAGACCGGTTCGACCCCGAGCGGCGGCTGTCGCCCGGGCGCTTCGTCGGAGGGATCTAGATGACCGGGCCGAGCCCCACGGCCGGCGGATCCGCCGCCGACCTCCCGATCGGGACGCCGACCGGTGCGTCGCGGGACGTCGAGCAGGCGGCCGCGGAAGTAGTCGGCGCCCGGCGGCCGCTGGACCTCGGCCAGGGCGGCCCAATCGCGGCCAGCGCGGCCGCCGCGACCGTCGGGCTGGGGATGCCCGGGTCCGCGACCTCCGGGGCCGGGCTGAGCCCGGCCTTCGATGCGCATCACCCCCCGGACGCCGCGATCGTCGGGGACTGCGTGCATTGCGGGTTCTGCCTGCCCACCTGCCCCACCTACCTGCTGTGGGGCGAGGAGATGGACAGCCCGCGGGGCCGGATCGATCTGATCAAGCAGGGGCTGGAAGGCGATCCGCTCGACGACACCGCGATCCGGCACCTCGATCAGTGCCTGGGCTGCATGGCCTGCGTCACCGCCTGCCCCTCCGGGGTGCGCTACGACCTGCTGATCGAATCCACCCGCGCGCAGGTCGAGCGCCGGCACGAGCGGCCCCGCGCCGAACGCGCGCTGCGCGAGGCGATCTACGCCCTGTTCCCCTATCCGCGGCGGCTGAAGGCGCTGCGCGGGCCGCTGCGCGCCTATCAGGCCAGCGGGGTCGGCAGCCTGCTGGCCCGGTCCGGCCTGCTGGCCCGGCTCCCCGGCCCGCTGCAGGCCATGGAGCAGCTGGCCCCCCGGCTCGGACCCGCGCCCGACCTGCCCCCGCGCACCGCCGCGGTCGGCACCCGCCGGCGCACCGTGGGCCTGCTGACCGGCTGCGTGCAGGGCGCGTTCTTCCCGGACGTGAACGCCGCCACCGTCCGGGTGCTCGCCGCCGAAGGCTGCCAGGTCATCGTCCCCCCGCGGCAAGGCTGCTGCGGCGCGCTGTCGGCGCACGGCGGCCGGGAGGGCGAGGCGCACGGCTTCGCGAAGGCCGTCATCGAGGTCTTCGAGCGGTCCGGCGTCGACACCGTGGTGGTCAACGCCGCCGGCTGCGGTTCCAACCTCAAGGAGTACGGCCATCAGCTGCGCGACGAGCCCGCCTGGGCGGCCCGCGCGCAGGCGCTCGCCGGCAAGGTCCGGGACGTCACCGAGCTGCTCGCCGAGCTGGGCCCGGTCGCCCCACGGTCCCCGCTGCCGCTGACCGTGGCCTACCAGGATGCCTGCCATCTGGGCCACGCGCAGGGGATCCGCGCGCAGCCGCGCGCGCTGCTGCGCGGCATCCCGGGCCTGCAACTGCGCGAGCTCATCGAGGCCGACATCTGCTGCGGCAGCGCCGGTGTCTACAACCTGCTGCACCCCGAGCCGGCCCGCGAGCTGGGCGAACGCAAGGCCCGCGCGGTGCTCGACACCCAGGCACAGCTGCTCGTGACGGCCAACCCCGGCTGCTGGATGCAGATCGCCACCACGCTGGCCCGGATGGGCCAGCGGATGCCGGTCGCGCACACCATCACGGTGCTGGACGCCTCCATCCGCGGGATCCCGGCCGAGGCGCTGCTGGCCGGCGCGCTCGACGGCCCCGGCACTCCGGTGCTGCGCCCGTCCCCACCTGCCGCCCTCAGTTCTGCTACACCCTGACATTAATCCACACCGCTGATCACTCATCCACGGCCGGTTCGGCCACGCTCAGTAAAGGAGTACCCGTGCCGGTCTACAGGCAGGTCCTGGACCCGCTCCACCATTCGCTGGGGCTCTCGTCGATCTTCGCGGCGCTGCCGCTGATCACCCTGTTCGTGCTGCTCGGCGGGCTGCGGATGAAGGCCTGGATGGCTTCGATCATCGCCCTTGCCGTGTCGATCATCGTCGCGGTCGCCGTCTACCCGATGGCGATCGGCACCGCCCTGGACAGCGCCGCGCTGGGGGCCGCGTTCGGCTTCTTCCCGATCATGTGGATCGTGATCAACGCGATCTGGGTCTACAACCTCACCGTGGAGACCGGCCATTTCGACGTGCTACGCCGCTCCTTCGCCTCGATCAGCGACGACCAGCGCATCCAGGCCATCATCATCGCGTTCTGCTTCGGTGCGCTGATGGAAGCGCTGGCCGGCTTCGGTACGCCCGTCGCGATCAGCTCGGTGATGCTCATCGCGGTCGGCTTCCGGCCGTTGAAGGCCGCGACCATCGCGCTGGTCGCCAACACCGCCCCGGTGGCGTTCGGCGCCCTGGCCGTCCCGATCACCACCCTCGCCACGGTCACCAAGCTGCCGGTCTCCGACCTCGGTTCCATGGTGGGCCGGCAAACCCCGCTGCTGGCCGTGTTCGTCCCGCTGGCGCTGGTGTTCATCATCGACGGGGCCCGCGGGCTGCGTCAGGTCTGGCCGCCCGCGCTGGTCTGCGGCGTGGTGTTCGGCGTGTTCCAGTACGTCGCCTCGAACTTCTGGTCGGTGCCGCTGACCGACATCATCGCCGCCCTGGCCTCGGCGCTCGCGGTGCTCGCCTTCACCCGGGTGTGGCACGCCAAGGAGGGCTACATCGAGGCCCCCGACGACGCCACCACCGGCCGGCGCCGGACCGTGAACCCGCCGCTGATCGCCGGCGGCAGCGAGAACGCCGACCCGGCGGTCGTCGCCCGGGTCCGGGCCGACGGGGGGCGTCCGGTGCATGACTCGCGCCTGGACGTCATCAAGGCGTACAGCCCCTATGCCGTCATCATCGTCATCTTCGTGCTGGCGACCCGGGTGTCGGCCATCACCGGCGTCGCACCCAAGAAGGTCGGGAAGGCCGGCACCGGGCTGGAAACCGTGACCCGGCTGGTGAACTGGCCCGGCCTGTCCATCTTCAGCGACAAGGGCAAGGTCGTCTCGACCACCTTCAAGCTGAACTACCTGTCCGCGGCCGGCACGCTGCTGCTCATCGCCGGCATCATCACGCTGATCATTCTCGGCATCGGTCCGGCGCGGGCGCTGCGCACCTACGGCCGGACGCTGAACCAGCTCAAGTGGGCGATCGTCACGGTGATGGCCGTCCTCGGGTTGAGCTTCGTGATGAACAACAGCGGGGAGACCCAGACCCTGGGCCTGTGGATGGCCGGTGCCGGCGGCTTCTTCGCCTTCCTGTCCCCCATCTTGGGCTGGCTCGGCGTCGCGGTCACCGGGTCGGACACCTCGTCCAACTCGCTGTTCGGGGCGCTGCAGGTCACCGCCGCGGCGAAGGTGCACCTGTCGCCGACGCTGCTCGCGGCGGCCAACTCCTCCGGCGGGGTCCTCGGCAAGATGATCTCCCCGCAGAACCTGGCGATCGCCGCCGGCGCGGTCGGGCTGGAAGGCAAGGAGGGCGACATCTTCCGCAAGGTGTTCGTCTGGTCGGTGGCCTTCGTGCTGTTCATGTGCGTCGTGGTCTACCTGCAGTCCACCAGCGTGCTGTCCTGGATGGTCATCTGATGGAAGCCCCGGTCCAGCCGCCCGTCCCCGCATCGGACAGTCCGCCGGTCATCCCGCACGTGCCGCCCGGCGGCAGCCTGACGATGCGGATACGGGCGGCCCGGACCGGGCAACGCCTGCTGCTGGACCTGTCCGCCCGGCTCGCCGACGCCGGCTGCCTGGTCACCGGCATGGACGTGGTGGAGGTGGCGCCGACCGGGCTGGTCGTCGACGTCTCGGTGCTCCTTTTGGACGGTGGCGGCGGCGAAGCCGTCGCCGCCGCCGTCGAAAAGGATCCGGTCTGCACGCTGGTCCACGTGTCGGACGCCGTTTTCCTGCGCCACCTCGGCGGCAAGATCGAGGTGATGTCCCGGCAGCCGCTGCGGACCCGCCAGGACATGAGCACCATCTACACCCCGGGCGTGGCCCGGGTGTGCGAGGCCCTCGCCCGTCGGCCGCAGGACGCCTGGTCGCTGACCATGAAGGGCAGCGCGGTCGCCATCGTCACCGACGGCAGCGCGGTACTCGGGCTCGGCAACCTCGGGCCGACCGCCGCGTTACCGGTGATGGAGGGCAAGGCAGCGATCTTCCGTACCTTTGCTGGCTTGTCGGCCTTCCCGCTGTGCCTGAACGTCACCAGCATCGACGATCTGGTCCGCGCCACCGTCGCGCTCGCCCCCGGCTTCGGCGGCATCAACTTGGAGGACATCGCCGCCCCCGCCTGCTTCGAGGTCGAAAGGCGGGTCCAGGCCGAGGTCGATATCCCGGTCTTCCACGACGACCAGCACGGCACCGCCGCCGTCGTGATGGCCGGCCTGATCAGCGCCTCCCGGCTGACCGGCCGGGCCTTCCCGGCCCTGCGCGTCGTCGTCGTCGGCGCCGGCGCGGCCGGCACCGCCATCAGCAACGCCCTGCTCGACGCCGGCGTCACCGACCTCACCATCTTCGACAAGGACGGGGTACTCCGCGACGCCGAGGGCTGGTCCCCGCACCACCGCGAGCTCGCGCAACGGACCAACCCGCGCTCGCTCACCAACCTCCCCGAAGCCTTCAGCAACGCCGACGCGGTCATCGGCACCGCCCGCCGCGGCTCGTTCGAACCGGCCCTGGTCGAGCGGATGGCCCCCCGCCCGCTGGTCTTCGCCCTGGCCAACCCCGACCCGGAGGTGTTCCCGCACGAGGTCCGACCCGACGCGGTGATCGCCACCGGCCGCAGCGACCTGCCGAATCAGATCAACAACTCGCTGTGCTTCCCCGGCTTTTTCAAAGGTGCGCTGCACGCCCGGGCCCGCACCGTGACACCAGCGATGGTCCGCGCCGCGGCCGCCGCCATCGCCGATGCCACCAGCGACGCCCAGCTCAGCGCCGGGGTCATCATTCCCACCATGTTCCAACGCGGGCTGCACGAAGCGGTCGCGGCCCGGGTCAGCGCGGCGGTCCTGCCGGCATGACCCATCCGCTGCTGCACCCGTTCGCCAAGCCGGCCGCCCCCGCCGGCTCCTTCACCCGCATCGTGCGCGGCGAGGGGGCGCTGGTGTTCGACGATGCGGGCCGGCGGTACGTCGATGCCATGGGATCGCTGTGGTACTGCAACGTCGGCCACGGGCGGGCCCAGATCGCCGACGCGGTCGCGACGCAGATCCGCCAGCTGGAGACCTACCACCTGTTCGACCGCTTCACCAACGCTCCCGCGGACGAGTTGGCCGCCCGGCTGGTCGAGCTCGCCCCGGTCCCGGACAGCCGGGTCTTTTTCGCCAGCGGCGGGTCCGAGGCGGTGGACACCGCCATCAAGCTGAGCCGGATCGCGCACGCCCAGGCCGGGCACCCCGAACGCACCATCGTGATCAGCCGGGAGCCCAGCTATCACGGCGTCACGTTCGGCGGGATGGCCCTGACCGGGCTTCCGCTGAACCGCAAGGACTTCGGCCCCGGCGTCGGCGACGTCATCCAGGTTCCGAAAGATGACCTCGACGCCGTCCGCCGGGTGTGCACCGACAACCCGGGCCGGGTCGCCGCGGTCTTCGCCGAGCCGGTCATCGGCGCCGGCGGCGTGTTCCCCCCGGCGGCCGGCTACCTTGCCGGGCTGCGCGCCCTGTGTGACGAACACGGCGCGCACCTGGTCCTCGATGAGGTGATCTGCGGATTCGGCCGGCTGGGCAGCTGGTTCGCCGGCGGCCACTACGGCGTCCGCGCCGACATGACGACCTTCGCGAAGGGGGTCACCAGCGGCTACATCCCGCTCGGCGGCGTCATCATCGCCCCGTCCGTGCACGAGCCGCTCGCCGCCGATCCGGGGTTCACGCTGCGGCACGGCTACACGTACTCGGGTCATGCGACGGCCTGCGCGGCCGCGCTGGTCTGCCTGGACATCATCGACGCCGAAGGTCTGCTGGACCGGGCCAAACACATCGGTGACCGGCTGGCCCCGGCGCTGACCGGGCTGCTGACCGATGGCCTGGTGGCGGACGTCCGCGGCGTCGGCGCGCTGTGGGCGGTCGGCCTGCCCGCGGGGGTGGATCCCGTCGCGGTCCGGGACACGGTGCTCGAGGCCGGCGTCATCGTGCGGCCGATCGCGCCCGACACCCTCGCGATCTGCCCGCCGCTGGTGATCGAGGACGCCGACCTGGATGCTGTTCCGGCCAGCATCCGGGCGGCCCTGCGCTCGTAGGTTCCCGGGGGCCGGGGTGCCGCTCGGCGGGGCTGGGGCGCCGCCCGGCGGTGATCATTGTGCCGGGGCGGCCGCACGAAAGTGTCCGCCCAGCTACACGATGACCTTGAACGCGAGCCGCCCACCCGACCCGCCACCCCCCGCGGTGATCATTGTGTCAGGGCGGCCGCACGACAGTGTCCGCCCAGCTACACGATGACCTTGAACGCCGGCCGCCGAGCCGCGCCCGCCGGCCGCCGCGCCAGCCAGCCAGCCAGCGCCGGCCGGCCGGCTACCCCAGCAGCAGCTTCACCCCGACGACCACCCCGAAGGTGATCACCACGATGCGGAGCACCCGCGAGCTCAGCCGCCGGGCCAGCCGGGCACCCACGAACCCGCCGGCCAGGCTGGTCACCGCCATCACCAGCACCGCCAGCCACCGCACCGGACCGAACACCACGAACGCCAGCAACGCCACCGTGTTGATCGACAACGACAGCGCGTTTTTCAGCCCGTTCAGCTTCGACAGCGGATCGGCCAGCAGGATGCCGAGGACCCCCAGCAGCATCACGCCGAGCCCCGCGCCGAAGTACGCGCCGTACACCGACGAGGCCAGCACCCCCAGGTGCAGCGGCAGCCGGAAGCTGTCGTGCCCCCGCTCCCCGGCCCGCCCGGCCACCCAGGCCGCCACCCGGGGTTGCACGGCGAGCAGCGCGCAGGCGGACAGCACCAGCCACGGCACCAGCGCGGTGAACACCGACGCCGGTGTGGTCAACAGCAGCACCGCCCCGAGGACCGCCCCGACCAGGCTGGTCAGGCCGAGCGCGACGGTTCGGGCCCGCTCCTCGGACAGCTCCGCGCGGTAGCCCACAACGCTGCCGGCATACCCCGGCCACAACGCGACCGTGTTGGTCACGTTCGCCGGGACGCTCGGCACCCCCACCGCGAGCAGCGCCGGGAAGGAGATCAGCGAGCCGCCACCGGCGACCGCGTTGATCGTGCCGGCCAGGAAGCCGGCCCCGCCGAGCAACGCGACCGCGCCAGGAGTCACCGGCCCACCGCGTAGCCCTGCGCCCCACGGGGGTTCGCCGCCGCGCGCAGGAAACCGGTGGCCGGGTCGGGGCCTACGGCGCTGAGCCGGCCGAGCGACCAGTCCCCGGTGACGGTCAGCTCGTGCCCCCGCTCGCGCAGCTGCGCAAGCACCGCGGCATCCACCCGGCCCTCGACGACGAGCCCGGCGGGGTGGGCCTCGCGCGGCCAGAACGAGCTCGGCATGTGGATGCTGTGGAACATCGGCGCGTCGATCGCCGCCTGCAACCCGAGCCCGAAATGCACGTGCGCCAGGAAGAACGCCAACGACCATTGGTCTTGTTGATCTCCTCCGGGAGTACCGAAGGCCAGATACGGGCGGCCCTCCCGAAGCGCCAGGGACGGGGTCAGCGTGGTCCGCGGCCGGGTGGAAGGCCGCAGGGATGCTGGCAGGCCCGGCTCCAGCCAGGTCATCTGCCCGCGGGTGCCGAGCGGGAAGCCCAGCTCGGCGATCACCGGGGAGCTTTGCAGCCAGCCGCCGCTGGGCGTCGCGGAGATCGTCAGGCCGGTGCGGTCGATCACGTCCAGGTGACAGGTGTCCCCGCGGGTGCGGCCCTGCGCGTCCACCGTGGGTTCCCCGGAGCCGACCGCGACCTCGGCCGGACGCGGGTCGGCACCGGGGGACGGCAGTCGTGGCGCCCGCCCGCCCGGCGAGCCGGGACGCAGCTCCCGGGAGGCCCGCGGGCCGACGAGGGCCCGGCGCTGCGCGGCGTAGGAGGCGGAAAGCAGCTCGGTCAGCGGCACCGGGACCGCGTCGGGGTCGCCGTACCAGGCCTCCCGGTCGGCGAACGCCAGCTTCGCGCACTCCACCACGGTGTGCACGTAGTCCGCCGTGAGGAACCCGGCCGCGGGCAGGTCGAACCCGGCGAGCAGCGCCAGTTGCTGCAGGAACACCGGTCCCTGCCCCCAGGGGCCGGTCTTGCAGACGGTGAAGCCGTGGTACTCGCCGGTCACCGGCGCCTCGATCGGGCAGTGCCAGTCGGCCAGGTCCTGCGCGGTCAGCAGTCCGGCATGCACGCCGCCGGTGGCGTCCTTGACCGGGGTGCGCACGTGCGCCTCGATCGCCTCCGCCACGAAGCCGCCGTAAAACGCCCGTCGGGCCGCCTCGATCCGGCTGCCCCGATCGTGCCCGCCGGCCGCCGCCTCCCGCAGCAGCCGCCGCCAGGTCTCGGCCAGCACCGGGTTGCGCATCCGGCTGCCGCCGGTGGGCAGCGCCCCGCCCGGCAGCCAGGTGGCCGCCGAGGTGGGCCAGTCCGCCCGGAACGTGTCGGCCACCAGCCCGATGGTGTCCGCGCTGCGGGCCAGCAACGGCCAGCCGTCGTGCGCGTACCCGATCGCCGGGGCGAGCACGTCGGCGAGCTCCCAGCTGCCCCAGCGGGCGAGCAGCGTCAGCCAGGCCCCCACCGCGCCCGGCACGGTGGCGGGCAGCAGCCCGGTGCCCGGCACGAGGGGCAGGCCGAGCCCGGTCATCGTCTCGATCGTCGCGGCGGCCGGCATGACGCCCTGCCCGGCCACGACGCGCACCTGCTCGTCGTGCGGATCCCACAGCAGGATCGGCGCCTCCCCGCCCGGGCCGTTCAGGTGCGGCTCGACCACGTGCAGCACGAACGCGGCGGCGACCGCCGCGTCGGCCGCGTTGCCGCCGCGTTCGAGCACGCCCATCCCGGTCGCCGACGCGAGCCAGTGCGTGCTGGCCACCATCCCGAGGTCACCGACCAGCTCGGGTCTGGTGGTGAAGGTGGGGTCAGTCACCCTGCTCCGTTCCTGTCGCGTGGCTGGGGGTGGGTACGGCAGCGGCGGCCACGAGGCGGGGGGCGCCGCGCACCGGATCGACCAGGTGGCAGGCCACCTGATGCCCGGCGCCGAGCACCTGCACCAGCGGCGGGACCTGCACCCGGCAGCGGTCCTCCGCGAGCGGGCAGCGCGGGTGAAACGGGCAGCCCGGCGGCGGGTCGATCGGACTGGGCGGATCGCCGCCGAGCACGACCCGCTGCCGGGCCCGCTGCGCGGGCGGATCAGGGACGGGCGCCGCCGACAGCAACGCCTGCGTGTAGGGGTGCTGCGGCCCGGTGAACAGCTGCTCCCGGGACCCGGTCTCGACGATCTTGCCGAGGTACATCACCGCGATCCGGTCCCCGACGTGCTCCACCACCGACAGGTCGTGAGTGATGAAAAGGCAGGCGAAACCCAGGTCGGCTTGCAGCTCGGCGACCAGGTTGAGGATGGAGGCTTGCACCGAGACGTCGAGCGCGCTGACCGGTTCGTCGGCCACCAGCAGCGCCGGGCCGAGGATCAGCGCGCGGGCCAGCCCGACCCGCTGGCGTTGGCCGCCGGACAGCTCGTGCGGGAAGCGGGCGCGCAGGTCCGGGCGTAGCCCGACCCGGCGCAACATCTCATCGACCCGATCGCTGCGCTCGGAACCGGCGGCCACCCGGTGCATCCGCAGCGGCTCGGACACCACGTGCCCGATCGTCATCCGCGGGTTGATCGAGGAGTACGGGTCCTGGAACACGATGTGCATCTGCCGGCGCAGCGGCCGAAGCGCCCGCGGTGAGAGCCCGACCAGCTCCCGGCCCTGTAGCTGGATACTTCCGGAGGTCGGCGAGACGAGCCGCACGATGCAGCGCCCCACCGTCGTCTTGCCGCTGCCGGACTCGCCGACCAGGCCGAGTACCTCGCCGGGGGCGATCCGCAGCGACACCCCGTCGACGGCCCGGACCACCTCGGTGGAGCGGCGCAGCCCCGATCCGAGCGGGAAGTGTTTGACCAGGTCCTGGACCGCCAGCACCTCCCCCGGCCCGCTGGCCGGCAAGTCGGTCATGCCGGCACCCGGCCGGGGTGGAAGCAGGCCGCCAGATGGCCCGGCCGCGCGCTGGTCAACGCCGGACGCGATTCCCGGCAGGTGCCGCTGACCCGGGCGCACCGGTCGGCGAAGGTGCACCGGTCCGGGGAGTCCCGCAGTGAGGGCACCACCCCGGGGATCTCCGCCAGCCGGGTCGTGCCGGCGGCGCGGCCACCCGCCCGCGGCATCGCCCCGAGCAGCCCCAGCGTGTAGGGGTGCTGCGGGTCGGCGAACAGCCCGTCGACGCCGACCTGCTCGACCCGGCGCCCGGCGTACATCACCACGACCCGGTCGGCGATGTCGGCGACGACCCCGAGGTCGTGGGTGATCAGCACCATCGCGGTGCCGAGCCGGTCGCGCAGGCCCCGCATCACATCCAGGATCCCGGCCTGCACGGTCACGTCGAGGGCCGTGGTGGGCTCATCGGCGATCAGCACCTGCGGCGAGCAGGCCACCGCGATGGCGATCATCACCCGCTGCCGCATGCCGCCGGACAACTGATGCGGGTACTCCCCCAGCCGGCGCTCCGGGGCGGGCATCCCGACCAGCTTCAGCAGCTCGACCGCTCGCCCGCGGGCGGCGGACCGGCTCGCGCCCTCGTGCCGCTGCAGCACCTCGGCGATCTGCCGGCCGACGGTGAACGAGGGGTTCAGCGAGGTCATCGGCTCCTGGAAAACCATGCTCACGTCCCGGCCGCGGACCTGCCGCAGCCGGCGTGGGGCCATCCCCAGCAGCTCGACCCCGCCGAGCTGAACGCTGCCGGTGACCTTCGCGGTCCGCGGGAGCAGGCCCGGGATGCTCATCGCGGTCACCGATTTTCCGCAGCCGGATTCCCCGACGATCGCCAGGATCTCCCCGGGCGCGAGCTCGAAAGAGACGTCGTCCACCGCCTGCACCGGGCCGTCCTCGGTATCGAAACTGACCGACAGGCCGCTGACCTGCAGCAGCGGCGCGGTCACCGGACCGCCTTCGGGTCCAGGATGTCGCGCAGCCCGTCGCCGAGCAGGTTGAACGCCAACGTCGCCAGCACGATCGCCAACCCCGGGAAGATCGCCAGGTACGGGGCCTGCACCAGGAAGCCTTGCGCGGAGGCGAGCATCGTCCCCCAGGACGGGGTAGGCGGCTGCACCCCCAGGCCGAGGAAGGACAGCACCGCCTCCCCGATGATGGCCGTGGGGATGGCGACGGTGGCCTGCACGATCAGCGGGGACAGCGCGTTGGGCAGGATGTAGCGCCCAAGGATGGTCAGGTCGCCGGCTCCGTCCGCCACGGCACCGGCGATGTAGTCCTGTTCGCGCAGGCCGAGGACCTCACCGCGGGTGATCCGGATGATGCCGGGCAGCTGCGACAGGCCCAGCGCGAGCACCACGTTGCGCAGCGAGGCGCCGAGGATCGCGGCCAGCCCGACCGCGAGGATCAAGAACGGGAACGCGAGCAGCACGTCGGTGATGCGCATGATGATCGGGTCGATGAACCCGCGGTAATACCCGGCGATCAGTCCGATCGGCACCGCCACGAGCATCGCCAGGGCGGTAGCCAGGACGCCGGCTTCCAGCGAGACCCGGGCCCCGTAGGCGATGCGGACCAGCACGTCACGGCCGAGATCGTCGGTGCCGAGCAGGTGCGCTCCGGACGGCGGTTGCATCAGCGCGTTGAAGTCGCTGTTGCTGGGGCCGTAGGGAAGAAGCGGCGCGATCACCGCGAGCACGACGAACGTCAGCAGCAGGACCGCGCCCGCGACGGCGAACGGCCGATGCAGGAACCTGCGGCGCAACCTGCTGCGGCGCACCGCCCCGGCGCGGCGCGGGACGGCGAGCCCCCGCTCCGCCTCTGGCAGGACGCTTGTCATCGTTCGGCCTCCGGCCGAGAGCAGGTCACCGCACCGCCCCGGACACCCGAATTCGGGGGTTGAGCCAGGAGTAGGACAGATCGACCAGCAGGTTCACCACGACGTAGCCGATCACCGTCACCAGGACGGCGCCCTGCACGACCGAGTAGTCCCGGGAAAACACCGAGTCCACCAGCAGTTTCCCGAACCCGGGGATCACGAAGATTTGCTCGGTGATGACGGCGCCGCTGATCAGCGCGCCGAGTTGCAGGCCGAGCACGGTGACCACCGTGACCAGGCTGTTGCGGACGGCGTGCACCCCGATCACCTGCCACTCGGCCAGCCCCTTGGCCCGGGCGGTACGGACGTAATCCGCGGACAGGCTCTCCAGCATCGCCGAGCGCATCTGGCGCATCAGCACCGCGGCGAGACCGGTGCCGAGCACCAGCGCCGGCAAAATCATCCGCCGGAGGTTTTGCCACGGGTCGCTGAACAGCGGCACGAATCCGGATGCCGGCAGCCAGTGCAGATCAACCGACACCCCCAAAATCAGCAACAATCCCAGCCAGAAATGCGGCACCGACAGGCCGATCAAACCGAAGATGCTGCTGATCGAATCCGCGAGACCGCCGCGCCGGACGGCGGCGAGGATGCCGAGCGGAAGCCCCACCGCCACCGCGATGAGCACGGCGAGAACGCTCAGTTCCAAGGTGACCGGCAGCCGCTGCACGATGATGGTGCCTACCCCGATGCCGTTGCGCGCGGACCGGCCCAGGTTGCCGTGCACGGCGTTCGTGAGGTAGTGCTCGAACTGAACCGGGATCGATTGGTCCAACCCGAACTGATGCCGGATCTGCGCCAACGCCACCGGGTCCCGGTCCTCCCCCGACAGGGCCAAGGCCGGGTCGCCGGGCAGCGCACGCACCCCCAGGAAGACCACCATCGTGCCGATCAGAATCACCAGCACCGCGGCGCCGAGCCGGCGCAGGGCGAATCGGGCCACGCCCTAACCGCCCGACCCGGCGGTGAACCCCGCGGTCTCCAATCGCGGCAGCCCATCGTCGTAGTACGCCAGGCCGGTCACGTTCTTCGCCGTGCCCAGGAACAGCTGCTCGCGGTAGAGGTAGATCAGGCCGTTCTTCGCGGCCTGCGCGCTGAGCGCGGCGGCGTAGTCCTTGGCCCGGGTGGCCTGGTCCGAGCTGGTCCGGGCCGCGTCCAGCGGCTGGTCGATGGCCGGGTCGGACAGGCCGGCGATGTTCAGCGTCCCGCCGGTGTGCATGAAGTTGTAGATGTCACCGTCCGGGTCGACTCGGCCGGACCAGCCGATCTGGAAGGTGTCGAACTTGCCGGCGTCGGTCTGATCCAAGGACGAGGCGAACTCGGTCGGCTTGAGCTGCACGTCGAAACCGGCCTGCTTGGCGAGGGTTTGCACGACCTGACCGAAGCGCAGCTGCTCGGGGGCCGTACCAATCGTCATTTGCACCGGTATCGGCGTGGGCACCCCGGATGCGGCGACCAGCTTCTTGGCGGCGGCCACGTCCGGTCCCGGGCACGGCTGGTGGGTGTTGAACGGGCTGGCGTCCGGGATCGGGCTGCACGTCGGCAGGTATTCCCCGGCGAACACCACCTTGTTGATGACGTTGCGGTCCAGCGTGTCGGCGAACGCCTGCCGCAGCTGCGGCGATCTGCCCAGCGCAGTGTTGATGGCACCGACCGGTTTGGTGATCCCGTTGGCATTGCCCACGTTGATGGTGATGCCCTGGTAGCCGATCGAGGTGGCCGTGATCAGGCGCAGGTTGGCGTCGGAACGAATCTGGGCCACGTCTGTCGGCGCGAGCCGTTCGGCCACGTTGACATCGCCGGATTTGAGGTTGGCCAGCCGCACGTTGCCATCTGTGATGATCTTAAAGACGATCTTGTCCAGCTTCACCTTCGCCGCGTCGTAGTAGTCCGGCGCCTTGGTCAGCACGATCTCGCTGCCTGTCACCCGGCTCTGGAAGCTGAACGGCCCCACGCAGATCGGGTCGGTGCTGAAGTTGGCGCCCAGCTTCGCCAGCTGCGCCGGTGACATGATCATGCCGGCGCGGTCGGCGAGCGCCGCGGTCAGTGGGGCGAACGGCTTGGACAGGTGCAGCGCGACGGTCGTGGGGTCCACCACGCTCACGCTGGTCACCGGCTTGATCTCCGTGGCCCGCGCCGAGCCGGACAGGTGCTTGTCCCGATCGAGGGTGGTCTTCACCGCCGCCGCGTCCATCGTGGTGCCATCGTTGAACTTCACCCCGGACCGAATCTTGATCGTGACGGTCTTGCCGTCGGCCGAGGTCTGCGGCAGCGCCGCAGCCAGCTGCGGCACGATCTGCAGGTTCTGGTTGATGTCGTAGAGCTTCTGGCAGAAGTTGGCGAACACCTCCCGCCCGACCAGGCTGCGGCCGAGGGTCGGGTCGAGCTTGTCCGGGTCCTCGGCGAGCGCGACGGTCATCGTCCCGCCCGATTTCACCGCGGCCGAGCCCGCCGCTACCCCGTTCTGCGTGGGCGCGGCGCTTCCGCTCTGCGCGCTGCCGCTGGACGTGGAGCTGCCCGAACACCCGACGGCGAAAAGCAGCGGCAGCAGCGCTGCGGTTGCCGTGAGCGAACGGTGGGCACGCAGGCGGGGGGTCGTCGACACGCTGACTCCTTGACACGGGGAGACGTACACGGGACACGGGGACTCAGGGACATACGGACAAGGTCGAGGGAACTACCGCAGACCGTGACCTATCCCGGCGTTGTATACAAGAGCCGATACCAGACTGTGACGTCCGCGGCTAGGTTTTGCTGTCCTCTCGAGCCGCCAAAGCGCGCATCGAGCGCCGGGCGGCAGCGACGTGGCTACGGGCTTCGGCCTCCGCGGCCTCCTCGTCGCCGGACGCGATCGCCTCGAGCAGCCCCTGGTGTTCCAGCCACGAGTGCGGGCCACGGGCCGCCGCAGTGTGCCGGAACAGCCACTGCGCGCGCTTGATCATCGGCCCGGCCAGACCGGTCAGGTAGCCGTTGGAGCCCAGTTCCACCACCCGGGTGTGGAAGGCAGAGTTGAGGTCGGCGAGCAGGTCGAGTTCACCCGCTTCGGTCGCCGCTTTCGCCTGTGCCAGCACGGTTCGCAGCGATGCCAGGCCGTCCGGGTCGCATCGCCGGGCCGCCAGGCGGGCGCCGAGCGGCTCCAGGGCCATGCGTACGTCGAAGATGTCCTCGGCGTCCTGCGTGGTGAGCCGGGCCACGAAAGCCCCGCGCCGCGGGGTGACCGCAATGAACCCTTCGGCGGCCAGCACGCGCATCGCCTCACGCACCGGGTTGCGGGACACCCCGAGCAGCTCGGCCAGCCGGTCCTCGACCAGCCGGCTCGCCGGCGCGAGGGCACCGCTGAGGATCAGCCGGCGCAGTTCCGCGGCCACCGCCATCCCCAACGAGGGGTAGGCGTCTCCCAGTCGATGTGGTTCGGCCGAGACTCCCATGTCGTGCACTGTATGCGGAAGACGGCAATTTTGGACCGAGAATCTAGGTGCTCGGGCAATTCCTTGACCGCGCTCCCCGGACCGGAGTATGAATCGCCCACTCGGCCGGGTGATCAAGCACCCGCGAAGGTGAGGGGGGCGCCATGCGCCTGCGTAGCCGCGGCATCATCGGCGCTGCCATCAGCACCGTCGTGCTGGGAAATGTGGCCGTGCTTTCCACCGCGCTCGCGGCGCACGCCGCCGCCGCGCCCGTCGTGATTGGGGTCGACCACGCGCCGCCGGGCGGCCACAACTTCGAATATGTCGACTTCTTCCCTCGCGGCGGCGTGCAGGTGCACACCGGCGACGTGGTGGCCTTCAACTGGGGTGCCAGCCCGGACGGTCTGCACACCGTCACGCTGCTCAAGGCCGGGGAGAGTCCGGCAGCGGCGTGGCAGAGCACGCCCGTCGCCGTGCCCGATGGGGATGACGGATCGCATGCGTTGCAGTTCAACCCGGCGATCGGCGGCCCGAGCCAGCCCCCGGCGGGCAGCGGCGCGCCAGGTGCCTGCGGGAACACGGCGACGCCGTGCACCTATGACGGCACGAAAACCCTGAATTCAGGGGCGAATCCCACGAATGGATCCGCCAGCTTCGTCGCCACCATCAATGCCCCGGCTGGTACGACACTGAATTTCGTCTGCCTGGTGCACCCGGGCATGGCCGGTTCGCTGCAGGTCGTTCCCGCGACGACCGCCGCGTCGACGGCTAGCTCGGTGCAAAGCGCGGCGGCCGCGCAGGCCGCGCAGGACACCTCCGGCGCGCTCGCCGCCGAGACGGCGGCCAGTGCCACGACCAACACCGTCGATGCCAGCGGGCACCGCACGGTGACTGCCACGGCGGGCGCGGCGACCCCGAATGTCGAGATCGCCGAATTCCTGCCCGGCCAGCTGTCGATCGGCGTCGGGGACAACGTGCACTGGGTTACCCGCACCATCAAGGACATCCACACCGTCACCTTCCCGTCCGGGACGCACGCCGCCGACGTGCTGCCCGCGGTCTGTGAGGGTTCGGGTTCCACCGATCCGCCGCTGGCCGGACCGCCGACGTCGTGCCCCGGTGGCCCGGCGAACTTCGAGACCCATCTCGTGCCGGGACCGTTCGGCTCGAACACCATTTCCAGCACCAGCCAGGTGGCCTCCTCCGGGCTGCTCGCCAATCCACCCGCCCCATTCCCGGGGAGCGTGACCTACACCTTCAACACGGCCGGCAGCTTCAGCCTGTTCTGCCACATTCACGAGAATGCGATGAAGGCGTCGGTGCTGGTCCAGGCGGCGAGCACGGTCGCGACCCCCGTCACGGCGCAGCCGCACTTCACCGGGTAGCCGCCTCCCGCCCGGCTCAGTGCAAGATGCGCACCGGGGTCCCGAGCGGGAGTAGGCCGGCCAGGTAGGTGATGTCGGGGTTGGCCAGCCGGATGCAGCCATGACTCACGTCATGACCGAGCGCCGCCGGCTCGTTGGTGCCGTGCAGGCCGATGACCGCGTCGGCGCCCGCGAAGGACGCCAGCGTGGTCGAATGCCCGGACAGGCCGTAGGCGTACGGGCCGTACGCGCCGCCGGGGTCCGGCGGGCGGAGCAGCTCCACCAGATAGAAAACGCCACCGGGCGTGGGTGTTTGGGCCCGGCCCACCCCGATGACAAAGGATCGAAGCAGCTGGCCGTAGGCGAATAGATCGAGCCGGTGCGCGTCGACGTGCACGTCCAGGCGGTACGGCACGCCGGTGACCGTCACGTCAGCTGCGCTGACCCATCCCTCGCTGCCGTTGGGCCGCGTAGGCAGGAAAACCTTCAGCCACGCGCCTTCTCGGCGGTCGAGCAGGAAGGTCAGCGGCGCGCCGGAGGGCCGGGGATTTGCCAGTTCGGCGAGCCTGCCGCCCGCCGGTGTCACGTCAACGGCAATGGCGGCGCCCAGCGCTGTCACCGCGTAACCGGGAAATGCGTCAGTGGGTGGCGCGGAGCTGGCCGGGATCGCTGGCGGGGAGATAGCAGGGGGTGGCGTGGTGACGGCGGCAATGGAGGGTCGCGGCGCCACGGTGGAATGCCCCGTCGGGGAATGCCCTGTCGGGGAATGCGCCGTCGCGGCCGGCGCCGCGCCGCACGCCGTTGCCAGCAGAATCGCGGCGAGGCCGGCGGTTCGACGCATGGTCAGGTCCGGGCGAGGAGTAGCGGCAGGTCGTGCGCGTAGTCCGACGGGTGAAAACCGTCGGTGTAGATCACGTGCGAGATGCCATCGGGGCTGAACGCGAATACCTCCGCGCTGTGATTGACGCCGTAATTTCCGTTGCCCGGTTCCGCCTTCGCTATCGGTACCTGCGCGGCCTGCTCCGCAGCGGCGATTTGCTGGGGCGTGCCGGTGAGCCCGATGAAGCTGGGGTTGTAGCGATCCAGCCAGGTGCGCAGCGCCGCCGGCGTGTCCCGCTGGGGGTCCGTGGTGACGAAGACCACCGCGACCCGCGACCGCAGGTTGGCCGGCGAGGAACTCAACGCGATGGAAATGTTCGCCATCGTCGACGGGCAGGCATCCGGGCAATTGGTGTAACCGAAATACAGGTAGGTCAGCCGGCCCGCCGTCTGCTTGGTCAGGTCAAAGGGGCGACCGGCGGTGTCGGTCAGCACGAACTGCGGCTTGCGGGGGGGCGGGGCAATCCCGATCCCGTGCAGCGTTCCTGGCCCGCTGACCGGCGCAGGCCCCGTCGATGGTGCCGCCGCGACGGGGGACGCGGGGGCGGGGGACGCGGGGGCGGCCGCCGCGGGGCCGTGCGAGCCCGTGGCGCAGCCGGCGAGCGCGAGCACCATCCCGATCAGCACGGGAATGACTCGCCGGCGGAGCGGGTCGGCCGGCGATCCGGCCGGCACTCCTGGCATCTGGATCCGCATCGCGCCGCCTCCCACCCGCCGTTGCCGGCGAGGCGCCGATTCGCACCCGTGCCGGCGCGATGATGCCGATCCTAGGCGGGTTCGGCCGAGTCCGCCGCGAGTTCGGCGAGGACCTGACGCGCCACCGCGAACGCCTCGTTCGCCGCCGGCACGCCGGCGTAGATCGCCGTGTGCAGCAGCACCTCCCCGATCTCCTCGGCGCTCAGCCCGTTGGCGACTGCCCCCCGGACATGCAACCCGATTTCCTCCCGGCAATGCAACGCGGTCAGCACCGCGAGGGTGATCGCGGAGCGCATCCGCCGGTCCAGGCCGGGCCGGGACCACACGTCCCCCCACGCGGTGCGGGTGAGGAAATCCTGGAATGGTTCGGTGAACTCGTCGGTGCGCCCCGTCGCCCGATTGACGTGCGCGTCGCCGAGCACGTCGCGGCGCACCCGCAGGCCCTGGGCGCGACGTTCCTCATCATTCATCGCGGCCTCCCACAAGGTGCGCCAACAGCAGCTGGTTGACCGCCTGCGGTTGCTCGACGTTGGCCAGGTGTGCGGCCTCGGCCAGCACCTCCAGCCGCGCGCCGGGGATCCCGGCCACGATCCTGCGGGCATGCTCGGGCGGCGTCGAGGGGTCCTGCTCGCCCGCGATCACCAGGGTGGGTGCGGTGATCTGCGGCAGGGCAGGGATCAGGTTCATCGCTTCGATGGCGCTGCAGCAGCTGGCATAGCCCTCGGCGGACGTGGCACCGATCATGGCCTGATAGCGCCGCACCTCGACCGGGTGCCTCGCCGCCCAGGCGGGGGTGAACCAGCGCTCCACGACCGCCGCGGCCACGGCGGCGCTGCCCTGTCCCCGGACCAGCGCGGCCCGTTCGGCCCAGGCCTGCGCCGGCCCGAGCTGCGCGGAGGTGCACAGCAGCGTGAGCGTGGCGACGCGTTCGGGATGGTGCGCCGCCACCCACATGGCGGTCATCCCGCCGAGGGACAGGCCGGCGAGGTGCGCGCGCGGCGCCCCCAGCCGGTCCAGCAGTGCCAGCAGGTCGGCGCCGAGCTCGGCGATGGCGTACGGGCCGGCGGGCACCGGGGACCCGCCGTGCCCGCGCGGGTCATAGCGGATGACCCGAAAGCGGCCGGTCAGGACGGCCAGCTGCGGCTCCCACATGGCGACGGTGCTGCCCAGGCTCGGCGACAGGATCAGGACCGGTGCGTCCTCGGCGCCGTCCTGCACCGCGTGCACCTCGACGGATGCGGGGCTCGGCATGGTCACCGGTTCTCCTCGTGGTGCTGCAGGGCGCGTTCGACCAACCGCGGCGCGGACCCGAGGTAGCCGGCGGGATCGAGCAGCCTGCGCAGCGTGGCGGCATCGAGCAGCGCGCCGATCTGCCGATCGGCGACCACGACGTCGAACAGGTCGCGCCCGGTGGCGATGGCGGTACGCGCGGCCGCCTCCACGAGGTCGTGCGCGGCGAGCCGGCCCAGGCTCGGTGTCAGGTGGGTGGCGATCCGCTCGGCCAGCAGCAGGCCATGGGTGAGCTCGAGGTTGGTGCGCATCCGGTCCACATCCACCTCCAACGTGTCCAGGCAGTCCCCCAGCCAACTGGCCGCCGAGCCCGTCGCGACCAAGAGTGCCTGCAACGGCGCCCATTCGGCCTGCCAGCTCCCCGCCGCCCGTTCATGCTCGTGGCCCGCTGCCGCATGCAAGCTGGCCAGCAGCCCGGGGATCTGGCCGGTTGCCGCGAGGACGCCCACCGCGGCGACGGGGTTCTGCTTGTGCGGAAGGGTCGACGAGCCGCCCCGGGCCGGAGCACCGTCGTGCACCTCACCCACTTCGGTCTGCGCCAGCAACACCACGTCCCCGGCGACCTTCCCCGCCACCGCGCCGGCGAGCCCGCACACCCCGGCCGTGCGCAGCACCGGCAGCCGGTGGGAGTGCCACGGCAGCAGGGGTTCGGGCAGCCCGAGTCGGGCCGCGTAGGCAGCCAGCACGCTCAGCCCGTGGTCGCCGAGCGAGGCCAACGTGCCCGCCGCCCCACCCAGCTGCGCCGGCAGGCCGGCCGCCACCCGGCGCACCTCGCCGGCTACCTCGTCCAGGGCGTGGCCCCACCCGGCCGCCTTGAGCCCGAACGTCGTCGGCAGCGCCTGCTGCAGCAGCGTCCGGCCGGCCAGCACGGTGTGCTGATGTTGCCGGGCCAGCGCGGCGCAGCGCTCGGCGCAGGCCGTCAACTCGGCCGCGATCACCAGCAACGCCCGGCGGGACAGCAGCATCGCCGCCGTGTCGCTGATGTCCTGGCTGGTGGCTCCGTGATGGACCCAGCCGGCCGGGCGCTCGCCGTGGGCGCGGCGGACGTTCGCGGTCAGCGCGCGTACGAGCGGGATCACCGGATTGCCGGAGCTGACGGCGTCGGCGCCGATCACGGCCGGGTCGAACCGCTCGGCGCGGCATTCGGCGGCGATCGCGTCCGCGTATGCGGCCGGGAACAGGCCGGCGTCCACCTGCGCGCGGCAGAGCGCCGCCTCGGCATCGAGCATGGCCTGCAGCCAGCCGGCATCGGCCAGGATGCCGCGGACCTCGCCTCGTGCCAGCACGCCGTCGAACAGCCCGCCTGGCGGGGGCGTGGCCGACTCCGACAAGGTTGTTCCGTTCTTGTTCACGGCGCCTGGGACTGTCATCCCCGATACTACGTTTGGCTCTCTCGCCCCCCGCGGAAAGGCGCCATGACCGTCACCGATCTGCACGCGCATCACATTGTTCGGGCCGCCTTGACCGAGTTTCGGGCCGCCTATCCCGACCTGGGTCCGGAATTGGTCGAGCGAGAGGCTGGCTACTACCTGCACTACCCCGGGCGCCCGGCGCTCGGACCGGTCCCGGCCGCCATGTTCGACGTGCCGGCCCGGCTCGCGGACATGGCCGGCATGCGGGTCGACCGGCAGGTGCTCGCGGTTCCGCCGCCGCAGTTGTTCTACCACGTCGAACCTGCGGCCGGCGCCTTGTTCGCGCGCCTGCAAAACGATGCCGCGATCGACGTGAGCGACCGATACCCCGCGCAATTCCACGTCTTCGCCACCCTTCCCCTACAAGATCCTGCCGCCGCGGTACAGGAAGTCAGCCGGATCGCCGGCTCGCCGCGGGTTCGGGGTGTGCAGATCGGCACCAATGTCGATGGGGCGAATTTGGATGCTCCTGAGCTGGAGCCGGTCTGGTCCGCCCTCGCCGACGCGGATCTGCCGGTCTGGGTGCACCCGGATCAGCGGGCGATCGCGGGAGCCGACCGGCTCGGCTCCTACTACCTGGTGAATCTCATCGGCAACCCCCTCGAGTCGACGATCGCGATCGCCTGCCTGATCTTCGGGGGGGTTCTGCAGCGGCACCCCCGGCTGCGGTTCGGCTTTGTCCACGGCGGCGGTTTCGCGCCGTATCAGACCGGGCGCTGGGACCACGGTTGGGGATGCCGCACCGAAGCGCAGGCCGGCATCACCGCATCGCCGACGACCTACTTCGGCCGCATGTTCTTCGACACCCTCACGCACGACCGGGATGCGCTGGCCCTGCTGGGTCAGCGGGTGGGGTGGCAGCATGTCGTCGTCGGCAGCGACTACCCCTTCGACATGGCCAGCGCCCAACCGGTCAGCGCCGTCGAAGCGTTGCAGCTCAGCCCCGCCGACGAGGCCTGCGTGCTGGCCGGCAACGCGGAGACCTTCCTTCGTCCGGTGCCCCGTTAGAGCCCCATCGTTTTCGCGATGATGTTCCGCTGGATTTCCGAGGTTCCGGCCCCGATCGTGCCCAGGCGCGATTCGCGCAGATGGCGCTGCAGGTCGTACTCCATGGTGTACCCGTAGCCCCCGAGGATCTGCATACCCATATCCGCCACCGACTTGTAGGCCTCGGAAACAAACAATTTCAAGGTGGCGGCATCCCGCACGGTGTTGGTGCCCGCATCCAGGCGACCGGCAAACCGATAGACCAGCATCCGCGAGATGTCCACCAGGACCTGCATCTCGGCGAGCTTGTGGCTGATGGCCTGAAACTTCCCGATCGGCTGCCCGAACTGGTGGCGCTGTTTCGCATACGCCAACGCGTCGCGCAGGGCGGCTTGCGCCGCGCCGGTACGGGCCGCCGACAGACACAGTCGTTCATACTCCAGCACGTCCATCAAGATGGGCCAGCCCTCGTCCTGCGGGCCGAGGCGGTTGCCGGCGCTGACCTCGACGTCCTCGAAATGCACCAGCGCCGTCCCCAGCGGCCAGTGGCCGAGCGTCTCCAGGGGACGCCACGTCAGACCTGGGGCATCGGTCGGGATCAGTAACAGCGTGATGCCTTCATGCTTGCGGCCGCCGTGGCCGGTGCGCGTTGCCGTCAGCACGAAGTCGGAAACCTTGAACCCGGAACAGAAAATCTTCTCTCCGGTCACGCGGTAGCTGTCCCCCGATGGCACGGCGGCCGTGCTGATCGCCGCGGCGTCCGAGCCGGAATCCGGCTCGGTCAGCGCGAAGCAGACCGAGATCTCCCCACGGGCCAATGCCGGCAGGAGCCGCTGTCGTTGTTCCGGTGTGCCATGCACACCGATGCCGTGCGCGCCGTGCCCGAGATTGCGGAAGGCCCAGAAGGACAGGTCCAGGAACCCCCTGCCCAGTTCCTCCAGCAGGACAGCCAAGTCGATGGCTCCGCCGCCGCCGCCGCCGAACTCCTTGGCGATGTTGATCCCGAGGTAGCCGAGTTGGCCGAGCTCGGTAAACGCCTCCACCGGCGGGCGACGTTCCCGGTCGCAGTCCCGGACATAGTCCCGGTCGTACTTGTCCTCGAACAGGTCGCGGACGCTCCGCGCGAGCAGGCGCTGCTCATCGGTCAGCTCGGGATCAAGCTGGGACATCGCGGTTCCCGGGTTCACCTGCGCACGCCCTCCACCGGCGGCACCAGGTTCAGCCCGGCCGGATGCTCCGGGACGCCGATCACGCGTCGTTCGGCCAGGTCGGCGATCACGTCCTTATCGAGTCCCAACCAGTCATGCAAGATCAACACCGTGTGTTCGGCCAGTACGGGGGCCGGCAGGTTCGGGAAGGTCCAACCATCGATCTGCATCGGACTCGCCGGGTAGCGAATCTCACCAAGATCTGGATGGTCATAGCTTCGCACGAGGCCGCGGGCGACCACCTGCGGATCGGCGAAAACGTCGGTGAGGTCATTGACCGGAGCCGCGGGGATGTCATAGCTGTCCAGGATGGTCATCCACTGCGCCTTGGTCTTCTGCGCGAAGGCCGGCTCCAGCACGGACGTGACGAAGCTGCGATTCACGACCCGACTTCCGTTGGTCGCGGTGCGGGGATCGTCTTTCAAATCGGGTCGGTCAATCGCATCGCAAATCCGCTGCCAGAACTTCTCCTCTCTGGCCGCGATCACGATGTAACCGTCACGGACCGACAACGCTTGCCAAGGCACCATGTGCGCGTGCGCGGTTCCCTGCCGGGTGATGTCGCGCCCGGTATTGAGGTGATCGAGCGCATCGTAGGATAGGAGGGACACCAGCGAGTCGAGCATCGCCACGTCCGTATGAGATCCCTTGCCGTGCAGCCCACGCCCGCACAACGCCCCCAGCACCGAGATGCACGCGAACAGGCCGCCGGCAATATCCGCCAGCGGGATGCCGACCCGCGAGGGCGGGCCGTCCGGTTCACCGGTGATGTGCAGGTGACCCGCGACGGCTTGCACCACCAGGTCGAAAGCCGGCCGGTCCTTGGCCGGGCCGTATTCGCCAAAGCCGGTCACGGATGCGGTGATGATATTGGGATTGCGCGCTTCGAGCTTCGCGTGGTCGATCCCCAGGCGGGCCATGACCCCAGGCCGGAAGTTGTCGATGATCACGTCGGCCTGCTCCACCAGTTGGTAGAACAGCTCAAGACCCTCCGGACTCTTGAGGTCTATCGCCACGCTTTTCTTGTTGCGATTCATGAAAAGGTGAATGGCGCTCTCGCCGTACAGCGGAGCGATCGCGGCGTTGCGGTTGGCGTCGCCCAGCAGGGGTTCGATTTTGATCACGTCGGCCCCCATGTCCGCGAGGATCACGCCCCCAAACGTCCCCGCAATCACCTGCCCCAGCTCGAGAACGGTGACCCCGTTCAGCATCCCGGCCATCGCGGCTGCTACGCCGCCCACTGCAGGGCGACGATCTGGCCGGTGCGGACCGACTCATCGATCGCCCGGGAGACCCGAAGCACGTCCTGACCCTGTTGGCCCGTCGCCAGGATGGGATCCTGGCGATGCGTCCCGACACTTTCGAGGAACGCGTGTGTTTCGTCCTTCATCGCCCCGAAGTATTCCCCGAGTGCCCAGTCACCCGGCATCGCGGACCCCAGCAGCGCCACGTTCATGGACACCTCCGGCGTGTACGGCGAAGGAACGGCCTTGCTGGAAGCCAGCAGGATGTCTCGGTGGTCATCTTTGATGCTGATCACCCCTTCCCGCCCGAACAATTCCACCTCCATGGTGGCGACGTAGGCCGGCCAGAATTCCGGCAATTCCCAGCTCACGCCGAGGCTCGCGACTGCTCCGTCGTCGAAGGTGAGCACACTCCAGGTGGAATCCGGCGACCCGTACGTTTCGTGGAAGCGCCCGTGGCCGGCCTGCGCGTAGATGCTGACCGGGCGGCGGCCGGGCATGCACCACAGCAGCAGGTCGAGGCAATAGGTCAACGTGTTTATCGCAGGAGTGGTCGTCGGAGCCCGCGAGATCACCGCCTCGGCAACGGCTTGAGTGAGGTAGATGGACGCCTTCGCACTGGTCACCTGCCCGAGATGACCGCGGTCGACGTGTTCTTTGAGAGCCAGGTAGCGAGGGCGGAACCGTTGCGTGAAACCGGTGTACAGGGCTACCCCCTGCTCCTGGGCGGCGCTGAGGAGTTTCTCGCCCTCCTCCGGCAACACCGTGAGCGGCTTTTCGACGAGCACCTGCTTGCCGGCCGAGATCGCGCTGATCGCCGGGCCGAAATGGGCGTCCTCGGTGGTCGCGACAATGACCGCGTCCACGGTGTCCCGGCCTACCACCTGCTCGGCATCGCTGGCCCAGTCATCGGCCTGGCAGTCGGCGGCCAAGGCCCGTGCCTTGGCTTCATCGGTGTCGCACACCACCAGATGACCGATGGCGGGATGCCGGTGGCACAGTTGGGCGCGGAGCCGGCCGATGGTGCCACACCCGATGACCGCCACGCCGAGGCCCTGGCTGATCTGACGAGGACGCGCCATCGGCGATTCCCTCCCTCAGGGTGTGCGGCGACCCGCCCGCCGTCGGGTGGGCTGAATCCGGGTGAACCCGCCGGGCAAACTGCAACGGTGTCTTGCTGAGACTGGCAGGGGTGGGCGCCGGGTGCAAGTGCCCCCGCGGCCGCTGCTCCTACTTCATCGCCATCGGATTCAAGGGGGAACCCACGGCCCGGGTGAACGGCAGCGGAGGCCCACAGAACATGAACTCGTAGACACCGTCGCCGCCGCAGTCCTCGGCAAGCGCCTCCATGTCGTAAATCTCGCCGATCCACAGGCCCATGTGCACGATGAACACGATGTGCAAGGGCTGGAAAACGTCGGGGGTCTCGTTCGGCAGGACCTCCATCCCCCAGGTATCGGTCGCCACCGCGGCGATTTCCCGCTCGGCGATCCAATCGATGCTGGCCAGGCCCAGGCCGGCCGCCGAGCCGCCGGCATACCCGCCCCAGCCGCCGGCGTCCCGCGCCTGGGCCATGGCCCCGGTTCGGACGAACACGAAGTCTCCGCGGCCCACGCTCACGCCACCGAATTCCGCGGCCCGATCCAGCTCTGCTGCGCCGATGGGGGTCCCGGGCTCAAGCCATCGCAACCCTTGGCTGCGCGGGATGTCCAGCAGCACACCCCGGCCCACCATGGCCCCGGCGGCGTTGCAGACATCATTTTTCAGCGCGCCCTTGCTGGTGACCTGATCGGCGCTGTACCCGTTGTAGATCTTGTCCTCGAAGACCACGTGGGCCAGCGAGTCCCACTGCGTGCCGCATTGCAGGGGCATGATGATCATGTCGTCGGTGCCGCGGAAGTGCCGGTCATTCCCGCCGTAGAAGTCGCGGATAGCCGTTCCCGCGAGAACGTCCGCCCCGTCACGCGTCATCAGGTGGATGGGGTTGAACCGGTTGAACTTGCCGTTCTGGGGTCCGTCCTCATCGAAGGGCAAGCCCATCGAAATCACCCGGCCGGTCCGGACCAGCGCCGCCGCCGCCACAATGTCTTCCGGGCGCACATGGTTGAGGGTTCCGCGCTGGTCGTCCTCACCCCAACGACCCCAGTTCTTGTGCTTGGCGCACAACTCACGGACCGTGTCGATGTTGGGATCGGCCATCGTTGTTCTCCCGGCTGGTCGTGTCGCAACCCGGTCGGAACCGGCGGTGGGGATAGGAAGCGCGGGCTTGACATCCCCGGGCTCAGTTGGAGATTATCGAGACGCCGTCCTGAAATCAATCCCTCCGCGAGCTCGGAGTTCCCAGTGCCGCAGGTCCGCCCGACCCCCGTCCTGCGCGGTGAGGAACGGTTGTTCTTCGACAGCGCCCGCAAGCACGAACTGGTTTTCCAGACCTGCGCGGACTGCGCCGTGCCGCTGTGGTACCCCCGCACGGTCTGCCCCCTCTGCTTGGGGACGAACCTGCCCCTGACCCGAGCCAGTGGCCGCGGAGCGGTCTACTCGTTCACCACGTTGTACCGGGCCGGCCATGAATCCCGTCAGCAGGATGTCCCCTACACGATTGCGTTGGTGGACCTGGAAGAAAACGTCCGCATGATCGGTGATCTGATTGACGTGCCCCCCGCGGACGTGCACATCGGGATGCCGGTCGAGGTGCGCTTCATCGAAACCACCGACTCGATGACACTGCCCGCGTTCACCGCGCGGCACGTGCGGGGAGCGTAGCGATGCGGGGCGAGATCGCGATTGTCGGTATCAGCGAGGTCGACACGTTTGAATCGCAGGGCAGATCACCGGTGGGCCTGATGGCCGAAGCGGCCCGCCGAGCGATTGCCGATGCCGGGCTGCGCAAGGCGGACATCGACGGGCTGTTCACAGCGTCCGCCTACTACTACACACCGTCGCTCACGTTCAGCGAATACTTCCAGCTCTATCCTCGGTATGCCGACGCGAGCGTCGTCGGAGGTTGTTCGTTCGAGAGTCATGTTGGGCACGCCGCGGCGGCCATCAAGGCCGGCTTGTGCAATTACGCGCTGATCACCTACGGCAGCACCCAACGATCGGATCGCGGGAAGCTCGTCAGCGGAGCCGAGTGGTCTCCCTACGAACAGGCCTACGGCATGATCCATCCGATCAGCCCGATGGGCATGATCGCGCAACGCCACATGCACGAGTTCGGGACCACCTCTGCGCAGCTGGCCCAGGTGGCTGTGGCCGCCCGGGCCTGGGCTGCCCTGAACCCCCTGGCGCACTATCAGAGCCCGTTGACCGTGGAGGACGTGTTGGCGTCCCCCATGATCAGTAGCCCCCTTCACAAGCTGGATTGCTGTCTGGTCACCGACGGCGGGGCGGCCATCGTGGTCACCTCAGCCGAGCGGGCGAAGGACCTGCCCGGGAAGCCCGCCTACGTGCTGGGCTTCGGTGAAGCCGCGAACCATCGCAACATCATCGGCATGGCGGATCTCACCACGACGAGGGCAACGGACAGCGCCGAGCGGGCCTTTGCCATGGCTGGCGTCCGGCCCGCCGATCTGGACACCGCGCATGTCTATGACGCGTTCACGATCAGCCTGTTGATCCTGTTGGAGGACCTCGGGTTCTGTGCGAAGGGCGAAGGTGGGGACTTCGTTCAACAGGGCGCGATCGCCCCGGGGGGCAGCCTCCCGCTGAACACCAACGGAGGTGGCCTCTCCTACACCCACCCGGGGATGCTGGGCCTGTTCTTGTTGACCGAGGCGGTGCGCCAACTCCGCGGCGAGGCAGGCGATCGGCAGGTGAGCGGGGCCCAGCTGAGCCTTGCGCACGGCATGGGGCTCACCCTCGGCGCACACGCGACAGTCGTTCTCGGCACCGAGAGCGTCCTGTAACACCGGAAACAAGGAGTTGCGATGACCGAGCGGGTCTGGTTCATCACCGGCGCCTCCCGCGGCTTGGGACGGGCGTTTGCCGAGGCCGCGTTGGCGGCCGGCGACCGGGTCGCGGCGACCGCTCGGCGCGTCGAGGACCTGGGGCCCCTCATCGACGAGTACGGCGAACGGGTCCAGTCGCTGACCCTGGACGTCACCGACCGAAGCGCGGTCTTCGCGGCTGTCGCGGATGCCCTACGGGTCCACGGGCGCATCGACGTTGCGGTGAACAACGCCGGTTACGGCCTTTCCGGCGCGGTGGAGGAGGTGTCTGAGGCGCAGGCGCGCCATCAGCTTGATGTCAACGTGCTGGGTGCGCTGTGGTGCACGCAGGCGGTGTTGCCGCCGATGCGCGCTCAGCGATCGGGTCATATCTTTCAAATCTCGAGTCTCGGCGGAGTCGTCGCCTTCTTGAATGGTGGGCTGTACAACGCCAGCAAGTGGGCCCTGGAAGGTTTCAGCGAGTCGTTGGCGCAGGAGGTTGCCGGCTTCGGTATCCACGTGACGCTGGTCGAGCCAGGACCGTTTCGCACCGACTGGAACGGCACCAGCATGGTGCGGGCCGAACCGATGGCGGCTTACGACGATGTGCTCCGGGAGCGCCGCCGGCAGATGTCCGGTGAGTTCGCGAACACGCAGCCGGGCGATCCGCGCCAAGCGGCGCAGGCGCTACTCACGGTGCTGGACGCGGCCGATCCTCCCCGTCGGCTGCTGTTAGGCAAACTCGCCGCCGATGTGGCCCCGAAGACCTACCACGCCCGACTCGACCAGTGGCAGCAGTGGGACGAGATCGCGCGCAACGCGGATTTTCCCGCCAGCTCCCCTACCGGTGCCTCCGGCTAAGCCTCGTTCGTCAGCTGCGCCAGTTCGGCGCGCTCGCGGCGGCGGATCTCGGCCGCGTCCCGGAATTGCTGCTTCCGGGCGGCCAGGTCCTCCACACCGGGCATGACCCACGCCGGACGTGGCAGGGGATCGAACGAGAGTCCGGCGGCGTTCGCGGTGATCCCGGTAATCGCCAGTTCAAAGGGCCGCAGATACTCAATCTGCTGGTCCTTGGTCACCCGAAAGGCCCGGTCATGGCCGGGGTAGATGACGTCGGCGAGTGCGACGGCCCGATCGATACTGGCTAATGCCTGTTCGGGGTCCCAGAAGACCAGCGGATTCATCCGGTTGACCGCGACGCTGGCGTAGTGCAGCGCGTCGCCGGTGATGATGGACATGCCCTCCTCGTTTTGCACCGTCACCCCGATACTGCCCACCGTGTGGCCGGCCATGTCGATGATCCCGACGCCGGGGATGAGCTCGTCACCGTCCTGGATCTCCTGGATGAGCTGGCGCTCCAGAATGGCACCGGTCCACGCCGGCGTGGCCCAATCGTTGCGATGGGGATCCATCGCGTAGCGCCGCTCGTCCGGATGAACCAGCAGGGGCGCATGATCGAAGACGTCGATGTTTTGCACGTGGTCCCAATGGGCGTGCGTCAACACGACAAGATCGATGTCCGTCGGTCCAAGTCCGCGGGATGCCAACGCGTCCCACAGATACGTGCGTCGACCCACGTGCGCCGGATCGATGAGGATGCGCTTGAGGTTGCCTGCGGCATCGTTGCCCTCGACCAGTACCACGGCGCACAGCGCCGCCAGGCCGGTGTTCGTGTTGACTCCGAAGCCCTCCAGCAGCACGTCGATCCGGGGTGCACCGCGGTGAAGCGTTGTCATGACGTGCCTCGTTTCGTTGCTTGGGGACGTTCGGAGGGGCGAACGCAGTGCGGGCCGTGACCACTTCCTCGCCGGTCACGGCCCACACTGCTGACAGAACGGGAGCCGGCTAGACCTTGCCGGCCAAGGCGTTGGTGATGTCCTGGGCGGTCAACGTCTTGAGGACCTTGGTGTCACCTGCGGCATCGCCGGTGGCGATGACCGCATCCCAGGGACCGTTGACGTTGTTGTACTGATTGAAGTCCATCGGCCCGCTGATGCCCTCATAGTTGATCTTCATTCCGGCCTGGATGTCCTTCACGGCCGTGGCGTAGTCGTTCACGGCCGTTCCGGGAGGGTTGGAGACCTGCGGCATCGCCTTGAGAATTGACGCCGAGTCGAAGCTCTTCGCCTGGGTGATCGCGAGGGCGAAGTCGATCGTGCAGTCGTAGGCATAACCAGCACCGGCCTCGGGCGCCTTGCCATTCGCCTTCTGGTAGGCCGCCGTGAAGGCTGCTGCCGACCCAGTCAAGGCGTTGCTCCCCTGCAGCATGACGACATGCTGGGCGTCGAAAGCGGGTCCGACTGCCTTGATGACATCGCTACCGGCCATCAGGTCGGTAGCGACGACCGGAACGTTCAAGCCGCCGAGCTGCTGGAAGTTCTTCACGGTGGTGGCGGCGGTAGCCGGTTCCATCTGCGAGAAGATCACATCGGGCTTCGCCGCGATGACCTTGGAGACCTCGGTGCGGTAGGAGGACAGGCCGGGCGTCACGTTCTCGGTGTCGACGATTGTCCCCCCCAGCTTGGTGAACGCCTGGGTGATGATCGGCTCGAACGCCTGGGAGGCAGCAATGTTCGTGAAGTACATCGCGGCGTGCTTGTAGCCCTTCTGCACGGCGTAGGCGGCCATGGCGACGCCTTCCTGCGTGTCGGAGGCGTTACACCGGAACAGGTATGGGTCCTTGTTCATGTCGAACTCGGCCGAGCCGCCGTTCCAGCCGTCCGGGATCTTTGCCTGGTCAAACACCGGCTGCGCACCGTGAATCTCGAGCGACGCCGGGCCGATCATGACGGCGGGCTTGTTGAGAGCGAAGTCCTGCCGAATGGCGGTGACCGCGTCCGCGGGGTCGCCCTTGGTGTCGACCTGATCGATGACCAGTTTCTTCCCGAGGATGCCGCCGTTGGCGTTGATGACCTCGGCCGCGGCCTTGGTCCCCTCGATGATGGGCACCCCGACCGCCGCCTGCAGCCCGGACAGGGCGCCCGAGGCAGCAAAGTGGACTGTGCCACCGGAGGTTGTTCCACCGCCGGCACCCCCACCCGCCTTCGCCGTGCCAGTGGAACTGCTGCCACAGGCGGTCACCAGCACCGCGGCGGCCAGACCGGTCGCCACGAGCGCGCCGCCCCGTGAGAGAGACATGGTCACGTCTTGTTCACCCCTTTTGATTCGTGAAGGAAACAGGTCCGGCTGCTGCCGAACGCTCGTTGACGTCGCTTTCTGGAGCCTCGCCCGACGCGCCGCCACCGATGTAGAGGCGCACCAGGTCTTCGTTCGCCAACAAATCCGGACCAGGGCCTTCCAGGTTGTTCTGGCCAGTGGTGAGGACGTAACCCCAATCCGCGTCCCTGAGCGAGCGGCGCGTGTTCTGCTCGACGACCAGGACCGCGACGCCGCTGTTCTTGATCTCAAGCACGTGGTTCCACACCTTGTCCACGACCAGCGGGGCGAGTCCCGCGGTCGGCTCGTCCAACATCAACAGCACCGGCTTGATGACCAGCCCCCGGGCCAGAGCGAGCATCATGCGCTGACCCCCGCTCAGCGTGCGCGCCGGCCGCTTCAGCGCCGGAATGAGGTCAGGGAACATGTCACAGACTTCGCTGATGCGCCCCCGCATTTCCCCCCGTTTGATGTAGCCACCGAGTTCGAGATTCTCGTAAACAGAAAGCGAGGGGAAGACATTCGCTACCTGCGGTACATAGGCGATGCCCGACCGGATAAGGTCCTCGGGCTGGTTGTTCGTGATCTCCTTCCCGTTCAGCCAGATATGGCCTTCGGTGGCGTGCAGCACACCAACGATGCCCTTCATCAGGGTCGACTTGCCTGCACCGTTGGGACCGACAATGGCGGTGAGTTCCCCGGCCTTGGCCCGGATGCTGACCCCGCGCACCACGGGGGTCCCCCCGTATCCAAGGGTGACACCTTCGACCTTGAGCACTGACTCCACATCAGGCATACGCGCCACCGCCCAGGTACGCCTCTTGGACTACGGAGTTATTCCGCAGGTCCGTCATGTTCCCGATAGCGGCGACCCGCCCCTGCACCATCACAATGACCTCGTCACACATTCTCTCGATGAATCCCAGGTTGTGTTCGATCAGCAAGACGGTCATTCCGCTCGCCAGGAAAGTTCCGATGCCTTCCTCGATTTGCACTTGCAACACCGGGTTGACGCCTGCCATGGGTTCGTCCAACAGAGCGAGTTTCGGTCTGGCCATCGCGATTCGCGCGAACTCTAACAACCGCTTCTGCCCGCCACTCAAGGTAAAGGCATAATCGTTGCGCAATCGGAACAGGCCATACCGCTCCAACGTCTCCAGGGCCTGCTGACGTTGCTGCTTCTCGACAACTGCCAGGCGGCGGCGTGAAAATAGAGCCGCCCTGATCGTGTCGCGTCCCTCGGTGGGGGCGGCGACCAGCATGTTCTCGAGAACACTCAGCAGGGGCCATACCCGCGCCAGCTGAAAACATCGAGCCATGCCGGTGCGGAAAATCTTGTGTGGCGGGAGTCCTTGGATCTCCGCCCCGTCGAAGACAATCTTTCCCGCGTCCGGCCGCACGATTCCCGAAAGCGTTTCCACGACGGTGGACTTCCCGGCCCCATTTGGGCCGATCAGTCCGATGAGCTTTCCGCGCGGCACGTTGAACGAGCAGCCGTCGACCGCCTTCACCCCGCCGTAGTGCTTGACGAGGTCCCGCACCTCCAGGATCGTGTCGCGGCCCTTCGCGGTCGTGATGTCTGGTTCACGCCTTGTCTCGATGCGAGTCTCCATGTAACTAGGCCCCCACTCGGGTGGACAGCGATGCGTTGGCGTTGGCGGCAGCGGCACTGGGCGCCTGAGGTTCTGACGAGGTCAACTTGCGTTCGGGAACGAGCCCGGCAGGGCGGAAACGGAGGATCACGATGATCAGAAGTGCGGCGAGCAGGGCCGCCACAGCAGGCCCGTCCGCCGCGCTTCCCCCGAACACCGAGATCAGTCGCGTCACCTCGGGGATGATGGACAGAACCAGGACCGAGCCGATGATCACCCCAATGGAGTTGGCTCGACCGCCGACGACCACGCCGGAAAGGATCAACACCACCTCGAAGATGTTCCACGACGACGGGTTCCAGGCACTGATGTAGTTCACGAACAGCGCACCCCCGAATGCACCGACCGTTCCCCCGACGATGTAGGCCCGCAGCCGCACACTGAACAAGTTCCGGCCGAACGCGGATGCCGCGACATCACCTTCTCGAACCGCCCGAAGCGATCGCCCGAACGGGCTCTTGAACAGCAGTTGGAGTACTGCGTAGGTCAGAGCGAGGAAAACGAGCATCAACCCGAGAAAGAAGAAGTTGTAGCCCTGGGTGCCGAGGTTCAGCGAGGACTGGAACGGGAGCGGAATCCCATAGGTCCCGATTTGGCCGCCGAACAGATAGGGACTCTGGCCGAGGAAAGCCGCCGCCATGAGCGCGGTCACGGCCGTGATAATCGCGATGTAGTCGCTCCGCACGCGGCGCAGAGCGATCGTGCCCACGATCGCCGACACGATGCCGCCGACCACGGCCGCGCCGGCTACCCCCAGGAGGAAGGGCCAATGCAGTCCGAGAATGTAGCTGTAGTTGAGGCCAGGCTGGGGGATGTTGCGGGGCAGCTCCAGCACCGAGGCCGAGTAGGCACCCACGGCGACGTACGCGTAGTACGCGAGGTCGAGCTGACCGACCCAGCCCCAGGAGACGTTGACTCCCAAGCAGAGAATCGCGGTAATGGCGCCGATCGTCGCCACGCTCGTGATGTAGGAAATCATAGGACCGTTGCCTCTCCACGGGCAGGGATGATGCCTTGGGGCCGAATGAACAGCACCAGGACCAGGACGATGAACGCAACGGATTGTTTGTAGTCTGGGCTGACGTAAATCGCCCCGACCTCCATCACGACCCCAATGATCAATGCGCCGATCATTGCCCCGTACATCTGGCCGATGCCGCCGACCACAGCGGCGGCAAAGATGACCAGCAGGAACGTGAAGCCCACGGTGGGGTTGAAACTGCCCACCTGGAAAACCAGCAGCATGCCGGCAAGTCCGGCGATGGCACCGTCCAGGATCCAGGTGATGTCGATGATGCGTTCCGCCCGGATGCCGGTTGTGCGGGCGAGCAGGATGTCGTCGGCCACCGCGCGTTGCGCCTTGCCGAACTTGCTCCGCTGGATCATGAAGTGGAGGGCGATGAGAACCCCCAGGGCGACGAGCATGGTGAAGATGTCGGTCGAGGTCCACTCGAAGGGACCCACCTGGTGTGAGGCGCCGGCGCCGCGCGGGTAGTTCACCGTGGTGGCGCCGAACGCGATCTGCAGCGCCGCTTGGATCACCTGAGATCCCGCGATAGTCAAGATCAGCAGGATCAGGACGCTGACGCCGAGGCGTCTAAAGGTGCGAAACAGTGATCGATTCAGGAGCCAGGCGAGCAAGGCGCCGACGCCCATCGCGGCCAGTCCCTGGAACACCACATTCCCATGCGCGCGAGCGACGACATAGCCGGCGTAGGCGCCGACCGTCATCAGCTCGCCGTGGGCGAAGTTGATCGTCCGCGTCACGGAAAATTGTAAAGAGAGGGCAACCGTGGAAAGGGCCACAATCGCCGCCGTGACGAGCCCGAATCCCAACGCCAGTAAAATCTGATGCATCCTCGCCCGCCTCAATCCTGAAAAGTTGTGAGATTAGCTGGCTAAGCTGAGTTACCCGGCCGGTGGGGCAGAGGGTCCACGACCCTGTGCTGCCGTCCGCGTCTAGCGTGCCCCGAAAGTCACCCTCGTCGGGGGTCCTGCCGAACCCTTCCTTGCATGCGTATGCGTTGCGGCGAGAGTCGCATACGTATTCGAACTCCGTCAATCCCTTGATTTCCCCGCTCTGCCCACCTCGCTGTGGAGGCTGCGGTCCTCCGAACGCCGGTGAGGCGTTCGTGGAGGAGAAAGACGCCCAGTTGGTACGGCGGCCCCGTGAAGAGCCGTTCCGTCCGAGGCCACGGTGCTGCGCCATCGAGAGAACCAGAACCACGTCATACCGTCGGCCGTCGCACGGTCAGGGATCGGCCTGCCATCGCTTCAGCGCCTACCAGTCTCGATCAGGGTGCGATCGGTCCCGATTCGGTTCTGCGCTTCCTGCTTACAGAGCCTCCAATTGTGCAACGACGTCTCGTTCGCTGAAGTGTTGCGTGAAGTCCGTCACAGCGCAAGGGGTCTTGCCATATTTTGCGAAACGATGAGCGACCCGGCGATCGGGCCTCCGCAAAGCGGACATATCGCCACTTGCTAGGGCTGCGCGAGCTCAGCCCGGCCCCGAGGCGCCAGGATGTCGATGTCGGAAACCACGTTGATCACGGTGGGGCCGGGATGCGCTGTCGCCTGCTCCATCGCCCCGGCGAACTCGGCCGCCTTGCGGACCGTCAGCCCCAGCGCTCCCAGCGAGCCGGCGACGGCAGCCAAGTCCACATCGGCGAAGTGCCACAGCTCTGCATGCCGGCCGTGCAGCGTTCCCCCGTACGCCTCCGTATAGGGCCCGATTTCCTGGTTGAGAGAGCGGTTGTTGTTCACGACGATCACCGCGGGAATGCGCCAGCGGGCCGCGGTTTCCAATTCGCTCAGGTGATACCAGAACCCGCCGTCGCCGGTGAACAGGACGACGGGGCGGTCCGGCTGGGCGACCTGAGCACCCAGGGCTGCCGGTAGCCCCCAGCCGAGCGAGCCGGCCGCACGAATGAAGTTCTGGCCCGGGGACTTCAGATCAATGAATCCACCGGTCCACATCCCGGCGTGTCCGGTATCCGCCACCAGCAGCGCATCCGCTGGCAGGTGCCGATTGAGTTCCCCGCACAGGCGTTCAGGCCTGATCGGAATTTGGTCAGACTCCATGTCCGGCAGGACTTTCTCGCGCCAGCGACCGACCAGTTCCTGCGCCCGAGCCACCCAGGCCGACCGGGCAGGCTCCGCGCCTTCCGTCGCCACGAGCAGTTGACGCAGGCCCAGCGTGGCATCGCAAAGGAGGGGCAGCGTGTTGGGATAGTGACGCCCGAGCTCAGCGGCCTCGATATCGAGATGGATGACCTGGCTGGTGACGGGGGGCACTTGCCAGGTCAGTGTCAGCTGGCTCCCCGTCTGACTGCCGACGAAGAAGACCAGATCAGCCTCGAGCAGAATTTCGTTCGCGCATGCCCTGGAGTACAGACCGGGTACGCCAACGTTCAGATAATGGTCGCCGGGGACCGTGTCCTTGCCGTTCAGGGAGGTCGCGATGGGGATCCCGAGCCGCTCCGCCAGCGCGACCAGTTCCCCGCCCGCCCCGGACGCTCGCACACCGCCGCCGGCCACGATCACCGGGCGCCGTGCCGTCGCCAGGAGTCGGGCAGCATCCGCGACCGCCTGCGCCTCTGCTTGCATGCGGAGGGCTGGCACGGCAGGGGGCCGACCCACCGGGATCGCGGCGTCCACGAGCTGGTTCTCGGTGATATCCCCGGTATGTCCAGACAGTTCCAGGTGGGTGGGGCCCGGCTTGGACGAGGTGGCCGATCGGAAGGCCTGTGCCAGCAGATCAGGCAGCCGGTTGACGTCGGGAACCTGCGCGCTGAACTTCGTCACCGGCTTGAACAGCGGGAAATCTTCAATCTCCTGGTAGAAGTTCCGGCTCCGACTCCATTCGTAAGGCCCTCCGGTCAGTGCCACGACGGGTGAACAGCCCAGATACGGATCGCGCAGGCCGGCGGCGAGGTTGGCGGCTCCGACGTTCTGCGCCATGCACACACCGGGCGTGCCGCTGGCCCGGGCATATCCGTCGGCCATGTAAACGGCCGCCTTCTCACCGTGCGTGACAATGCGGGAAATCTTCGTGTGCTGCTCAAGTTCGTAGAGGGTGCGGCTCAAAATGGTGGGCACGAAGAAGACGGCCCGTACCCCGAAAGCGTCGAGTGACTTCGCCAAATATTCGGCGCCACTGATTTTCGCCATGTCGATTTCCTTAGGGTTGAGGGGTTGTGCGCAGGGCGCCTGCCCGGGCCAGGATGCTGCGAGCCCGACGGGCCACCGCGTAGTCGACCATCCGTCCATCTATGTTGATCGAGGCGGAGCCGTTCGCCACCGCGTCGTCAAACGTCGCCAGGAGTTTTTCTTGCTGGGATATCTCCTCCGGTGAGGGTGTGAATACGGCGTGGATGATGGGGATCTGCGCCGGATGGATGGCCACCTTCCCCACATATCCGATCCGCTTGGCGAGTTCGCATTCGATGCGGAGCGCTTCGAGGTTCCTGAAGTCCATGAAGACCGCATCCAGCGGGTGTTCGATTCCCACGCTTCGGGCGGCAATCAGCACGAGTGATCGAGCGGCCAGCAGGGCCGCGCCATCTGGTGTCCATTCACATCCGAGGTCGACAACCAGGTCGCCCTGCTCCCCGGATCCGAACAACACGGAGCTGACACGCGGGGAGCTGGCCAAGATTTTCCTGGCTCTGGCTACACCCAAGCTTGATTCAATGAGCGGCATGAGGGTCGTGGAGCCAGGCTGCCGACCGGATTGGACCTCCAAGGCGGTCAGCGCCCCGTCCAGCCGCTGCATGAGTCGCGGGTCATCTGCCTTCGGCAGGACGATGCCGGCCACGCCGGCGGCAGCGGCCGCCACCACATCCGCCCAGAAAAACTCGGTGTCCGCTGCGTTGACCCGGGTGAAGGTGGGGACTGGGCCAGGCGCTAGCCGTTGCAAATTCTCCCGAGCCTGCGCCTTGGAGGAGACCGGAACGGCGTCTTCCAGATCGACGATAATGGCGTCCGCCCCGGACGCGAAGGCCTTCGTGATGAGGTCGGCCCGATTCCCGGGCGTGAAAAGCATGGAACGAAGCATCCGCAGGTCCTCACTCATGTCGCTGGGCTAATCGGTGGCGGCAAGCCGTACCGTCGCGTTGCCGGTCGTCGTCCGTTGCCGGTCCTGCACTCGCTCGATCCACAGGTCGAAGGTGGCTGTGCCATCCGCCTCGTCCATGGCCGCGAGCCGCCCCGACATCGCTACTTCCTGTCCGACAAACAACGCGCTCAGATGCCGGTAACGAACGGACTGGAGCCTCGCGCCCTCTGCCAACTGGTTGATGAGAACCTGAAACATCTGCACCGCCTGCAGCGGTCCATGGACGAGCAAACCCTCGTGACCTTCCGTGGCGACGACGTAGTCCTGGTCGTAGTGGATGCGATGAGCGTTCCAGGTAGCGGCGCTGAACAGGAAAAGGTCCTGAGGGCGGTAGGTCCGCGTGACAACCGGGAACGGGTTCACCCGCACGAAATTCGCTGGCTCCATAGCTGATGTCATCGCCACCTATCGAAATATCCGGGTGAAGTTCTCGGTAGCAATGGGGCGAGAATCGCTGCCGGTGTACTGATATTCGAATTGCACAAAAGTCAGTTTCCCGCTGCGCCCGATCTTTTCACTGACCGACTTCGGATGGCGGCTGCAGGTCACCAGATCGCCGGCGACGAAGGGACGGTAGAGCTCGGCATGGGTCTCGCCGGCCATGGCCTGGGTGAAGGGGATCGGCGGAACATCACGAAGCGGGGTGCCTTCTGCATGCAGGTCCTCCGGTGGCACCAAATTGAAAACGCCAGTACGCAGCGACACGTAGAAAAGCGCAGGCGCCACCACGTCGGCAAAGCCCCGTGACCGAGCCACCGCCGCGTCGAAGTGCGCCTGGTCGGTGGCGCCGATGGCGAGCGCGAAGCGGGCGATGTCCTGCGGCCCCACGTAGACCGTGCAGACATCCGGTGGCCGGGCCATCCATCGGTCCATGGCCTGGGTCGGCATTCTCTCCTTCCGGCCACAATCGCGCGGGCAAGAGCTGCGATCTGCAACGCTGTCTCGGTGAGTTTGGCGTAAGCCGCCGTGGAGCGCAAGCAGCGCGGCCCGCGGGCTCGCCGAGACGGATGGGGCCTGGCGGGCCGCTGTGGGCCGCTGTGGGCCGCCGGTGGCCGCTAGTCGGCGGTGGCGACGGCCTCCACCAGATAGCCCAGCCGCGTCGAGAGCCGGCCACTGGCGGCGACGACCGCGTCGGCGATCTCCGGGGCGCGGCGCACATCAAAGCGCTCCCGGGGGCAGGTGAAGACCAGCGCGCCGCGGCAGGTGCCATCCGCCTGATAGAACGGCGCCGCCACGGCGCAGCCGCCCACCACCCGCTCCCCCATGCTCATCGAGTAGCCGCGGCGGTGATCTTCCAGGATCTGGCGACGCAGTTCGGCGGGATCGGTGATGGTCTGGGAGGTGTAGCGGCGGAGCTCGGTGCGGCGCAGCACCTCGTCGACATCCGGTGTCGACAGGCCCGCGAGGACGGCCCGACCGCCGGCCCCGGCGTGCAGGGCGGCGCGCTCCCCGGCGTCGATCACATAGCGCACCTTGTGGTCGCAGTCGATCTTCTCCCGGAACATGATCTCGTCGAGTTCCCGGGTGGCGAGGTAGCAGGTCTCGTTGAACTGCTCGGCCAGCTCGCGCAGCACCGGCTGGGCGGCCTGCCACAGGGTGTCCCGACCGTGGATGGTCGCGGCCAGCGCGAACAGGCGAGGGCCGACGCAAAAACGCGCGGACAGCTGCTCCTGCTCGGCCAGCCCCATGATCGACAACTGCTCGAAGAGCCGCGATACAGCACTTTTGTCGATACCGGTCTCGCGGGCGATCTCCCGCACGCTCACGCCTTGCTCGTGTGCCGCCAAGGCTTCGAGGAGCAGCGTCATCTTTCCGGCCGTGCTGTGGCGAGGATGGCTCGAGGCGTCAGCGTCCTGGACCTGCACCATGCAATCCCCACCTCCTCTCCGCTGCCGCTGCTACGCCCGGGACGGTCGCAGACACCGTCTCAGTGTGGGGCACGCCGATCAGATCGGCTACTGCGGTAGCTTCGGCGCATGCTGACCCCGCGGGTATCGGTACTGGGAACCGGGGTGATGGGCGCCGGGATGGCCCGTTCACTGCGCCGAGCCGGGCTGGAGACGACGGTCTGGAACCGGGATCCGGCCAAGGCCCAGGCGCTGCAGGAGGCCGGCGCGCGGGTCGCACCCACGGTCGCCGAGGCCCTGCGGGATGCGGACGTGGTCATCAGCATGTTGTTCGACGCGGACGCCGTGCAGGCCGTCTTGCAGCAGCCCATTACCGACGGGGCTTTCCCGGCTGACGCCGTGTGGATGCAATCCACGACCACCGGCTTGGAAGGGACCACGAAGCTGGCCGGTCTTGCTGCCGCGCAGGACGTTTCCTTCCTTGACGCACCCGTACTGGGTACGAAGAAGCCCGCCGAGGAGGGGCACCTCGTCGTCCTGTGCTCGGGACCGTCGGCGCTGCGTGACCGGGTCGCTCCGGTCACCGATGCCATCGGATCCTCGACGATGTGGGTCGGGGAACGCCCTGGCCAGGCGAGCGGGCTGAAGCTGGTCTGCAACGCCTGGGTGGCCACCCTCAACAACGCGGTTGCCCAGTCCATCAGCCTCGCCCAGGGATTGGGACTCGACCCACGGCTTTTCCTGGAAGCCATCGGCTCGGGACCCAGCAACGCCCTGTTTGCGCAGTTCAAAGGCAACCTGATGATCAACGATGAGACCCGGGAAGCGGCCTTTGCCGTCGACGGAGGCCTGAAGGATGCGGGCCTGATCCGGGACGCCCTGGTGGCGGCCAAGGTGGATACCGCGCTCATGGACGCCGTGCTCGGCCAGTTCAGCGCGGCGAGTCGAGCCGGCTACGGTGCCCACGACATGTCCGCAGTCATCCACGCCTTCCGCTAGGAGGGCGACGTGGCCGAGGTCGATCTGCTCGTCGCCGGCGGGACCGTCATCACCCCTGCGGGTCGGCGCCGAGCCCACGTCGCGGTGGTGGACGGCCGTATCTGCAACGTTGGCCTGGACCGTCCATCGGCGAGGAACGTCGTCGACGCCTCGGGTCTTTTGGTGCTGCCCGGGGGCGTCGACACCCACGTCCACCTGATGGACCCCGGCAGCACTGAGCGCGAAGACTTCCCGACCGGCACGGCAGCAGCCGCCGCCTCCGGCGTCACGACCATCGTGGAGCATTCCCACGGGCAACCGGTCCGCACCGTGGATGACCTCATCGCCAAGCGCAGCTATCTGCGCGAGCGGTCCAACGTCGACTACGGACTTGCCGCGCACGCGTGGCCGGGGCAGGCGGGGCAACTGCCCGCACTCTGGCAGGCGGGCGCCGCCTTCTTCAAGGTCTTCACCTGCACGACGCACGGTGTTCCCGGGCACGACGTCGCCGCGCTGAAGGAGCATCTGGATGTGTCGGCGCGAAGCGGTGCCGTCAGCCTGCTGCACTGCGAGGATGAGTCACTGACCGGCGCGGCCGAAGCCCTTCTTCGGGCGCAGGGGCGAAGCGATCCGGGGATTCTGCCCGACTGGCGCAGTCGGGAAGCCGAACTGGTCGCCGCTGTCGTCGCTTCCGTACTCGTCCGCATCACCGGTGCCCGCGCCTCGATCGCGCACGTCAGCAATGCCGAGGTCGCCTCCTACATCGCGGCGGAACGGGCCCGCGGGGGCGCGATGGGGGCCGAAGCATGCCCGCAATATTTCCTGCTCCGCGAGGACGAGGTGCTGGAGCAGGGTGCCCTACGGAAGTTCACGCCCCCGGCCCGGGCGCGGACCCAAGGCGACGAAGACGAGATGTGGCGGCTGCTGCGAGCCGGAACGTTGACGCACATGTCCACCGACCACGCGCCGTCCACGCTCGCGCAGAAGCAGGCTGGGGACATGTGGAACGTCCATTTTGGACTGCCCGGCCTCGACAGCACCATGGCGATCCTGCTCGACGCCGCCGCTCGCGGGCAGCTTTCCTACGAGGACATCGCCCGCGTGTACAGCCAGGTGCCGGCGAAGCTGTACGGACTCTGGCCGCAGAAGGGGGAGCTCGCCGCCGGATCGGATGCCGATCTGATCGTCGTTGACCCCGCCGTGCGGCGAACGCTGCGCAACGAGGATGTGCTGTCCAAGGCCGGGTGGACACCGTTTCATGGTCGGCCCGTGATCGGGCACGTCGTGCAGACATACCTGCGCGGCGTGCTGATCGCCCACGAAGGGCAACCCGCGGATGGCCAGGCGGGCCTATTTCTGCCCGGCGCCGGCGCGGTCCCGGGAGCTCACAACTGACGCAGGGCGGACAGCACCGGGGCGAGATCCGGCAGCACCATCGCGTCGTCATCACTCCATCGGTAGCGCACAATTCCGTCCGCATCGATAACGAATAGTGCCCGCTTCGCGAGTCCGTCGTGCCCCTTCCAGGTCTCGTATTGGCAGCCGTAGTCCCGACTCACCGTGCGGTTCCAGTCCGACAGCAGCGGAAAATCAATGGCCAACGTCGCAGCGAAGGCCTGCTGGGCAAAGGTCGGTGTCACCGCGATCGCCAGGATGTCTGCCCCGAGCGCGCGAATCTCCGCGGCATGCTGCCCCAACTGGGACAATTCGGATGTTCAGACGAAGCCGAAGTCGAAGACGTAAAACGCCAGGAGCACCGGCCCTCGGTGGAGAACCTCGGCGAGGTGCACGCTATGGCTGAAGGTATGGCGCAACTCGAAGTCGGGCGCCAACTCGCCCACCTGAGGCCCGGCCGACGCCACCAGAATGCTCCCCCACCGTTCGGTCACACCGGGAACGCGATTGGCGTCTTTATAGTGACCCGAACGATCACTGTCCAGCAGCTGTCCGGCCGAGGTCATCTCGCGCGCGCCCGGGGAGCGATCCGGGAGGCATACGTATGCGGGTGGCGGTGATCGGTGGATCGATCGGGGGCTTGACCACGGCCCTCGTGCTACGCGACGTCGGCTTCGACGTCGAGGTGTTTGAGCGGACCCCGGCCGTCTTGCAAGGTCGCGGCGCCGGCATCGTGCTCCAGCCGGACACCGTTCGCTGGTTCGAGGAAAAAAGCCGGGTCTCGGTGGATCAAGTCAGCACCTCGGCGTCGCGGCTTCGGTACCTGGGGCCACGGAACACCATCGTCCACGAGCAGCCTGGCTCCTACCGGTTCACCTCTTGGACGACGATCTACCAGCCGCTGCTCGACGACCTCGGCCTCCGGCACTACCACCTCGGCGAACATTTCGTCGGACTCGAGCAGGACCAGGACGGAGTCGATCTGCGCTTCGTCGGTGGCCGCCGGGAACGCGCCGAGCTGGTGGTCTTCGCGGACGGCATCTCCTCGACCGGACGTCGGCGCCTACTTCCTGAGGTGGAACCCAGCTATTCGGGCTACGTCGGCTGGCGGGGGACGGTTCCCGAACGTGAGATCACCGCGGAAACCCTGGAGTTGTTCCTCGATTCGCTGTCTTACGTGGTCACCGGCGACAGCCATGTGAATCTCTATCCCATCCCCGGGGCCAACTCGGAGCTCGGCGCCGGTCAACGCCGGATGAATTACGTCTGGTACCGGAACGTGCCACTGGGGCCTGCGCTGGATGAGTTGCTCACCGACAAGCGCGGTTTCCTCGCTGCGGTATCGGTCCAGCCCGGTCAGGTGCAGGACCATTACGTGGCGGAGCTGCGAAGCGCCGCGGTGGCCGAGCTCCCCCCGGCGGCCGCCGAGCTGGTTGCCAAGACCGCAGAGCCGTTCATCCAGACCGTCCTCGATATCGTCGTTCCACGGATGGCATTCGGACGGGTGTGTCTGGTGGGGGACGCCGCCTTCGCGGCCAGACCGCACGCCGCGGCGGGAACCGCGAAGGCGGCAGCCGACGCCTGGGCATTGGGAGCGGCCCTGCGCGACGCGGACGGCGACGTGCCGGCCGCCCTCGCCGTCTGGGAGCCGCAGCAGCTGGCACTCGGACGGAACCTGGTCTCCCGAGTCCAGGACATGGGGCGCCGTTCTCAAGTGACGGGGACCTGGACGCCGGGGGACCCAAGCCTGCTGTTCGGACTGTACGGCCCGGGGCGATGACAGCCACCCGGAGCGTGCATCGGCGCCGTGCCCGGCCGCGACCCATCGAGCCAAGCAATCCACCCCAAGGAGAATGATGTCGTCGTCTTCGCGTGAGCCCCGCGAGAGCCCTGCCACCCCCGGACCGGACGTGCGCGTCATCCGCGCGGCGGACCTTGATGCACACACCGCGCAAACCCCGGGACTGCAGCGCTTCGAGGCCATCTCCGCTCGCCGGCTCGGCGCCGAGCAGTTGTGGATGGGCCTTTCGGTGTTGGCGCCGGGCATGAAGACCGGTGTCCATCACCATGGTGATTCGGAGACCGCCCTTTACGTGCAGTCAGGCGTCGGCCGCTGGTGGGTCGGCGATCGACTCGATCAGGCGCGCGAGGCTCGGGCCGGCGATTTTCTGTTCATTCCCCCCAACGTTGTGCACTGGGAGGAGAACGGGAGCGCGGAGGAGCCCGTGGTGATGATCGTGGCCAGGAGCACGCAGGAGGCGATCGTCGTCAACATCAGCCACCCGAACTACCCCGGAGAAGCCTGAACATCGCCATCGAGGCATACTGGACCGAATAATGCGTAATCCGGAATAGGGCGGAGCTGACGTGACCAAGGTGGGAGTCCTCGGATTAGGGATCATGGGCTCGGCGATGTCCGGCCATCTGCTCGCCCGCAAGATGCCCGTTTACGGGTTCGATCCGATCCCCGCGCAGCTCACCACGTTTGCCGCCGCCGGTGGCCGGGCCGCCGACTCGGTGGGTGAGGTGGTCCGTCAGGTCGACCTGGCGATCACGTCACTGCCCACGGCGGCGGCCGCCGAAAGCGTGTGCGCTGAGATCGCCGCCGCTGCCCCGGCAGGATTCACCGTGATCGAGACGTCGACTCTGCCCATGACCGTCAAGCTTCGGTGCCGGGACCTACTCGCCGCAGCCGGGGTCGTCCTGCTCGATTGCCCGCTGAGCGGCACCGGGGCGCAGGCGCTGGAACGCGACGTGGTGGTGTTCGGCAGCGGCGACGAGAAGGCGTTCGAGGCGGTCCGGCCCGTCCTGGAGGGCTTCTCCCGATCGGTCCGCTACCTCGGCCAGTTCGGCCACGGCTCCACGATGAAGTACGTCGCCAACCTGCTGGTTTCGGTGCACAACGTGGCCACCGCCGAAGCGTTTGCCCTCGGCGAGCGGGCCGGGCTCGACGCCCAGCAGATCTACGAAGCGATTCGAGACGGCGCCGGCAATTCCGTGATCTTCGAGAAGCGTGGGCGCCTGATGGTGGATCGCAGCTATCTGCCGGCCACCGCCCGGGTGACCATGTTTATCAAGGACATCGGCCTGATCAGCGACTATGCCCACGAGCTCAACCTGCCCACCCCGATGCTGGATGCCACCAAGGAGCTCTACCGTCGCGCGGTGGACTCCGGTTTGGGAGACTACGACGCCGCGGCGTTGCTGGGCCTGATGAGCGCGGACACCTTGCATCCCCATACCGATGAGCATCCCCCTACCGATGAGCATCCCCCTACCGATGAGAACGGAAGCGGTCGATGATTTCACTGCAGCAGGCCGAGGCGATCGCCACCGAAACCCTGGCCCGGGGACGCGAGCTGAACGCGGCGCCCTTGACGGTTGCGGTCCTGGACACCGGAGGTCACCTCGTTGTCCTGAAGCGAGAGGACGACAGTGGGATTCTCCGGCCCCAAATCGCTACCGCCAAAGCGTGGGGCGCGTTGGGGATGGGCTTGAGTTCGCGTGAGCTCGGGCGACGCGCGGAGGTGCAGCCCTCGTTCATCGCGGCTCTCACCGTGCTGGCCGAGGGCCGGCTGGCACCGGCCGCCGGAGGCGTGCTCATCCGCGAGCCCGCCGGGCGGTTGCTCGGGGCAGTGGGGGTCAGCGGCGACGTCTCCGACATGGACGAAGCCTGTGCCATCCACGCTGTCGTCCGGGCCGGACTGCAGCCCGAGCCCCCGACTCCCGCGGAGCAGTGACCAGCGGGCGGAGGGTGCTGGAGGCCCTAGCCCTCCTCGCCGGCGAGGAGCCGATGAAGGCGCAGCGCGACTTGGGTTTCGGTGCGCCGCTCGCTCCAACTGTGACCCAGTTTCTGTTCCACCCTGTGCAGCCGATTGCGAATGGTGTGCTCATGCAATCCCAGCTGCTCAGCGGCCGCGACGTGGCTCCCGAATCGGAACGAAGCCTCGAGCGTTTCGCGGAGCCGGGCATCTTCGGCCCGCGGCTCGGCCAGGCTGCGCAGTTCCGCCGCCACGAAACGCCGCGCCAGGTCCCGGTTTTGCATCAGCAGCACCTCCAGGGCAACGTCGGCGTAGTGGATGACGCGAGGGGCGCCCCTCCCCCAGGCCGCCCGGACTTGCTCCACCGCCTGCGCCTGGGCGAGGCTTCGTCGGAACCCTGCCATCCCCGCGCCCGGCTCGCTGACGGAGACAACGACATCGGCGTCGGCCAGAAAGGCTTGCAACTGTTCCCGCATCGGGACCGACCACCGCGACGGGGCGCCCAGCCACATCGCGCTACCGGCCAGGCTCAGGGGATACAGCAACGATTGGCGCACCCCCGTCGCGGCGCGCAGCCCGATCAGCAGTTGACCCGCTGCTCCTTCGGCAATCGACGGCAGGACAAGGGCCACATGGTCGGCGTCGAACTCGTAGCCGATGGTCAGCTGATCGGACGGCGCCAGCGACTGCTCGTCACCGGCCAGCACCTCCCGGACCAGGCGCTGCCGGACGCGTGCGCGCGATTGTCCGAGGGCCTCATCGGCCCGCGCATGCGCGTCCGCGACCAGGGAGGCAACATGATCTTGATAGCCGAAGATGAGGTCGGCCAGGCGGGTAGTCGCAGCCAGCGCGTCATCCACGTCGACGTCCGCGGTCCGCGCTCGGTTGCGCAATTGGCGTACCCACTCGTCCCACATGGCCACGAAGCCGACGCGGTAAGAGCGCTGCAGCACCGCCTGCGGAATGCCAAGCTCGGCCTGCGCGAGCCCAAAGGCGATCGGGTGTTCCAATCGGACCTGGCCCAGGGCCAGCCGTCCGCACAGGACATCCTGCAGGGTATGCAGGTTTTCTCGGACGCTGGCCCTCAACCGTTCAACGAATGCACCGTCGGTCGCGTACTGGGGAAAGGCGACCTCAAGGTCCCGTCCGACGACAACCTCGCACAACGCATCAAGATCCAACTCCGCCGACATGGCCTGCACCCAGTCGGGCAATCGATCGACGTCGTCCGCCGCCGCCCGCAGCACCGCATCATCTCGCGGATGATTCCCGGCCACCCACAGAGTGTGTCACGGTCGACGACATCCCCAGTGAGGAGAGATTTCTGATGATCCGAGCGGCAGTCGTGGGTCTCGGTTGGTGGGGTCAGAATGTGGTGCGCGAATTAGCACCCAGCGAGCACATACAGGCGGTGCTCGGGGTGGACCCCGACCCCGACCGTCGAGCCGGCCTGGAAGGCGTCAGCACCACCGCCGCCCTCAAGGACGCACTGGGTCAGCCTGACATCGACGCCGTCATCTTGTGCTCCCCGCACCGGCTCCATGCGGCGCAGATTACGGCTGCCGCCGAAGCCGGCATGCATGTCTTCTGCGAGAAGCCGTTCTGCACCAACGCAGCTGAGGCGGACGCCGCGCTTGCGGCGGTGCGCACCGCCGGCGTGCAGCTCGGCGTCGGGCACGAGCGGCGGTTCGAGCCAGCGGTCATAGAGATGCAGAACCGCTGTCGGGAAGGTGATCTCGGAACTACCCTCGTGTTCGAGGGAAACTTCAGCCAGGACAAGTTCCTCACACTTCCCCCGGACAACTGGCGGCTGTCGCGGACCGAAGCGCCGGTCGGTCCACTCTCCGCGACGGGTATCCACTTGGTGGACCTGGCCATCAGCCTGTTCGGAGAACCCAACGAGGTCTGGGCCCGATTGTCGACCCGAGCAACCCAGTTCGAGAATGGGGACACCCTCTCGGTCACCCTCGGCTTCAGCGGGGGGCAGACCGCGACCATCACGGCGATCCTCACGACTCCGTTCATTGGTCGGGTCTGCGTCCTGGGGTCCCGCGGCTGGATGGAAATCCGTGATCGCAGCCATCCCGAAGCTCCAACCGGCTGGGATGTGACGACCACGCACCGCGACGGACCACCCCAGGTGCGCTTCTTTCCGCCCCACCCGGCGGTGCGGGACAACCTGGAGCGCTTTGCCCAGTCCATCGAAGGCAGTGCCGAATATCCCATCAGCCGCGACGACATCAGGGCCAACGTGCGAACCTTCGAGGCGATCAGCCGCTCGGCGATCAGCGGGGGGATCGAGAACGTGCGCTAGCCGACCCGGTTGGCGCCGGACCAGTGGCCGTCAGGAATGTCCCGGTCCCGGTCCCGCGGCGGGTGGGGCGTGTGAACCGCGCAGGATCAGCTCTGGTTGCTGGACGATCCGGTTGTGCGGGCGGCCCGGATCCGCGATGCGCTTGAGCAGCAGATCGGCGGCATCGGCGACGAGCCGCGCCAGGTCGCAGTGCACCGTGGTGAGGTTGAACCTCGCCATGGACGACATGCTGATGTCGTCGAAGCCCACGATGGTGAGGTCCTCCGGCACCCGCACGCCCAGTCGGGTTGCTTCATCCAACGCGCCGAGGGCAAGGACGTCGTTGGCGCAGAACAGCGCGGTCGGCGCCGGGGTCAGCGCCAGCAGACTGCGCAAACCGGCCCGACCGGCAGCGAAGGCGAAGGGCCCCCGAGCAGTCGCCTTCTCGAGTAGTTCGAGTCCGTGTCCGGCGAGACCGCGACGAAACCCGGTTTCCCGCTGCGAGCCGGTACTCGTCGACAGGGGGCCCAGCACGGCGCCGACGTGTCGATGTCCCAGCCCGGCGATGAGATCTGCGACGAGCACCGCGCCGTAGTCGTTATCCATCACCACCGCGTCGGCGGCCCGTTCTTCGTTCTCCCGGTTGAGAAAGACGAACGGCATTCCCCGTTGCAGCAATGCCTTCGGAAGGGGCGAGCCCATCAGCGTCGTGGTGAGCACGATTCCATCGAGCGAGCCATCGACCAGCTCGGCGAACGCAACGCGGCTGTCCTCGCGCTCGGCGTAGAGCACGCTGCGGTAACCGGCCCGCTCGAAGTGATCGTGCAAAGGCTCCACGAGATGCGGGTAGAACGGGTTGGTCAGCTCCGCCGCCACAATGCCGATCCGGCGGGTGCGCAACGTCGCGAGACTCCGACCGAGTTGGCTGGCGACGTAGCCGAGCGTGCGGGCCGCGTCCTCGACGCGTTGACGCGTCTCCAGGGCCACGCCCGGCTCGCCCCGCAGGGCCCGGGACACGGTCGGCTGGCTCACGCCGGCCAGCCTCGCCACATCGTGACTGGTCGCCGCCATGACTGCCCCTCCCGGCCTCGGTGGAGCCACGGATGCCCTCCACGCCTTGACAAGCATACGTATGCGACGAAGGATCTGTCCGGTTCCCTCGTTTTCACCGTTTGGAGGACCCCCACATGGCCGGCAACGTGCTCAAGGGGTCCGCGCCCGGAAATGCCCGAGCCACCGCCGCCGCCGTCGGAGCGACGGTCGCCGAGGTCATCGACGCCGTGCGTCACCGCGGCGATGCGGCCGTGCGCGAATACTCGGAAAAGTTTGACCGCTGGGCACCCGAGGACTTCCGACTCTCGGCCGACGAGATCGAGCGGATCGTTTCGGCCGTCCCGACGCAGGTCGTCGACGACATCCTGACCGTGCAAGAAAACGTCCGGAGCTTCGCCAAACATCAGCTTGACTCGATGCGCGAGTTCGAGGTCGAGACCATGCCGGGCGTGTTCCTGGGTCAAAAACACATCCCGGTGAGCCGCTCGGGCGCGTACGTGCCGGGCGGACGCTATCCCCTGGTCGCGTCGGCCCACATGACGGTCGTGACCGCCAAGGTCGCTGGGGTCAGCCACGTCACCGCGTGCACGCCGCCGATTCGCGGGGTGGTGCCCGCAGCGACGGTCGCCGCGATGCACCTCGCGGGCGCCGACGAGATCCTCCTGCTCGGTGGCGTTCAGGCGGTCGCGGCCATGGCCTTGGGCACCGATTCCATTCCGAAAGTGGATCTTCTCGCCGGACCTGGCAACGCCTACGTGGCGGAGGCCAAACGTCAGCTGTTCGGTGAGGTAGGCATCGACCTGTTCGCCGGTCCGACCGAGATTCTCATCATCGCCGATGATGAAGCCGACCCATTTGTCGTGGCCGTGGATCTGCTCAGCCAGGCCGAGCACGGCCCGGATTCCCCCGCCATCCTCATCACGACCTCGACGAAGCTGGCGCGGGCCGCGATGGCCCACATCGCGCAGTTGCTGCCGGGCCTGCCCACCCGCGACTACGCCGAACCCGCCTGGCGTGATCACGGCGAGGTGCATGTCGTCGACGACCTCGACGCGGCCTTCCAGCTGGCCGACACGTTCGCGAGCGAGCATGTGGAGGTGCTGACCCGGGAGCCGCGGTTGGCACTGCAAAAGATGCACAACTATGGCGCGCTGTTCCTGGGTGAGGGCACGTGCGTTTCCTACGGAGACAAGGTCATCGGGACCAACCACACCCTGCCGACTCGCGGCGCCGCCCGCTACACCGGCGGCCTGTGGGTTGGCAAGTACCTCAAGACGGTGACCTACCAGGAAGTGACCAGCCAGTCGTCCAGCGCGGAGTTGGGGACGCTGTGCGGCCGGACGGCTCGGGTGGAGCTATTCGAAGGTCACGCTCGATCCGGCGATGTGCGGGCGGCCAAGTACGCGGGGGCGCCGCTTCCCTGGGCCGAGTCCGGCACCGTCCCCGTCGCGGGCTAGTCCGGCCGGGTCGGCGAGGGGAAGTCGCGACCCGGCCGGGCTCTTCGCCGAGATGGGTTATTTGATCGCCTGCGGATTGAGCGGTGAACCCACCGCACCGGGGATCACCAGCGGCGGCCCGACAAAGAAGAATTCATAACGTCCGTCCTGCGCGCAGTCCGCGGCAAGTGGGTCGAGGTCCCAGATCTCCCCGACCAGCAGGCCCATGCTGACGATGAGAATCAGGTGCAGGGGCTGGAACGTTCCCGCGAGTTCATTGGGTCGCACCTCAGCGCCCCAGGTGTCCATCGCAATCGCCGCGACCTGCTTGTCGTGCAGCCACGGCGCCGTCGTCAGGGAGAGCCCGGGCGCGTCCCCGGCGGAGTACCCATCCCAGCCCGGCCGGCCCCGACGCTTGCCCATATCTCCGGTTCGGATGAGAAGGACGTCGCCGGGTTGGACGTCAACGCCTTGCGCGGCACACGCCGCATCCAGCTGCTCGGGTCGGATGGCCTCCCCGAGATCCAAGGCCTCCCGATCGGTCAGCCGCGGAATATCGAGCAGGACACCGCGGGACACCACGGTGGGCATGTTCTCCACGCCACCACGGCGGGCCCCCTTGGCCGACACTTCCGCCGCACTGAATCCGTTGAACATCTTCCCGTCGCGGAAAATGTGCCCGAGCGCATCCCACTGGGTGCCACCCTGCAAGAACAGGAACAGGCTGTCGTCGGCGAACCCCCACTGCAGCGGATCGTCGCTGTAGGTCTGCGTGCCGGCGAGGTGATCGGTACCGGTGGCGACCATTTGATGGATCGCGTTCACGCGGCCGAAGGCGCCGGTCTGCGGGCCGGCCCCATCAAGGGGGAGCTGCAAGGAGAGGGCCTTGCCGGTCTGGACGAGGCCGGCTGCTCGGCGCACCGTGTCGGGGGTGATGTAGTTCAACGTCCCGCGCTGATCATCCGCCCCCCAGCGCCCCCAGTTCGAGCAGTACTTGTAGTACTGCTCGAACAGCTCGAAGGTCACGTCGGGTCCTGCGGCTTCCGTCATCGAGCCAAATCCTTGCTCTAGATGCGATGGGTTCAGAAGGTTTATAGCTGACCGCCGGTGAGAGCCAGCACCTCCCGGGCCCGCGCCTTGGCAAGTGTGGCGTATCGGTCCACGGCTGCCTTCGCCGCCGGCGCGTCGCCAGCCTCAAGCGCCTCCAGCAGTTCCCGATGCACGTCGATGAATTTGCGCGAGGTCACGGGTGTGGCGCCGAAGCTCCGGGCCATCACGCCCTTGATGCTCAGCCGCCCGAAGGCCGTGGTGAGTTGCCCATTGCCGGCAAGCGACACGAACGTCTCATGGAACAGATAGTTCGCATCCAGGTAGCGCGCAAAGTCCACAAAACGATCATCGACGATCAGGGCGGCCATCGCGTCAAAATGGGAGCGGAGCTGCGCGAGCCCAGGGCCCGGGAGGCGATCGATGGTCATCGCGATCACACCGAGCTCGATGGCCCGGCGCGCATCGAAGGCCTCGTCGGACGTGCGGACATCGAAGGGCACGATGACATAGCCGCGGTCGGCGTCACGCCGCACCAGGCCGTCTGCCGCCAGCCGGGTCAGGGCGTAGAAGATCGCGGCCTTGTCGACCCCCAGCTCGTAAGCCATGTCCTCGAGGCTGATCACGGCGTTAGCCGCATACGCCCGATCGAGGACACGCTGCCGAGCCGCCTGATAGACGTCGTCGTCGCGGGCGAACTCGAATCGCCCGAAACCGCCTCGGAAGTAGGTCAGGGGGTTGCCCTGGTTCGCGGTGGCGCTGACGACCTGCCCCAGGAAGATGGTGTGCGTACCGCCCGTCACTTGTTCCACGACCCGGCACTCGAGGCAGGCGAGCGCATCAGCGAGCAGGGGTACCCCCAACAGGCCGATCGTTAAGGCGACGTCCCGGAACTTGTCTTCACTGGGCAGGGCAAACTGCTGAGCCAGATACCCGTGCCCTTGACCGAGAATGCTGATCCCGTAGCAGCCGGCTCTCGCCACCGCCAGCGCCGTTGGTGCGGCATTGTTCAGGCAGGCCAACATCATCGGGGGGTCCATGGACAGGGACGTCACCGAACTCGCGGTCATGCCGTAGTTGCCGTCCGGCAGGCGGGTCGTGACGACTGTCACCCCGCTGGCCAGATGACCCACCACATGCCGAAAGGTGTTGTGGTTGACCCGCGGGAGGTCAGCGGTCACCGCCTCCCGATTGCGCACCGTCACCATCTCCTTTCGGCCGCCGAGATGCGGCACCTGTTCGGAGTAGACAATTTCGCCGGGTTCAGGGCAGTGGCGGCCAGCGTGAAATCTGCCATCCATGACTGCCAGGTGTTGTTAGGGCAAGGCGCGTCGCGACCGGATTCACGGCACGCGTCACTGCCGGTCGGCCAAGTTCACGGAGGTCGCCACTGCGGCGCATCAGCGCTCGGGCGAAGCTGGCACCGGAAGCTGGGGGCTGTCGGCAACTGGCCCGAACCGGGTCCGAACGCCCACCAACCACGCACAGAAAGCAGGCCGCCGTGAAACTGGGCTACTTCGCGATGCCGATGCACCCGTTCGGTCGGGAGTGGGCGGACACGCTCAAAGAGGACCGCGAGGCGGTGATCCTGGCGGACAAGCTCGGCTTCCATGATGCCTTCATCGGTGAGCACTTGACCGACCGCCAGGAGAACATCACCAACAGCCTGCTGTTCCTCGCGACGCTGATTCCGGAGACCCGTCAGATCAAGCTGGCGACCGGCACCACGAACCTTTCCCACATGCATCCGGTGTTGGTCGCGGTGCATTCCGCCATGTTCGACCATCTGTCGGGAGGGCGCTTCATCTTGGGTGTGAGCCCAGGTGCGCTGCCCTCCGATGCAGAGATCCTCGGCATTTTGAGCGAAGACCGCAACCAAATGTTCGCCGAGGCGATCGATATCATCACCGCAATCTGGGAGCAGGACGCGCCCTACCGCCTGAACCTTCCGGGTAACAGGTTTGTGGTGACGACCGAGAGCACGTTCGATCCGGATTCTGGCATCGGCATTGTCCCTCGACCGCTGCAAAGCCCACGGCCAGAGATCGTCGGCACCGTCGTGGCCCCGTTCTCCAAAGGCGTCGTTGCCATGGGCGCGCGTGACTTCCACCCGCTGTCGGCTAACTTCCTGCTCCCGCAATGGGTAGCGACCCATTGGCCGAATTATGTTGAGGGTAAGCAGTCTGCTGGGGCTGAGGCGTCGACGAGCGACTGGCGGGTCGCCCGCACGGTGTTCGTGTCCGACGATGCCAGCGTGGCGGCACGCTACGGTCGCGACGACGCGAACAGCCCGTACCGCTACTACTACTCCCAGATGCTCAAGAAGATGGCAAAGCTGGGACGGCTCAATTTGTTCAAGACTCATCGGGACCAACCCGACGAGGAGATCACGCTCGACCACGTGTTGGACCAGCTGGTGCTCACGGGAACGCCAAGCTCCGTCGCCGAGCAGATCCTGGCCTTCCGCGAGCAAACGGGTGACTTCGGCGAGCTCGTCTACGCCGGTCTGGACTGGGTCGACGCTGATCTCGCTCGGCGTTCCATGGAGCTGATGGCCACCAAGGTCATGCCGGAGGTCAATGCCAGCCTGCCGGCGACGGATCTTGTCGCGAGCAACGCGGCACGCTGACATGGCCACATCTGTGGACCGCCTGCCGCTGCCTCCAGACGATCAGCTCACCGACGACCAGCGTGCGGCGGTGCAGGCGATCAAGTCGGGGCCTCGAGGCGAAATCGTCGGGCCGTTCATTCCTTTGTTACGCAGCCCCGTCCTGATGACCCGAATCCAGCAGACCGGCGAGTTCCTTCGCTTTCACAGCACGCTGCCCCGGCACTTGTTCGAGATGTGCATCCTGCTGGTGGCCCGGCACTGGAATCAGCAGTTCGAATGGGGGTTTCACGCACCGCTCGCGCTGTCCGCTGGGCTGCCCCTTTCGGTCGTCGAATCCATCGCGGATAACCGCCGGCCCGCGGATTTGGACGAGGCGACCGCCGCCGTCTGGGAAATTGTTGATCAACTGCACCGGACCAAGTCGGTGCCGGACGAGGCATACGCCACGGCCGTGCGCATTCTCGGAGATGTCGGGGTGGTCGAACTGGTAGGGACGGTGGGGTATTACACAACCCTGGCTATGGTGATGAACACGGCCTGCACCGCGTCGCCCCCGCACGGTGCTCCGCCGTTGCCGGAGGCCACGGGAGCGAGCGCGTGAACCACGTCGAGGTGCCCGCAGTGCGCCGCTCGGGGACCGGACCTGCTGTGGTGTTTCTGCACCCGCTCGGCGTGGACAGTCGGTACTGGGACCCCCTCGTACCCCTTCTGCCGGGCTACAGCGTGCTCAGCTACGACTTGCCCGGTCACGGCAGCAGCCGGACACAGCCGGGTCTAAAGATTGCGGACATGGCGGAGCAGTTGGCCATGCTGATGCGGCAGCAGGACGTCGATCGAGCGCATGTCGTGGGCGTCTCCTTGGGAGGACTCGTCGCGCAGCACTTCGCCGCCGGCTATCCGGAAATGATCGACAGGCTCGTGCTGGTCGACACGGTTGCCATCTACCCGCCAGCGGTGCGCGCACAGTGGATCGAGCGCGCTGCCACCGCCCGGACGGTCGGGATGGGGCCACTCGTTGAGCCGACGCTCACCAGTTGGTTCACCCCCAACTTCTTGACCACAGATGGCCCCGAAATCGCCGCCGTTCGAGCCATGCTTGCCTCCGCTGATCCGGAGGGTTACGCCGTGGCTTGTGAGGCCCTCGAGGCCGCCGACGCGACGGGTCTGGCGAGTGGCATCACCGCGCCCACCCTCCTGATGTGCGGAACGGAGGACATGCCGCCGTTCACCGCGGCCGTGTCGTTCTTCGCCGAGCACATCCTCCGCACCGACATCTGCTGGCTGTCCCCGGCCCAACACGCCGGCGTCTTGGAACTTCCCGACCAGGTGGCCGCCGCGCTCACCGCGTTCTTGCCGCGCTAACGAGTGTCCGAGCGACGCTGGCCGTCGCGATAGCTCGGCTCGCCCAGCAGGTAACGCAGAATGAAATCGTGGGATGTCGCGAGATGGATCCGGGTCAGCTCCGCCACTTGTGCGGGATCACCACCCCGGGCCGCAGCGAGGATCGCTCGATGCTCGGTCTGCAAATGCCCTATCGATCCGATGGTGTCGAGGTGTAAGTGCAGGTAGCGGTCGGTCAGCCGGCGCAGCTGCTCGGTGAGAGCGACCATCCGGGGGCGAGGGGCGCGCATATACAGCACGGCATGGAAGGCCGCGTTCGTCTCCATCCATTCAGCGGTCGAAGTCGTTTCGAGCTCCATCACGTCGCACAGCGCGGAAAGCTGAACGATTTCGGCCCGGCCGACGTTCGGCATCGCGATACGCGTGGTCAACGGCTCCACTGCCTCGCGCAGCTCATAAAGCTCTTGCAGCTCGGCGATGGATAGCCCGGGCACGGTCGCCGTTGACGGTCCAAGATCCATCAGGCCCTCGGTGGCCAGCGTGTGCAAAGCGTCGCGCACCGGGATGCGACTCACGCCGAACTCGGCCGCAATCGATGCTTGCGACAACAGCGTCCCCGGAGCGAGAAAGCCGGTCAGGACCCGATCGCGCAACGATCGAGCGACCCGTTCCCCCGCGGATTCTGCTGCCATCTTCGGTGGCCCTCCGGCGCTGTCAGCTTGAGGTGGGGAAGTGATAGCTGGCTGCGGTAGGAGCACTCTGCACGGGCCAGCGCGAGGTGACGACCTTGGCCCGAGTGTAGAAACCGACGCCAGCCGGCCCGTGCACGGGACTCTCGCCGAACAGCGACTCCTTCCAGCCACCGAACGAGTAGTAAGACATCGGCACCGGAATGGGGACATTGATCCCGATCATCCCCACCTGCACGCCCCGCTGGAAGCGCCGCGCGGCCGCACCATCTGCCGTGAAAATGGCCGTGCCATTCCCGTAAGGGTTGGCGTTGATCAAGGCGATGGCCTCCTCGACGGTCTGCGCGCGCAGGACCGCCAGCACCGGCCCGAAGATCTCGTCCCGGTACACGTCCATCGCCGTGGTGACGTGGTCCACCACGCTGGGCCCGATGAAAAATCCCTGTTCGTAGCCGGAGACGACCAGCCCGCGACCGTCGACGACGAGCCGGGCGCCCTGCCGTTCTCCGGCATCGATGTAACCCGCGATCCGGTCGCGTGCCGCCCGGGTCACGACCGGACCCATCTCACTGCCCTGATCGCGTCCGGCCCCGACCCGAACGGCCGACGCCTTGGCGGCGACCGTCTCGACCAGGCGATCCCCGGCGTCGCCCACCGCGATGGCGGCGGAGATCGCCATGCAACGCTCACCGGCGGACCCGAAGGCCGCCGCAACCAGGTGAGTCGAGGCGAATTCGACGTCGGCGTCGGGCATGACCACCGCATGGTTCTTGGCCCCGCCGAGCGCCTGTACCCGCTTGCCGTTGGCCGTGCCACGTTGGTGGATGTGACGTGCCACCGGAGTGGAGCCGACAAAGGAAATGGCGGCCACGTCAGGACTGTCCAGGAGGGCATCCACCACCTCAGCGTCGCCCTGCAGGACGTTGAAGACACCGTCCGGCAGCCCGGCTTCCGACCACAGTTGGGCCACCAGGAGCGAGGCGGAGGGGTCACGTTCGCTCGGCTTGAGCACAAAGGCGTTGCCGCAGGCAATCGCGACGGGATGCATCCACATCGGCACCATGACCGGGAAGTTGAACGGGGTGATCCCGGCCACCACACCAAGCGGCTGCCGGAAGGAGAACACGTCCACGTCAGTCGAGGCCTGATCGGAGTACGAGCCTTTCAACAGGTGCGGGATCCCGCAGACGAACTCGACCACCTCCAGTCCCCGCTCGACCTCACCGCGGGCGTCGGACACCACCTTGCCGTGCTCATCGGAGATGATTTCGGCCAGCTCGTCGATGCGCGCGGCTGCCAGTTGCCGGAAGGCGAACAGGATTTTCGTGCGCTTACTCAACGAGGCTTCCGACCAGGTCTCGAACGCTTCGACGGCGCCTCGTACGGCCTGCTCCACGTCGGCGGCCGTGCCGAGAACGACCTGCGCCTGCTGGGCGCCGGTCGCGGGATTCCACACCGGCGCGAAGCGGTCACCGGTGCCCCCCGTCAACTTTCCACCGATCCAATGCTCGATCGTTTTCACCGGGAGCAGCCTTCCGCTGGATGGGAACGTCTCATCAACCTTCGGAACGCCTGAGGGAGCCGACGACAAGTCGATCGATGCTGGCCTCCAACGCGTCGTCGTCTCCCAGCGGCGCGAATGCGCGCACCATGTCGCGGATAGCGGTGTGCACGCGGGGACTGCGTCGCCGCAGCGCCGCAATGCGCGCGTCGACATCCTGTTCCAGCTCATCTTTTCCGTCGAGCACCGCATTCAGCAGGCCGAGTTGCAGCGCCCGTGCGGCGGAGAAAGGCTCACCGGTCGCCGTCAACCAGAATGCCTGCCGCTCCCCCACTATGCGTGGAAGCCATGCCAGGACCAAGGCCGGCGCCAGGTCGATCTCTATCTCCGGGAAGGAGAACTGCGCACTGTGTGCGGCGACCGCGACATCACAAGCAGCCAGGACTCCCACGCCGAAGCCGGCCGCGTCGCCCTGCACCTCGGCCACGGTGACCAGCGTGGTCGTGCGCAGCGCGCGCTGCACGGCCACCAACACCTCGACCTCGGCCCGCAGCTCACCCGGCGACGCGCCTTCCCGCTCCCGCCCGAGGCAAAATACCTCGCCGGCGGAGCGCAAACGCAGCACGTGGGCATCAGGCGGCGGTTCGTTCAGCAACCGCACCAGCTGCTGGCACAGCTCAATGGTCCACAGATTCTTCGGCGGACGGTCCAGCGTGACGCACAGGACGCCTTCGGTCGGTCCGCTGACCGCGAGCTCGGCCATCAGTTGAGCCGCTCGGTGGCCCGGCCGCCGTACCAGTCGACATCGTCGGCGGACGTGCGCACCGTGACCGAACGGACGTGGGTGAAATCATGAAATGACTCCCACCCGCTTTCGCGGCCAATGCCGCTGTCCTTGAGGCCTCCCCACGGCGAAGACGGATCCAGCCGGTGATGATCATTGATCCAGACCATGCCCATCTCCAGACGGTTGGCGACCCGGTGGGCGCGGGCCACATCGCGGGTCCAGACGGCCGAGCCAAGGGCGAACGGGGAGTCGTTGGCGAGCGCCACGGCCTCGTCCTCGTCCGTGAACGGGATAACGACGATCACCGGTCCGAAGATCTCCTCCTGGGCGATACGCATGTCGTTGCGCACGTCCGCGAGAACGGTTGGTGCCACAAAGAACCCGTTCTCGTGACCGGGCACGCAGACGGCCGATCCCCCGGTGACCAGCCGGGCGCCCTGCTCGATACCGGTGCGGATATGACCAAGAATGCGCGTGCGGGCCCGCTCAGAGATCACTGGTCCGAGCTGGGTCTCGGCCCGGCTCGGATCCCCCACCCGGATGCTTTCCGCTATCTCCGCGAGCGCGGTGACGAACTCCGGATAGATATCCCGCTGAACCAGCAGTCGGCTCCCGGCGATGCAGGTCTGTCCGGCGCCGATGAAACCGGCGAAGGCGGCGCCGCGCGCGGCAACGGGAACGGGCGTGTCGGCAAAGACGAGAACCGGTGATTTGCCGCCCAATTCCAGGGTGGCCTTCCCGAAACGCTTCGCCACGGCCACCGAGATCGTCCGGCCGGGATCGGTGCCTCCGGTGAACACGACCTTCTTCACCAGCGCATGTTCGGTGAGCGCCGCCCCGGCGACCGGACCGAGTCCAGGGACGACGTTGAGTACGCCTGGCGGGATCCCCGCCTCAGCGGCGATGTCGCCGAGCAGCAGCGCGGTGAGTGGCGTCTGCTCCGACGGTTTGAGCACGACGGTGTTTCCGGTCGCCAACGCCGGTGCGAGGCTCTTCGACGCGATCATCATGGGATGGTTGAAGGACGCGAGAATGCCGACGACCCCGAGCGGGAAGCGGCTCGTGTAGGAGTGGTAGTCGCCCCGCATGGGGACGACCGCGTCCCGGTCCGCGAGCAGCAGCGCGGCGTTGTAGCGGTACCACTCCGGCAGCCGGGTGATCTGTGCCTTCGTCTCGGTAATCGGCCGCCCGTTGTTCATGGTCTCCAGGGCGTACATGTCCGCCATCCGGGCCTCGATCCCGTCGGCGAACCGGTTCAGCAGTCGGGCCCGATCGTGGATCGGCAGCCGGCTCCAGACACCGGACCGGAACGCGTCGTGGGCCACGCGGACCGCCTGGTCCATGTCGCTCTCATCCGCGCAGGCCACCTCCGCGAACACCGCTCCCGTGGCCGGGTTGATCAACGCCAGCGGGGGCGCCGATCCGGGCCGGACCTGCCCCGCCACCCGCAAGCCGGACGCAAGGGTGAAGCCAGGCAGCTGCACCGCCGCGGTCGGTGCCGCCGTGAGCTCCATGCCACTCTCCCCTCGTGCGGTGTGGTGTACCAAACTGCATCAATGTATACCGTTCGCGGGACGGGTATTCCCATGGTGCTCGCGCGCCGGCCGGTCGCCGATCGCGGCCGGCACGCGAGGTTCGTGGGGCCGGCTCAGGCCTGCCGGCGACCGGGCAACGGCGCCTGATGCAAATTCAGCAGGACGGAGGCCGTGCCGCCCCGAATCTGCTCGACCTGCTCGGCGGACAGACCCGGCACGTCGCCCAACTGCTTCAGCGGCTCGTAGGAGCCCATGTCATAGGGGTAATCGGTCCCGAGCACGACGTGATCGGCGCCCATCTGCTTGATCAGGAACTCCAGATGCGCGGCGTCGAATACCAGGCAGTCGAAGTACACCTGTCGCAGGTAGCTGCTCGGCGGCCGCGTGATGTGGTGGCGGCCCTCCGGGCGCTCCTCGTACGCGTGATCCATCCGCGACGAGTAGAACGGAAGATAGCCACCGCTGTGGACCACGCAGACCTTCAACGCCGGGAAGTCCTCGAACACGCCGCCATAGATCATCCGCGTCAGGGCGATCGTCGAGTCCAACGGATTTCCGATCACGTTGCTGAGGTAGTACTTCATCAGCCGCTCGCCATGCGTGAAACCATGCGGATGCATGATCACCAGGGCGTCGAGTTCCTGTGCCTTGGCGAAGAACGGCCGGAACCGGCCGTCATCGAGGTCCAGACCGTTGACGTTCGTGCAGATTTCCACGCCGCGAAAGCCGAGGTCCCGGATCCCATATTCAAGTTCTGCGATGGCCGCGTCCACGTCCTGCAGCGGCACGGTCGTCATCCCCACGAAACGATCCGGGTGGCCGGCGACCATCTCCGCCAGGTGCTCGTTCTGCATGCGGGCGAGCTTGCGGCCAAGACCCGGATCCGCCCAGTAGTAATACTGCGGCGGCGCCACCGACAGGGCCTGCACGTCGATGCCCATCCGATCCATGTCGACCAGGCGCTCCTCCGGATCGGTGAGCTTCGGCATCAGGCCACCAAAATGCCCGGCGTTGTAGTCGTTGGTCTCCTTGCCGCCGTAGAACGAGAACGGTTCCATCTGCGGGGAGAACAGGCCCTCCACCAACGTCTGGCAGGCCGGGGTGGCGACATGCGCATGGATGTCGATGGCGAGGTTGTGCTCCGGACTCACGTCGCGGTCCCCTTCGAGTCGGTGGCGGGCGGGCCGACCGTAGGTGCCGCGGGCTCCCAGCGATCAAGCAACCCCTGACCCGCAGCCCGCAACAGGCGGTGGCAGCCCATGATGACGGGTCAATGCCTTTTTGGCAATGATGTATTTCCGTTAGATCTTTGAGGCATCACCCTCGCTGTGTCGCGGGGAATGCCACCGTCGACCGGACAGGCATGACATCGTTGTTGGTGCATCGATTGGATGGCTCGCCGCCGCTCCGGCGGCCTGGCGGCCGGGCACCACTATCGCGGAGGATCTCCCATGACAGGTTCGGCGCGATCGAGCGATGAGCCCGGGCACGCCACCGCCAACGGGCCGGTGAAGGCGCCGACCAAACGCGACCGGATCGCGGCCGAACTCCGCCGCATGATCGCGGAAGGCGAGCTGGCGCGCGGCAGCCGGATCCAGCAAGACGTCCTGGCCGCGATGTTCCACACCAGCATCACCCCGGTCCGCGAGGCATTGCGGCTGCTGGAAGCCGAGGGCGTACTGGTCGGCGAGCCGCATCGCGGTGTCCGCGTCGCGGACGCCGACTACGAGCAGGTGAAGACGGTCTACCTGACGCGCCGGCTGCTCGAGCCCTACGCGATGCGGCGCGCCGCCCGTCGCTTGTCCCCGCGCGACCTGGACGTCGCCGAGCGGCTGGCCGGTGAGATGGAGCAGGCGGTCGCGGCCGGCGACCGGGCCGCACTCAACGGGGCAAATCACCGATTCCACTTCCTGTTCTACTCCCGCTGCGGCAATGACGGGCTCGCCGCTGACATCTCGGTGCTGTGGCAGGCCTTCCCGTGGGATGTCTTGCAGGTGCTGGACGTGCGGGCCGGGGACACCGCGGCCGAACACCGGGAAATCCTCGCGGCGGCGCGGGCCGCCGACGGCGACGCGCTCGCGCAGGCCACCGAACGGCACATCGCCCGCAGCTTCCTGGAGCTGGCCAGATACATGACCGGCCAGGAAGTGCTCGACCCGTTCGACGTGGACAACGACTGACTCCGGCGCTACCCCGTCGCCACCCGGGCGAGCCGGGCAATCTCGTCCTCGGCCAGTCCGGCCTCCCGCAGGACCGCGACCGTGTGCTCGCCCAACCGCGGCACGACGGCGCCCCCTCCGGCCGCCGCCTGGGGCTGGAACGGCGACGTGACCACGGTGGCCCGGCGCCCGTCCGGCAGCGTCGCCGGCGACCAGCGCCCGGTGGCCGCGGCCTGCGGATGGGCGAGCACATCCACCACTTGATTCAGCCGGGCGTACGGGACGTCCGCCCGCTCGAGGCGGTCCCGCGCCTCGCTACCGGTGAGCATCGACAGCCGCGTCTGCACGGCGTGCTCGGTTCGGGCGCGGTGGCGCACCCGAGCGGAGTTCGAGGCGAAATCCGGATCGGTCAGCAGTGCTGGCTCGTTCAGGACACCGGTGCACAGCCGCCGCCACTGCCCCTCGTTTTGTACCGCGATCAGGATCTGCTGCCCGTCCCCCGTGTCGTACGGGCCGTAGGGACTGATGCTCGCGTGCCGCAACCCGGCCGGTTCGGGCGCGGCCCCCGAATGGTGCTGCGCGACCAGAAGCGGACTCATCCACTCCAGCAGGACATCGAACAGCGCGATGTCGATGCGCCGCCCCTGCCCCGACCGTTCCCGGGCGTAGAGCGCCGCGTTGATGGCGGCGAGCGCATAGGTGCCGCCGGCGAGGTCCGCGAGGGAAACGCCCGGCTTGGCCGGCGTTTCCGGGGTGCCGGTGGCGGCAATGGTGCCGGCCTCGCCCTGGACGAGCAGGTCGTAGGCCTTGCGGGAGACGTAGGGCCCGGACGGACCATAGCCGGAAAGGTAACAGCGGATCAGCCGGGGATTGTCTTGTACCAAGGCCTCGTCGGGGATGATCCGTTCGAACGCACCCGGGGCGAGATTGCAGACCAGCACGTCGGCGTCGCGGAGCAGCACCCGCAAGGCGCTGCGGCCCTCAACGGTTTTCAAATCCAGCACGACGCTGCGTTTGCCGCGGTTGAGCCACACGAAATGACTGGAAAACCCCAGCACGGATTCGTCGTATTGGCGGGCGAAGTCCCCATCGCCGGGGCGTTCCACCTTGATGACCTCGGCGCCCAGATCGGCCAGATGCCGGCTGCACAGGGGCGCAGCGACCGCCTGTTCGACCGCAACGACTCGTAGGCCCTGCAGGTCACTGACCGTCACGCGCGGTTGGCCTCGAAATGCAGCACAGTGCCGACAGAGGGCTGCAGATAATTCTCCGGTCGCGATCCGGTCAGGTGCGCATGCGTACGCAGGCCGCTGCAGTGCATCGGCATCACCGTCGCCACGTCGCGTTCCTTCAGCGCTTCCGCCGTGAGCGCGACGTTTTCGGCCGGGGTCGTCGGGAAACCAAGATGGAAGCCGCCCATCACCGCGCGAATGGGTTTCTCCCCGCAGACCGCACGCGCCTGATCAATGGTGTTGATGACTCCGGCATGCGCGCAGCCGGTGAGCACCACCAGCCCCACGTCCTTGACGTCGATGACCAGGCCGAGTTCATCCATCACGTCATCGCGACGCAGCTCGCCGTCGGCGGAAACCTGATAGAGGCCAGGCGCTCCCCGCAGGAATGGCGGGGGCTTCTCGAAGGGAACCTGGCGCGGGATCTCCCCGGTGGTGTGCACGCCCCAACCGAGGTCGAGCGATTCCCGGCTCAGGACCGGAATCCCCCCCGAGCGCTCCACCGCACTGAAGGCGAAGGCCGCGTTGTACACCGAAGACGCCCGGCCGTCGGCCATCAGGGCATAGCGGGGCAGCTCGGCATCCCCATGCGTGGCGACGGGGATGGGCCGGCCAGCGAGTTCGAGGAAGCGGTGAATCCCCCCGAAGTGATCCGGGTGTCCGTGACTCACCACCAGATGGTCGATCGATGCAGGGTCCACCCCCAACACCTTCATGTTGTGGGCCAGCACCGAACCGGTCAGGCCGACGTCGAACAGCACCCGGGTGGTGTGCCTGCCTCGGCGGGCCTCCACCAGCAAGCTGATGCCATTCTCGGCCTGCGGCGGCACGAGTTGCGGATCGAAGTGCTCGATGAGGCCATAGCGGGTGACGCAATGGTCCCCGCTCCCGACCGGGCTCTCCTGGTCGGCCAGGAGCATGTCGACCTGATTCTCGACCAGGACGGTGACGGTCACGCTGTCGGCCTCGAACATGGAACCGGATCATACATGATCCGGCCCCATCGCACATTATCTGGAGGCAGCCATCCGCGGGCGGATCGAGCGAGTCATCCGCCAAACGTGACGACCGCGCCGACGGTCATCAGCTTGAAGCTGTCCGGGCATCGTTCCGAGATCGCGCGCTGCGTGCGAAACCCGCTGCAATGCATCGGGGAAATGTGGGCCACGGCCAACTCCGCGAGAGCGGCGGCGGTCTTGTCCACCTTCTCCTGGCTGATACCAGCATGACCTAGGTGAAATCCGCCCATGAGGGCATGAATACGCTCAACCCCACTCAACTGGCGGGCATGCAGCACCGAACTGATGACGCCGGCGTGGCCGCAGGGATCCAGCACGATGAGCCCGAGGTCGCGCACATTGACGATCAGCGAGAGGTAGTCCTCGATGGGATCTGGCTCGACCTGTCCGTCGTGAATGCAAAAGCGGCCACTGGGGACTTCCTCCTCGAAGTCCACGAGGGTCGGGATCTGCCCGCTGGTGGTCACCCCTGGGGCCAGCTCGAGAGGTGTGCGCACCGCGACCACGCCGGCACCGGCATCCTGGAGGGCGCGCTCGGACAACTGCATGTTGAAGTAGGGCATGACGACGTCGGGACGGGCGATGAACCGCGGCCGAAACGCAGACGGGTGGATCGTCAACGGCACGGGACGCCCGATCGCCGCCAGTGCGGCGTAGATCCCGCCGAAGTGATCGGGGTGCCCGTGGCTCAGCACGACTTGATCGACATCGGTGAGGTCGATGCCCAGCACCTGAGCGTTGTGCACCACCGGGATGGGGCTCATGCCGGCGTCGAACAAGATTGTCGTGGTGCGGCTTCCGGTCGTCGCCCGGAGCAGGAACGAGATGCCATTTTCCGCCAGGGGGGTGCCTCGGCGGGGCGCGAAGTGTTCGGGCATTCCCTGGCGACGAATCCCCGGACCATCGGGCACCAGCATGTCGATGTAGTTGTCGACGAGCACCGTCACGCTCAGGGCGTCGCACGTCTGCACAGCGGTCTCCAGCGTGGGTATAGTTCGAGGCCTGTCAGAGACAGTGTCTCATAGTGCCCCCGGGGAGCGCGCATGGATCTCGCGAGACTGAACGTGCGCCGCTTTTGGGAAGACGCGGTCGCCGCGCATCCCGAGGCGCCCTACCTCATCTGGACGGCGGATGGTTCCGCGCACAGCTACGCCAGCGTCAACGATCGCGCCGACCGCGCAGCGCGGGTCTGGCATGACCTGGGCGTCCGGAAGGGCGATCGGGTCGCCTTCATGGTCGACAACTGCCCCGAGTTCCTCTACGCCTGGCTCGGCCTGATCAAGGTCGGCGGGGTTCTCGTCGCGATCAACACCGGGTTTCGGAGCGAAGAGGCGCGCTACCTCGTCACCGACTCCGAGGCGCGCTTCGCGCTGGTGAGCGACTCCTACCTCCCCGTGTTCGCCTCGATCGTGGCCGACGCACCGTCGCTCGCTCAGGTGCTGACCGTGCAGCCCCATCCGTCGTTCGACTCATTTACCGAGGCCATGGCGAGCGCGCAACCGAGCGCGCCGCCCGTGGACCTGCACGGCGATGATCTCATCAGCCTGATCTACACCTCGGGAACAACCGGGAACCCCAAAGGCGTGATGCAGACGCACCGAAATTTCGTCCTGACCGGGCAGGCTTACGGCTACTGGATGCGGATGGCGTCAGGTCAGCGCATTTACGCCTGCCTGCCGCTGTTTCACATCAACTCGCAGGCCTACTCCACGATGGGAGCCATCGGCGTCGGTGGGGCGATCGTGCTGGCCCCCCGGTTCAGCGCCAGCCAGTTCTGGCCCCATGTCCGACAGCACCGGGTGAACGTTTTCAATTTCATCGGTGCGATGACCATAATCTTGTCCAAGAAGGAACCGTCCCCCGACGACGGGGACAACGACGTGCACACCGCGTACGGCGTCCCGGCGCTCGCAGCGGAAATCCGCGCCGGCATCGAGCAGCGCTTCGGGCTGCAGGCCATCTCCGGGTTCGGGATGAGTGAGACGACCTTCGGGCTGCTCGAGCCTTTCGGGCCGGACCGTCGTGCCGGTTCGATGGGAATTCCGCGCCACCACCCGGACCCGTCAGTGCCCAGAACCGAGGCTCGGGTCGTCGACGAGGCGGGACGCAACGTGGAACCGGGCGTCGTCGGCGAACTGCTGCTGCGCAATGCGGCCATGATGCACGGCTATTTCCGCGATCCGCAGCGCACCGCCGAGGTGCTGGTGGACGGCTGGCTGCACACCGGCGACAGCGCCTACTGCGACCCGGACGGGTACTTCTTCTTCGTCGATCGCAAGAAAGACATTGTCCGCAGGCGCGGGGAAAACGTCTCCTCACTGGAGGTGGAGCGGCTCATCGAACGCCATCCCGCCGTCCTGGAAGCGGCGGTGATCGGCGTCCCCTCCGAGCTGACCGACGAGGACCTGCTCGCCTATGTCGTGCCCAGACCGGGCCACGAAGCCACCGCGGAGGACATCTTCGGCTGGTGCACCGAACGCCTGGCCGCCTTCAAGGTCCCCCGCTATGTCGAGTTCGCCGCCGAATTGCCGAAGACCCCGACCGCGAAGACCCAGAAGGTGAAGCTCCGCGCGTTGGCGGCGGGGGCGCTGGGAGCGCGCGTGGATAGGGAAGCCGAAACCACTCGCCGCTGACCCCCTGGCGGATCAGCCCCCGGCTGGGCGCGCGGTGCGGGGGCTCCGTGCGGTGCGCGCGGTGCGCACGGTCCGCACGCTCCAGCCCACCAGTCCCACCGTGGGAAGCGCCGCACCGACCAGCGCGGTCGTCGTCCAGCCGTAGGCCCCGTACAGGCCGGCCGACAGGGCCGATCCGGAGGTGCCTCCGACGAAAGTGGTCGCAATGTAGGCGGTGTTCATCCGGCTCCGGGCGGCCGGCTGGATGTTGTAGATCGCGCGCATGCCGGTGACCTGGGTGCCCTGCATCGCGAAGTCGAGCAGGATCGCCCCCAACGCGAGCAGCACCAGCTGATGGTGGCCGACCGCGGCGATGACCAGGGCGAGCGCAGCGAGGGCCAATCCGATGCCGGTCGTGGCCACGCCGTGGCCGCGGTCGGCCAACCGTCCCACCACCGGGGCGGCTGCCGCGCCGGCCGCCCCCACCAGGGCAAAGATGCCGATCCCCGCTTGGGACATGTGATGGGTGTGGACGAGCTCGAGGGCCACGCTCGACCAGTAGACGCTGAATGCACCGAACATCAACGCCTGATAGCCGGACCGCCGCCGCAACAGGGGTTCGGTGCGAATCAGGCCGCCCACACTGCGCAGCAGCGACCCATAGCTACTGGACATGGCGGGTGTATGGGTAGGCAGCAACCGGCGCAGCAGCAAGGAGAGGCTCAGCATGAGGACCGCGGACAGCAGGTAGATGGCCCGCCAGTTCACTACCGCTGCCAGCAGACTGGAGACGGTTCGGGCCAGCAGAATACCCAGCAGCAGTCCGCTCGTGACCTGCCCGACGACCTGGCCCCGCATGTGCGCCGGGGCAAGATTGGCGGCCAGCGGCACCACCACCTGCACCACCACCGAGGTGAGGCCCACCACCAGCGATGCCGCCAGGAACAGGCCGAATGAGGGCGCGAACGCGGTTGCCGCCAAGGCGGCGGCGGTACCCAGCAGGATGCGGGTGATCAGGCGCCGGTTCTCGACCAGGTCGCCGAGCGGAACCAACAAGACAAGGCCGGCGGCATAGCCGAGCTGGGTGAGGGTGATGACGTTGGCGGCGGTGCCCGTCGACACCTGGAAGGACTTGGCAATCGGCACCAGCAGCGGTTGCGCGTAGTAGAGGTTGGCGACCGCGAGACCGGACGCCAGCGCAAGCAAAGGGACGATACGGCGCAGCGCCGCGTCCGGTACCCGGCGCTCCGGCACCGGACGCGGCGCTTCGGTCAAGCTGAGGCCCGCGTTGCCTTTTGCAGGTTGTCATCGATGGAGGTCAGGAACTCCTCGGTGGTCTGCCACTGCTGATCCTTGCCGACCAGCAGGGCCAGGTCCTTGGTCATCTTTCCTTCCTCGACCGTTTGGACGCACACCCGCTCAAGGGTCTTGGCGAACTCGCTCAGCTCCGGGGTGTTGTCCATCTTGCCGCGGTGGTCGAGGCCCTGCGTCCAGGCGAAGATCGAGGCAATGGGGTTGGTGGACGTCGGCTGGCCCTGCTGGTGCTGACGGAAATGACGCGTGACCGTCCCGTGCGCCGCCTCGGCCTCGACGGTCTTGCCGTCAGGAGTCATCAACACGCTCGTCATCAGGCCGAGCGAGCCAAAGCCCTGCGCCACGGTGTCGGACTGCACGTCGCCGTCGTAGTTCTTGCAGGCCCAGACGTACCCGCCCTCCCACTTCATCGCCGCGGCCACCATGTCGTCGATGAGGCGGTGTTCATAAGTGATGCCGGCGGCCGCAAACTCTTGCTCGAACTCGGTGGCATATACCTCAGCGAACAGGTCCTTGAACCGGCCGTCGTACGCCTTCAAGATGGTGTTCTTCGTGCTCAGGTAGACCGGGAACCCCCGGTCAAGCCCATAGCGCATCGAGGCGCGGGCGAAGTCCCGGATGGACGAGTCCAAGTTGTACATGGCCACGGCGATACCTGGGCTCGGAAAGTCATAGACCTCAAGCTCGATCGGCGAGGTCCCGTCCTTGGGCGTGAACGTCAGCGTCAACGTGCCTTCAGCCGGGATCAGGGTGTCGGTGGCGCGGTACTGATCACCAAAGGCATGACGACCGATCACGATGGGCTTGGTCCAGCCCGACACCAGGCGCGGAATGTTGGAGATGACGATGGGCTCCCGGAAGATCACGCCGCCGAGAATGTTGCGGATCGTCCCGTTCGGCGACTTCCACATCCGCTTCAGGCCGAACTCCTCCACCCGAGCCTCGTCCGGGGTGATGGTGGCGCACTTGACCCCGACGCCGTGACGCTTGATCGCCTCCGCCGCATCAACGGTGACCCGGTCATCGGTCGCGTCGCGGTGCTCGATGCCCAGGTCGTAATACTCCAGCTCAATATCCAGATACGGCAGAATCAGCTGTGACTTGATGAACGACCAAATGATGCGGGTCATTTCATCGCCATCAAGCTCGACGACAGGCGTTTGCACCTTAATCTTCGCCATCGCGGGCGACACCCCCAGGAGGTCAGAACGAAACCGGATATGATCTACTTCGTGCGACAGAGGTCAACATCGGTGAGCTTAGGCCATTGCCCTTTGGTGCCTTGACGCAGGCAGGAGAAAGTATGGGAACGACGCCAACCGATGCTGTCGCGTTTCACGGCGACGACGTCATCGCGGACTATATTTCGAGATACTCCAACTGGGGACGGTGGGGGGCTGAAGATCAGCTCGGCGCCCTGAACCATGTCGGTCCCGAGCAGATCACCGCCGCCGCCTCCCTGGTTCGTCAGGGCAAGGTCATCTCGATGTCGCTGCCGTATGACCTGAAGGGTCCTCAGTCTGGTGGGTTTCGCGCCAATCCGTTAAACCTCATGACGGCCACCGGCACCGACTACATGTCAGGGGCGCAGGACACCCTGCCAGGGGGATTCGGCGCGTCCAAGGGATTTGGGTTCTCCGACGATGTCCTGGTGATGCCAAACCAGGCCGGCACGCAGTGGGACTCGCTGGCCCACATTTTTTGGAGAGGCAAGCTCTACAACGGGTTCGATGCGAACAGCGTCACCGCTCATGGCGCCGAGAGGTGCGGAATTCAGGTATTCCGCGAGAAGTTCATCATGCGCGGAGTACTGCTCGACGTGGCCAACTACAAAAAGGTGAGCTGCCTCGAACCGGGCTACGCCATTTCCATCGACGACCTTGACCAGACCGCCGCCGCGCAGGGCGTAGACATCAAAACGGGCGATGCCGTGATCGTGCGGACCGGCTTACTGGAGGCGCGCCGCGACGCCTGGGGCGATTACAACGGAGGTCCGGCACCGGGGCTGTCGCTCTACACCGCGCCGTGGCTGCACGCCCATGACATCGCGGCTATCGCCACGGACACCTGGGGCTGCGAGGTGCGCCCCAACGAGATCGACCTGTTCCAGCCACTGCATATCGCCGCTCTCGTGCACATGGGCATTCCCTTCGGGGAGATCTGGGACCTGGCCGCCATCAGCCAGGATTGTCGTGCGGACGGCGTCTATGAGTTCCTGCTCTCCGCGGCGGCCCTACCGATCACCGGCGCGGCCGGCTCCCCGCTGAATGCCCTCGCCATCAAGTAGCCCCATGGCCGATAGCCTTATTACTGACGACTGGGACAGGAGAAGGCATGCTGCTCGAGGGTTCGGTGGCCGTCGTGACCGGCGCGGGCAGCGGGATAGGGCGGGAGATCACCTCCCAGCTGGCCGCGGAAGGAGCCGCAGTTGTCCTTGCCGGCCGCTCGATGCACGGCATGCAGGAGCTGGCCGGACGCATCCGCGATGATGGCGGTCGGGCACTGGTCGTTCCGATGGACCTGACCGACCCTGCCTCGATCCAGGCCGGCGCCGCGCAGGCGCTCGCGGAGTTCGGGCGCGTCGACATTCTGGTCAACAACAGCGGGGTGGGCGGCCCGAGCAAACCGTTGTGGGAAGTCGACCTCGAGGAATGGGAGCAGACCTTCCAGGTCAACGTGACGGGCGCGTTTTTGTGCTGCCGAGCGTTCCTTCCCACCATGATCGCCGCAAAGTCCGGCTCCATCATCATGATCGGATCGGTGACCGGTAAGCGTCCGCTCGTCAATCGCACCCCGTATGCGGCCTCGAAGATGGCACTCATCGGCCTGGTGCGGACGTTGGCGACCGAGATTGGGCCGCTGGGCATCCGGGTGAACCTGGTCTCCCCGGGGGCGGTCGAGGGAGAGCGGATGGACTGGGCCATTGAGCGGCAGGCGGCAGCCCGCGGAGTGTCGTTGGCTGAATCCAAGGCGTCCTTCACCGATGACGCCCCACTCAAACGCATGGTCACCGCCCGGGAAGTTGCCGAGGCCACAGCGTTTCTGGCCTCGCCGAAGGCCGCCGCGATCACTGGGCAGGACCTGAACGTGGCCGCCGGGCTGGTGATGTACTAGCCGGCGGCAGCTTCGCCGCGGACGCGAAGCTCCCGGCGAAGGATCTTGCCGCTGGTGGTCTTGGGCAGATCGGCCAGGACCTCGACGGTGCGCGGATACTTGTACGCCGCCATGGTCGCCCGGCAATGGGCGATCAGCTCCTCGGGCGTCACGTCGTGTCCGGGCCACAGGCTCACGAACGCCTTCACCGTCTCACCGCGATACGCGTCGGGAACGCCGATGACCGCGGCCTCCCGTACCGCCGGATGCTCGTAGAGGACGTCCTCCACCTCCCGCGGCCACACCTTGTATCCGGCGGCATTGATCATGTCCTTCTTGCGGTCCACGAGGAAAAACCAGCCCTCGGGGTTCATGAATCCCACATCCCCGGTACGCAACCGGCCGCCGGGCAGCGACTCGGCGGTTGCCGCCGGCTTGTTCCAGTAGCCCGGCACGACCTGAGGACCCTCGATTTCCAGCTCCCCCAGCTGTCCAGGTGGAACAAGTGCGCCATCCTCCCCCACGATCCGCACCACCGTGTTGAACACCGGTATCCCGACGGACAGGGCGCCGCTGACGTCATCGACGGGCGCGGGAACGCCCCATGGCTGAAGGTGGGAGGGCGAGGTGGTTTCGGTCAGGCCGTAGGCCTGGTGCACATCCAGACCCAGCTGCGCCAAGATCCGTTCCCGGGTCGCCGGCGCTATCGCCGCCCCGCCGGAGAACGTCTTGGTCAGCGAGGCAAGATCCGCTTTGGCTACCCCACTATTGGCCAGGGCCACGAAGGCGGTGATCGCGGCAATGACGAACGTGGGCCGGTGTTCCACCACCGCATCCCGCAGGACGAGCGGGTGGAAGCGGTAGCCGAGGATCAGCGGCGCGGGGAGGAGCAACGCCAGCCCCACGTGGCCGATCAGCCCGGTGATGTGGAACAGCGGGGCGGCGCCGAGGATGACGTCTCCCCCGGTGATGCCGATCCAGTCTCGATAAACCTGCGCCGTGAAGCAGACGTTGCGGTGGGTGTTCATGGCGCCCTTGGGTTCACCCGTGGTGCCTGAGGTGTACGTCAAGACGGCGACGTCACCGGGCGCCACCGGCGACGGGATCGGGCCGCGCCCCAGGTAATGCTGAACGAGCTCGAGCAGGTCTTCGGTGCCCTGGAAGCGCTGGCGGTAAACAGCTCCGAAGACTCGCTGGTCGTCGCGGGTTTGATAATCCAGCGCGCTGGTCGTGATGACGGTATGCACCGCCGTCGCCGGAATGACATCGCGTGCCACGGCAAACAGGTCCTCGTGACAGACCAGAACGCTGGCACCGGAATCGCGCAGCAGATACGTCAACTCCCGTTCGCGATTCATCGGATTGATGGCGACCGCCACCCCGCCGGCCTTCCACGCCGCGAGGAGGGCAATCACCCATTGCGGCACGTTCTGCAGAAAGATGCCGAGCCGGTCACCGGGGCGAAAACCGCGCTGCTGCAGGGCGCAGGCCAACGCATCGCTCTGCCGGTCCATCTCCCGCACGGTCAAGGCGCCGTCGAAATAGCGGACCAGGACGCGGTCTGGCGCCCGCCGCACCGCCGACTGCCACATGCCCAGGCCCGTTGCGTGCTCAGCGGTGAGCTGGGCGGGTTGACCCTGCGGGTACCGGGCCAGCCACGGCATGTCGTCGTACCATCCATGGCCCTTGATGGGGTGGGTCGATCCGGCGTTCGTCATGCGCGCGACCGCACTGCTCCACGCAGCACTACCTGGGCCGGCGCCCGCAAGGTGTTCAGGTCAACGCGAGGATCTTCACGACATACCAGGAGATCGGCCGGGGCGCCCTCGCTGAGGCCGGCCTGGCCCAGCCAGCTGCGGGCCCCCCAGCAGGCCGCGTCCAGCGCCCGCACCGGCGGGAGCCCGGCGGCCGCCAGCTGGCTCACCTCGTGCGCGATCAGTCCATGGGCGAGAGACCCCCCCGCGTCGGTGCCCGCGAAGACCGAGACGCCGGCTTCATGCGCAGCGCGCACGGTGTCGTAGCGGCGCCGGTGCAGGTCCCGCATGTGCCGGGCGTAACGCGGGAACTTTTCTTGCGCGCTGTCGGCGATCGCGGGGAAGGTGGCGATGTTCACCAAGGTGGGCACGATCGCGACACCGCGCCGGGCGAACACGGCTGCGGTGGTCGGGTCCAGGCCGGTGGCGTGCTCAACGCAATCGATACCGGCATCGAGCAGGTCCCGCAGGCAGTCGGCGCCGAAGCAGTGCGCGGTGACCCGCGCGCCCAGGTCGTGCGCCGCCGCGATGGCCTGCTGCAGCTCGGGTTGCGGCCAACACGGCGCCAAATCACCGCTCGCGCGATCGATCCAATCGCCGACCAGCTTCACCCAGCCGTCGCCCCGTGCCGCCTGCCGGCGAACCGTGTCAACCAGCTCGTCGGGTTCGACTTCCTCGGCGAAGTTGCGCACGTAGCGGCGAGGGCGGGCGATATGCCGCCCGGCCCGGATCAGCACGGGCAGGTCGGCGCGATGATCTATCCAGCGGGTATCGGCCGGGGAGCCGGCGTCCCGCAGCAGGAGCGCGCCCGCGTCCCGGTCGGTCAACGCCTGCCGCTCCGCCGTGGCCTCATCGACGACGCCCTCCGGGCCCAACCCCACGTGGCAGTGCGCGTCCACGAGACCGGGCACCACCCAACCAGCCAGCGTGGTCGACGCCGCGCCGCTCCCCGGCCGCGTGAACGTCAACCGGCCGCCGACGACCCAGGCCTGGTCGCGCACGTCGTCCGGCCCGACGAGCACCGGCCCGCGCAGGTGCAGCACGGGTGCGCCGACGGTCATCGGCCTCCCTTCGCCGGGCACGACGCCCGGACACATCCGTGCAAAGTGAGCCAGCTCACGCGTAAAGCCGGCACATCCCCGCCTCGCCGCGACTTGTTAACGGTAGGAGTAATACCCACTACCAAGGAGTCAACGTGAGCGTCACCTCGTTCCTGTCCACCGCTGTCCTTCCCCGCCGTCGCGCTGAGAGCGCTGCGCCGGGATTGGTCAGCCGGGTGCGGGAACTTCGGGCCGAGGCGCGAGGCCGGCGAGAGCTGCAGCTGGCGCTGAACGGCCACTACGGCCCGTCGATGCAGGCGGACCTCGCCGCCATGCAGGCCCACTCGCGGTGACCGGACGGGGTTGGCCATCTTCCCTCAACGCCGCGCATTGAGGGAAGATCCAGCCCCTGCCGGCAGCGACACCGATTCGGCGATCGAGAAAAATGCCAGCGCCGACAGCGCAAAGAACGCGACGGTGAAGGGTGCCGAGGCGGACCGGTAGGAACCGAACAGATGGCTGACCGGCGTCCCCAGGCGCAACGCGACCGCGGCCAACGCCACCCCGAGACCCATCGCGAGCTGGTTCACCGTCGCCCACAGCGTGTTGGCGCTGTTCAATTCCGTCGGGGCAACGTCGGCGAACGCAATCGTGTTGTACGCGGTGAACGCCACCGAGCGGGCTACCCCGCTCACGAACAGCACGCCGATGATGACCGGCAGCGGCGTGCCGGATCGGAGCAGGCCGCAGACCGCGATGGAAACGCCGCCCAGCAGCGCTGAGGCGATGAGCACCCGCTTGAACCCGAACCGGCGTAGTAGCGGGCTGGTCAGCGGCTTGATCCCGATATTGCCGGCGAACACCGCGATCACCAGTACCCCAGACTTGACCGGGCTCCAGCCGAAGCCGTCCTGAAACAGCAACGGCAGCAGGAACGGCACGGCCCCGATCGCCATCCGGTAGAGCGAACCACCCACGTTGGTGACCCGGAACGTGGGTATCCGTAGCACGCGCAGATTCACGAGGGGTTCGGCGGTGCGGCGCAGATGCCGGACCGCGAGCCCGATCAGCAGGCTGCCCACCGCGACCGCCGCTCCGGCCCTGGGCCAGTTGACGTTGCCGGCGCTGACCGCTTCGGTACCGAACAGCAACGTCCCCAGACCGACACCGCCCCACAAAAAGCCCCGCCAGTCGAGGCGTCGGGGTCCACCCGGTCGCGCCTGCGGGACGATGCGCAGGGTCACGAAAAACGCGATCACCCCGAGCGGGATGTTCACCACGAAGATCCAACGCCAAGAGGCGTAGGTGCTCAGGACCCCGCCGAGGACGGGCGCCACCAAGGGCGCTGCCAGCGCCGGCCAGGTCAGATAGGCGATGGCCTTGATCAGGTCTGCCTTGCCCGTGCTGCGCAAGACGGCGAGCCGGCCGACCGGAACCATCATCGCCCCACCGACGCCCTGCAATACCCGCATGGCGGTGAGCTCACCGAGGCTGCCGCTGAGGGCGCACAAGCCGGATGCCACCGTGAAGACG